>CAZKTU010000045.1:18291-34453 GCA_964555675.1 uncultured Oscillochloris sp.
TTGTCGCTCAGCCTCCCGTAAGGGCGCACCCATGTGTGCGTCCAGCACCCAGCCTTGTGTGAGGGCGCACCCAGCCTCCCGTAAGGGCGCACCCATGTGTGCGCCCCATGTGTGCGCCCCATGTATCCGTCCAGCACCCCCAGAGCAGCTCTGACAGCATCCTACCCCTCGGCGAGAAATATGCGCACCGCCCGCTCGAAGCTGCGCGGGCGCTCGTCCATGGGGTTGTGCATCGCGCCGCGGATCTCCTTATAGCGGGCGCCGGGGACGAGCCGGGCGAGGCGGCGCGAGTTGGTCGTGGGCACGAGGCCGTCGAACTGACCGGTGATCACCAGGGTCGGCACGCTGATCTGGGCCAGGCGGCCGCCGGCCTGGGTGGCGAAGAGCGAGCGGTAGATGCGGTGCAGGCCTTCGGGCTCGAAGCCGGCCATATAGGAGGCGCGGCGCAGCCATGGGCGCAGCAGGCCGCCGCCGTGCTCGTGGGGCACCATGGCCCCGATCGGGCGAATCTGGCGGCCGATCAGCTGGCTGAGCCGCAGGATGCCCCAGCCGAAGGTCGGGATGAGGTAGATGCGGGCGTAGAGCGGCATCAGGTGGGCGTCGACGGCGGCGTCGACCAGCACCAGGCGTTTGACCAGCTCGGGGCGGCGCAGGGCCAGCTCTGCGGCTACGGCCCCGCCCATCGAGTGGCCCATCAGCACGATCTCGCCCAGCCCCATGTCGTCGCAGAAGGCCGCCACCGTCTCGGCGAGGGCGCCGATCGAGTCCGAGCTGCCGATCGGCGAGTCGCCGTGGCCCGGGAAGTCGAGGGCGAAGCAGCGGTGGTCGCGGCCCATGCCGCGCAGCGTGGCCCACCATAGCTCTTTGAAGGCGCCCCAGCCGTGGAGCATGACCACTGCAGGCCCGGCGTCGCCGGCCTGTAGGTAGCTGATGTCGAGCCTGTCGTGGCGGCAGACGGCGATTTCGGCGGGCGCCGTGACGGGCGCCGCGACCTGGTTGCGACGGAGCGTGCGAAGCATGCCTCCATTATAGCGCAACGGCGTCGCCCCGAGCATCCCCACTGGATGATCTGTGCACAGGTCTTGCAAAGTGTCGCGAGGAGATGTACACTACGGGGGCGCGGGGCGCGTGCCAGTGTTGTGCGTTGCCCTGCCTGTGCTGAGGTCATGCACCGCCGGCTTGCGGGCAGGCCATCAGCGCCTCGAAAGGTCAACCTCCCATGCCCGTCCAGCTGATGATGTGCCGTCTCTGCGCCCGGAGTCGCCCCGAGTTTCTCCAGGCCATCACCCAGCTTATTGCCGCCTATCCCGACCAGCTCGTGGTCGAGGAGCTCGAGTGTATGGCGGCCTGTGATGATGTGCCCGCCGTCATGCTCGAGACCGACTACCTCCCCCAGGTTAGCCCCTGCGATCTCACCCGGCTCGTCACGTTGCGTCTGGCCGGCCTCGAGCCCGCCGCCAAGCTCTAAAGCACACGAGCGAGGCCACACCCACTGGGTGTGGCCTCGCTGCTTGAGACGTTTGCCTGGCTATGGCGCCCCGATCAGATTCTCCGCGATCACCGCAGACGAGAGCACGCCCGGCAGCCCCGCGCCCGGGTGGGTGCCGCCGCCCACAAAATAGAGGTTGGCGAGCTCCTCAGAGCGGTTGTGGGGGCGGAACCAGGCCGACTGGGTCAGCAGCGGCTGCATGTTGAAGGCCGCCCCGAGATAGTTGTTGAGCGTATCCTGGTAGTAGCGTGGATCGACCATGTGCTCGCAGACGATGTGCCGCGACAGCTCAGGCATGTAGTTGCGCTCGAGGTAGCTGACAATCTGGTCGCGATAGGCCGGCCCGACCTGCGACCAGTCGGTGCGCGAGCCCAGGTTGGGCACCGGCGAGAGCACATAGAGGGCCTCGCATCCCGCGGGCGCCAGGCTCGGGTCTGCGTGTGAGGGCCTGTGGATGTAGAGCGAGAAGTCGCGGGCCAGGCGGCGCTTGTTGAAGATATCGTCGAGCAGGCCCTCGTAGCGCTCGCTCAGGATGATATTGTGCTGCACCAGGTCGGTGTCGTCGTAGCGCCTGTTGATGCCCAGGTAGAGCACGGCCACGGACATGCTGTACTTCTTGCGGCGCAGGGCCCGGTCGGTGTAGATGCGGCGGTGGCGCGGCGCGACCAGCCGCTGGTAGGTGTAGGCCACGTCGGCGTTCGAGATCACCGTATCGGCGCGGCGCACCCTGCCGTCGGCCAAACGCACGCCCACCGTGCGCCGGCCCTCGACCAGGATCTCGGCCACCTCGGCGTTGAGCTCGAGGCTCCCGCCAATATCCTGGAAGAGCCGCACCATGGCTGCGACCACCGCGCCCATGCCGCCGACGGCGTGGTGTACGCCCCACTCGCGCTCGAGGTAGTCGACCATGGCGTAGATCGACGAGGAGTCGAACGGGTTGCCGCCGATGAAGAGCGGGTGGAATGAGAAGCAGCGCCGCAGGAAGTCGTCTTTGATGAAGCGCGAGACGTATTGATATGTGCTCAGGTACGACTTGAGCCGCACCAGGTCGGGCGCGACTTTCAGCATGTCGCTGAAGCGCAGGAAGGGCTGGTCGGCCAGCTCGACGAAGCCCTTCTGGAAGATCGGCTTGGTCGAGGCCATGAAGCGCCTGTAGCCCTCGACGTCGCCGGGGCTGCGCTCGCGGATCTGCTCGATGATCGTCTGCTCGTCGGCGCTGTACTCGAAGTAGCGGCCCACGTGGTCGAAGATGCGGTAGTAGGGGCTGCACTCCTGCAAGGTGAAGTAGTCCTCGCGGCGCCGTCCGGCGGCCCGCCAGAGCTCGTCGAACATAAAGGGCGCCGTGACCAGGGTTGGCCCGCTGTCGAAGGTGAAGCCGTCGGCGCTGTAGGTATAGGCCTTGCCGCCGGGCCGGTCGCGCTTCTCGAGGATGGTGACCTGGTGGCCTTTGGCGGCCAGCCTGATCCCGGCGCTCAGGCCGCCGAAGCCGCTGCCGATGATGATAATCTGTCGTCGCATAGTCTCGCGGGGGCAAATGGCACACCGCGGCGCGGTGCGACGTACACCGCGTGGCAAGGTGGCCGCTCTCGGGTGCCGCCCTGATCATAGCCCCTGCTGACGTGCGGCGTCAGGTGAGACCGTTTCACGCGGCGAGAAGGGATGGCAAGCCGACTAGCCCGCCCCGCCGTCGCCGCCCCCGCTGGCCCCACCATCGCCGCCCCCGCCCCCGCCGTCGGCCCCGGCACTCGCGCCGCCGATCGCCAGCACGAAGTTCTGACTGAAGTCCTGCAGGAGCAGGCTGCCCGCCAGCCCCTCGCCCCCGCCGCCGCCCGACCCGTCGCCCGCGACGACCGCAGGGTAGAACCAGACCGGCATGGGCTCGGCCGAGCGAGCATAGGCCTGGGTCAGCCCCGGCGCCGCGCCAAGGGCTACGGCGTAGGGCAGCATTCGCCCGAACTGCCCCGCCGGGGCCGCCTCGGGGCGCAGCCCATGCAGGTAGCGCTGGTGGGCCCGCCAGCGCGCCATGGCGTCGGCGCCGGCCTGAGTGAGCCCGCGCACTCCGCCCGCGACGATCAGCCAGGCCACGCCCGCCACGAGCAGCACGCCGGCGAGGGCCGGCAGCCACCAGCTGAAACGCCCAGCCAGTAGTAGCGCGGGGAGCATGCCGGCCGCGCCGAGGGTCGTCAGCAGCCCGCCGGCGAGGTAGCCGCCGCGCCTGCGCGCCAGGGCCGCCTCGTCGATCAGCCCGCGCTCGACCAGGGCCGCCTGGGCCTGCTTGCCCACAGTCTGCGCGGCCGTGATCAGGGCGGCGCTGCCGTCGAGAGTCAGCTCGCCGTCGTCGGGCGTCAGGGCCAGGGCCGTCGCCTCGTAGGGCGCGAGCGGGGTCGCCTGGGCGCCGGTCCGGGCGACCGCCAGCTGTGCGCTAGAGGCTTGCCGCTCGCGAAAGACCAGCGCGCCGCGGTTGGCGAGCTCGAACAGGGTCGCCAGGAGGGCCTGGCCGTCAGAGCTCCCGGTGAGCCGGGCGGCCAGGGCCGGGGGTAGCGCGTCGGGCGGGGCCGGCAGCGCGTCGCCGGCGAAGCCGAGGGGCTGCGGGTCGCGGTTGCGCCGCCGCCAGCCCCAGATCAGGGCGGCGAGCAGCGCCGCCAGCCCGGCGGTGAGCGCCGACAGCAGCAGGTTGACCGTCGGCCTGGTGGTGGTGTCGTAGGTCGCCTGCTCGGCCTCGGCCAACTGCCAGCTAGGGGTCTCGCCGCCGACGATGCTCTCTGGGAAGCTCAGGCGCACGGTCAGCTCGCTATCGGGCGGGATGGGGCCTGAGCTGAAGCTCACCTCGCCGGGGGCCAGGCTGAGCTGCGCGGGCGCGTCGGGCGCGCTTGCGACCAGCTGCTCGGGCGGGGTCGGCGCGGGCAGCGTGATGCTGCCGCTGGCCCCCTCGACCGGCTCGTCGCGGCCGCCGAAGACCATGGTCCACCACAGCTCGTCGGTCGCGCCGCTCCGCCGGATCGCGCCGTACACCTCGTAGCTGAGCACGAAGGTGCGCTCGCCGCCCGTGGTGGCGGGGTAGACCCAACGCACGCGCTGCTCGTCGCCGTCGCGGGTCACGCTGAAGGTGTAGGGCTCATCGCTGTCCTCGTCGTCGACCTGCGTGTAGACCCGCTCGCCGTCGGACACGCCGATCGCCCCCACCCCGTCGAGCCGGCGCTCGGGCAGGTCGCGTGTGGCGAAGGTGAAGGGGCCGCCGCTGTAGGCCAGGGTCAGGCTCTCGCTGACGGCGAGCGAGCCGTCGGCGCGGACCTGGACCTGGGTATCGATCTGGCGCCACGTGAACGAGCGATTATCGCCGCAGGCGCTCAGCAAGAGGCCCGCGAGCAACAGGCATGGGAACAGACGTCGGAACATAACCCCTCCCGCGCGAACGATCCTTGAAGCCAGGTTAGCAGGGAGTTATACCCGGCTTTCTACAGAAGTGTGACGGAAGTATGGCATTGACAAGACCAATCGCCTGGCCGACAATCACACCACCTACTGGTAACCCCCCATACAGTACCGGCCACGTTATCGCCTGCATTAGGAGTCTGAAGCTGTGTCGCAAGACAACACCGGATCTGTGGCCCCCTTCTCGAGCCGTTCGTCCAGGCGGCTATTGCTGCCGATCCTCGTTCTATTCCTGTCCGGGCTCTTCAGCTTGCCGACCGCCGCCCAGCCCGCCGGACTCCCCCTCGAGACATTCTCTGCCCCCAACCTGCCGGCCGGCTGGACGGTAGAGAACGACCCCGGCGCCGTACAGACCGGCTGGCGGACGGACAATCCGGGCAACCGCCCCAACCGCACGGGCGGGGCCGGCGGCTTCATTAGCGCGGATAGCGACTACGAGGGCCAGGGTGTGGTGATGGACACCCGGCTGCGCACGCCGCTGCTGAACCTGAGCGGGATCAACAGCGTCCAGCTGCGCTTCAGGACCTACTTTCAGGCCTTCGAGAACTCGAGCGGCGACGTCGACATCAGCACCGACGGCGGCCAGAGCTGGGCCACCGTCGAGAGCTACACCGGCGTGAACACCGAAGGGACCATCACCCTCAACCTGAGTGATCGCCTGGCCAACCAGCCCCAGGCGCAGATCAGCTTCCGCTATCGGGGCACCTGGGCCTACGAGTGGCAGCTCGACGATATCGAGCTGCTGGTGGACGGCGCCCCGGCCGCCCCGACCGGCCTGGCCGCCGCCGCGGCCGGCGACGCCAACCGGATCGATCTGAACTGGACCGACGCCAGCGCCAGCGAGACGGCCTTCCTGATCGAGCGCTCGCCCGACGGCGTCACCGGCTGGGCCGAGCTCGCGACCGTCCCCGCCGACACCGTCGCCTACAGCGACCAGCGTGTGGGCTGCGGGGCGACCTACGCCTACCGCGTGCGCGCTGCCAGCGCCGCGGGCCGATCGCCCTACAGCGCAGTCGCCAGCGCCACCACCCTGGCCTGCCCGGCCCTCGTCACGCTCTCCGAGAGCTTCGCGGGCGGCGGCCTGCCCGCGGGTTGGTCGAATGTGGACTTCGGGCAAGACCCGAGCCAGGGGCGGGTCTGGCGCTTTGACGACCCGGCGGGGCGCGTGAACCGCACCGGCGGCGCCGGCGGCTTCGCCCTGGCCGACAGCGGGTATTTCGGGGGGGTCACGAACGTCTCGCTCCGCACCCCGGCCGTCAACTTCTCCAACACCCCCTTCGTGGAGCTCTCGTTCAAGTCCTTTTTCCGGCGCTACGACGATCCCAACCTCGGCGCCAGCGAAGAGGACGTGGCCCAGGTATATGTCAGCGTCGACGGGGGCCAGAGCTTCGCGCAGCCCTGGGGCGTGCCCTCGAGTTTCGCCGGCACGCGCACGCTCGACCTCTCGAACCTGGCCGGGGGCCGCTCGAATGTGGTGGTCGAGTTCTACTACCGCGGCGACCGCGACTACTTCTGGCAGATCGACGACGTAGAGCTGCGGCCCATGCCCGCCGCCCCAACCCCGTCTAACCTGAGCGCCAGCCTGGGCGAGAATGGTCGGGTCAACCTGACCTGGAACACCGGCGGGGCGGCCAGCTATGTCACCTTCGAGGTCGAGCGCCAGAGCCCGGGCGGCGCGGGCTGGGAGCAGATCAGCCAGGCCCCCGTCGTCGGCGCCGTCTTCACCGACGACAGCCCCAAGACCGCCGGCTCCTCCTACAGCTACCGCGTGCGCGCGGTCAACCGGGCCGGCGTCTCGAACTACAGCCTGCCGGCCCAGGTTAACCTCCCGGGGGCTCCGGCGGCCATCGCCCGCACCTTCGACATCACGATCTCGTACTACGGGGCGATCGACGCGACCAAAGAGCAGGGCATCAGGACCATCCTGGGGCACTTCGCCGACGCGATCTACGAGATGACCAATGGCGTCCACCGCCTGGGCCGGATCAGCATCTACCCGAACGGCGGCGCCGCCGACCGCGCCGAAATTATCTGGGTCCAGCGCTGCTGGCCCAACGCGTCGACCTCGGGGTTGGACCGCACGAGGTACCCCGGCGGTCGCGTCGAGTTCTGCGACATCTGGAACTCTAACCCACCGCAGGACCACTTCGCGTCGCCGAATGATCTGCGTGAAGGCGGCTACACCCTCGGCCATGAGTACGGCCACTACGCCTACTCGCAGCTGGACGAGTATGCGAACACGAGCCTGCCCTGCGCAAACCGGCTGCGCATCAACCAGCCCTGCGCCGAGGATAGCTACATCCCCTTCTCGATAATGAGCGAGTCGTTCAACGCCGCCCGCCAGAACGACGCTCGCTACCTGAACTTCTCGACGGCGACCACGAACACGGGCGACAATGCCCAGCGCCGCGTCTACGGCGCCAGCGCCTGGGAGACCCTGGCCCGCCCGCTTGAGCAGGACCCTCGCGATGGCGCCCGCAGCACCCAGCCGGTGCGCATCTACTGGCCCGAGCTGGCGGCCGTCGCCCCGGGCGCGGGCGAGATCGCCAGGCTCGAGCTGCCCGGGGCCCAGGCGAACGCCCGCGCCGCCCTGGCGATCGACGTGCTGCGCAACCCCTCCCCCGCCCAGGTCACCGCCGGCCTGCAGACCCTGGCCGCCCCCGGCGGGGTTGTGCGCCAGTTGGTCATCGACGCCTCGTCACGCGACGGGGGCGGGGCGAGCGACCTGGAGGCGTTCAAGGCCGCCGCCCGCCGTCTCGTCGACCGGGCCGCCCTCGGCGATACCCTCGGCATTATCAGCTTCGACGGCGCGGTGAGCGTCCGGCTCGCCCCCACGGTTATCGCCAGCGATGGCGACCGCGCGGTGATCAAGGCGGCCATCGACGCCATTCAGGCCGGCAACGCCGCCGCAGCCACGGGCGCGGCTCTGCAACGCGCCCTCGACGAACTGAGCGGCTTCACCGCCGACAGCACAGCGGCGGTCTATCTGATCACCGGCGGGCCCCATACCACCGGCGCGGCCCCCTTCAGCCTGGTCGGCGCCTACCAGAGCGCCGGGGTCAAGCTCTTCGCCCTCGGCTACGTCACCTCCGAGCGGCTCAGCGCCGAGCTGCAAGAGCTGGCCGCCCAGACCGGCGGGGCCTTCACCTACATCGACGGCAGCAACGGCGACGGCAGCCCCACCGGCGATCTGCTCGAGGCCCTGAGCGCCAGCGACCGGGCCCTTTTCCCCCAGGTCCGGATCGCCCTGAAGGCCGACAGCGCACTTGTCGACAGCACGGCGCCCATCACCGTGCCCCTCGTCGTCGACGCCTCGCTCGCCGAGCTAGAGGTCACCCTTACGCATCGCGAGGCTCTAGGCAACCTGACCGCAACTTTGATCGACCCGGCCGGGGCGAGCCGCCCCGTCACCTGCTCGGCAGAGCAGGACACCGAGTTTCCCGAGGTGCTCTGTTATCTGAGGGTGGCGGCGAGCACGGGCGTCTGGCAGCTCAGGCTCCAGGCCGCCCAGGGGCTGAGCATGCCCGTCGACTACGCGGTCAGCGGGGTCTCGAAGCAAGACAGCGTGGCCCTGGCCGCCTCGGTGGCCGTGGTCGAGGGCAAGACGGTCAACTACCCCGAGCCGATCGTCATCGCGGCCAGCGTGGGCACCAACCGGCCAATCACCAACGCCCGCGTGGTCGGCCAGGTCGAGGCGCCCGACGGCGCCGTCCTCTCGGTGCTGATGCTGGACGACGGCCGGGCCCCCGACGAGCTGGCCGGCGATGGGATCTACTCGGGCATCGTTCGTTACCACCTCGACGGGATCTACAACGTCACCGTCAGCTTCGACAATAGCGCGGGAACCGCCGAGTTCACCGACCTCAGCACCGAGGCCCAGAGCGGCCGCGTGCCCGAGACGACGCCGGTCGGCGCGAACTTCGAGCGTGTCACCAGCTTCCAGATCACCGCCAGCGGCTACGAGAGCGATGACCACAAGGGCTGGCCCGAGGAGGCCACGCCGCTCGCGCCCGATAACAGCGACGTGTCGGGCCAGATCGACTACGCCGACGATGTGGACGCCTTTCGCGTGACCGTCCCCCAGGGGTACAATGGAGAGCTGGTGGTGCGCGTCACCGGCCTGGGCTTCGACATGGACCCCTTCGTCTACATCACCGACTCGATCTTCTCGTTCGCCCGCACCGGCTACTTCAACTACATCCCGAGCGGCGAGGATTACCTCACCGTCCCGCTCAAGGTCACCGCCGGGCAAGAGCTCTACATCTACCTGCAGCACTTCAGCCCGAGCGCCGATACGGGCGTCTACCGGATCAGCGTCGGCCCCGAGCTGGCCCGCGAGCAGGTGACCACGATTACCAAGGTCGAGCTGCTGAGCGACGAGCGCGTTTACCTGCCCACCGTGCGGCGCTAAGTGCTCGCAAGCCATGCTTGCGGCATGCCGTAGGATAGAAATGGGGTCTTTCAGGGAGGGCACGCCCTCCCTGCAACCCTTGTGTGACCCAGCTTCAGGTTGGAAGCATTAACACAGAGACGAGGAATACTATGGCAGAGGCACCTGTTGTCGGCGCGAGCGCGCCGGAGTTTACGGCCACGACCGATAGCGGCGAGACGGTGAGCCTGGCCGACTACCGCGGCAAGCGGGTCGTGCTCTTCTTCTACCCGAAGGACGACACCCCGGGCTGTACCACCCAGGCCTGCGGCTTTCGCGACAACTACCTGGCGATCGAGGAGAAGAACGCGGTGGTGCTCGGGGTCAGCCCCGACGGCCAGAAGTCCCACGCCAAGTTTCGCACCAAGCACAACCTGCCCTTCACCCTGCTGGTCGACGAGGACCACGCCATCGCCGAGGCCTACGGGGTCTGGGGCGAGAAGAGCATGTACGGCAAGACCTACATGGGCATCATCCGCAGTCACTTCGTGATCGACGAAGAGGGCCGCATCGCCCAGGCCGAGGTCAAGGTCTCACCCACCGACAGCGTCGAGCGGGCCCTGGCTGCACTGGGGTAGCGCCGGCTGGGGCGTGGCGGGCCTGGCTCGCCACGCCCGCCCGCTTTTGAGTCCCACGCCCGGCCGCTAAACGAGAGCGGCTCTTCATGGCGGTCGCTACGTGCGCTTGTGGTATAATCGGCGCGCAGACGCCATCCAGCCACCTTTTTTGTAAAGGAATACCATGTCCGATCTCGCGCTCATCGAGGCGCTTGAGCAGCTGCGCGAGCGTTACGCCCAGCGGCAGAAGCTGGCCGCAAACCTCGAGGCAGCCCTGAAAGGCGCGGCTGGCTCGCTCGGCAAGGCGCAGCGCACGCTGCGCGACTATGTCGAGCGCGGCCAGGGCATCGATGGCGCGCCGGGGGCTCTCGACGCCCTGGCCTCCTCGCGGCTGCGCGACGAGGCGATCGACCCGCTGCTGCCCGCTCTGCGCCGCGAGACGAAGCTGCTGACCGCCCAGGCCGCCGCGCTCAAAGACGCCGTCGCCGCCCTGCGCGCCGAGACGGTCGACGTGGTGAAGCTCGGGCGCGCCCAGGCCGCCCTCGCCGGCAGCAAGCTGGCCGACCCCGAGCTCGCCGCCCTGCTGCCCCGGCTCGCCGACGAGCTCGAGGCCGGCCAGCGCGCCCTCGGCGATACCTTCGGGCTGGCCCTGCGCCACGCCCTGGCCGAGCGCGGGCTCGAGTTGGGCGGCCGCCCGCCGCGCTTCGAGCTCGGCCCCTTCGAGCTGGCCGCCGATTTCGTCGGCCGCTCGGCGACCCTGAGCTACGGCAAGAATCTGGTGGCCCGCCGCGTGCCGCTCAGCGTCGAGGCCGTGCTCAAGACCTACGACCGCGAGACGAAGGCGATCATGGGCCGCAACGAGGACGGCGCCCGCTGGATGGGCGATCTGTACGCCGCCTGGGAGGCAGCGCGCCGCCGTAAGGGTGGGGCCGAGCCGCGGGTCGGCATCGTCGAGTGTTATCTCGAGCTGGTGCTGCTGCGCCAGCCCAAGGCCTTCCGCAGCACCCCGAGCAAGGGCGCCTTCGTCGACTATAGCCGCGCCCAGTTCGCCTACGACTTCTACACCTTCACCACGCGCACCCCCGTCCAGCACCAGGGCATGCGGGCCTTCGGCCTGGTGGCCACCAAGTCGCAGACCGATAATCCCGAGCGCAGTCTCTGGATCGTCGAGGGCGAGAGCCCCCACGACGGGCGTTATATCGCCGATGTGAAGTTCGACAAGGATGAGTAGGGGCACAGCACGCTTTGCCCGCACAGAGGGCTTATGCTCCCTGAACCGCGCCTCGCGCGCCAGATTATCGAGACCCTCGGCCAGTCAGGCACGCCCCTCTCGAAGGGCGTGAGCTACTATAACGTCGGCAACGAGTCGCTGCTCAACGCCATCGATAGCCACTACCTCGGCTCGTACCTGGCCGACGGCGGGGCGGTCTTCAAGCTCGTGGTCGGCGACTATGGCAGCGGCAAGAGCCATTTCCTCTACTGCGTGCGCGACCGGGCCTGGGCCCGCAACTTCGCCGTCAGTAAGGTCGACCTCAGCCCCAAAGAGAGCCCCTACGACGATCAGCGCCGCGTCTACGCCGCCGTCGCCTCGAGCATCATCTGGCACGAGCTGGGCAGCCTCAGCGAAGACGAGCGCGGCCTGACCCGCTTCATCGAGGGCACCCTGCGCCGCCTGGTCGCCCCCCACGGGCTCGACCTCGACGACCCGAGCGCCGCCGAGCTGCCCGAGGTGCGCGCCCTGAGCCAGACCCTCGCCACGACGCCCATCGATAGCCTGAGTTTCCATAAGGCGGTGCAGGGCTTTATCGGCGCCCTGCTGCGCGGCCAGACCCTGCGCCAGGAGGCCCTGGGCCGCTGGCTTCACGGCGAGGAGCTCAGCCCCGAGGACAGTCGCGATCTGCGCACGGTCGGGGTCACCGAGAAGATCACCCGGAATAATGCCTTCAAGATGCTGCGCTCGCTCTGTCAGATCGTGCGGGCCCTGGGCTACACCGGCCTGGCCCTGCTCTTCGACGAGGGCGACCGCATGCTCAGCGTGGGCGGCCGCTCTGAGAAGGTCGCCACCGATAATCTGCGCGAAGTGATCGACCGCTGCCGCGAGGATTTGCCCGGCGCCCTCTTCCTCTATGCCGTACCGCCGGTCTTCATCCACGATGTCGTGCCCAAGTACCCGGCCCTCCAGCAGCGCGTGCAGGCCCCCGGCTACTTCTCGCGCTCGAACCCCTTCAGCCCCCAGATCAACCTCGAGCATCTCGATGTGCCCGACGAGCAGTTGCTGAGCGCGATCGGCTTCCGCCTGCTGCCGATCTTCGAGAGCGCCTACGGCGTGAAGCTCGACCCCGAGATCCAGGCCGCCAATATCGCGACCCTCTCCGAGGCCGCCCGCGCCTCGTATCTGGCGATCAGCCACCGGCGCCTCTTTATCAAGGCCCTGGTCACCGAGTGGTTCCGCCAGAAAGAAGAGGGCGAGGGCCAGATCGGCGCCGACTACGCCGCCGCCGCCATCCGCGGCCAGAGCGAGGCCCTGATGCAGTTGGCCGATAGCCAGCAGCGACCGTACTGAAGGATGAAGGCTGATCACGCTTCACGCCTGGGGATGCATAGTATGGCAGAGCCAGACACTCAGCAGGCCCGCCGTGTGGTCCACCCCCAGCTTGGGCCCGGCGAGCTGCTGCGCACCTATATGGGCGGCTACGAGCTCGAGGTGCGCTTCGATTCGGGGCGGCGCTACAGGCTGCCCGCGCGCGAGTTCGAGCCCGAGTCGCTCAGCGCCTGGCTGCCCCGCGCCGCCGCAACCGCCGCCGCTCCCCGCGTCGCCGTGCTCGAGCATGACCAGTTTCGCGCCCGCCAGACCCTCGAGGCCCTGCGCCTGGGCATCGTGCCCGTCCAGGATGTCGAGACGCTCACGATCGGCCTCGAGGCCGAGCGCGTCAGCCTCGACCGGGCCCTCGCCCGCAGCAAAGAGCGCGGCGGCGACGCCATGGCCGTGATCGGCGACTATGGCTTCGGCAAGAGCCACTTCGTCGAGCTGGCCGCGCGTCGCGCCCTGCGCGAGAACCTGCTGGTCGCCTCGGCCAGCCTCGACCTGGTCGAGGTGCCGCCCGGCAAGGCCAACGAGATCTATGGGGCCCTCGTGCGCAGCCTGCGCTACCCCGATAGCGACGAGCGCGGCCTCGCCCCGCTGCTCAGGCGCGCCGCCGCGACCCCGGGCCTGCCCGAGCAACTGGCCGCCCGCAGCCCCCGCGAGCAGGATGACCCCCTCGTCGCGGCGCTGCGGGCCCTGGCCGATTGTCCGAGCCAGAGCGCCTTCGACGATACGGTGCTCTGGCTCTCGGGGCTGCTGCGCACGCCCAGCGCCGAGATGAAGAGCTGCCTGAAGCGCCCGCCGCGGCTCTATCTGTCCGGCGAGCTCGCCCGCCAGTACAGCTACCTGCTGACGACGGTCAGCGTCCTGGCCACCGCCCTGGGGTACAGCGGCCTGGCCGTGCTGATCGACGAGTCCGAGCACTACTCGCTGCTGCGGGCCACGCAGCGCGGCCGCGCCGACGCCTTTTTCAAGGCCATGATCTACGCGGCCCTCGGCCCGAACGGTAGCCGCGTCGACCCCAAGACCATCCCTTACCACGGCAAGGCCGAGTACGAGCTGAGCTTCGCCTCGAGCCCCAACCTCTTCTTCCTCTTCGCCCTCACCGAGAGCGAGAACCGCATGCCGGTCGATAGCTGGCTCGCGCCCTCGCAGATCCTGCGCCTCGACGACCGCTTCATCGAGCGCGATCTGCTCGAGTTCTTCAAGACTCTGCTGCGCTACCACAGCATCGCCTACGGCTACGCCTACCCGCCCCCCCGCGAGCGCTACGAAGAGCTGGTCAGGGCCGTGCCCGCCATGCTCTCGCGGGCCCTCGCCCAGCACCGTATCAACCTGCGCGAGGTGATCCGCCTGGCCGTCACCAGCTGCGATCTGCTCTTCCTCCACCCCGACTACACCGCCACAGAGCTGGTGGCCGAGCTGGGCAAGGGGCTCAAGCTGTAGGCGCTACGCGCGGAGGCCCGATGACCCTCCACGAGCAGCTTGCCCTCAAGGCGCGCCTGCCGCGCGCCTGGCCGGCCTTCTTCGAGCGCTACGGCAGCTTTACGCCCGCCCAGCTTCTCGCCATCCCGCCGCTGCTCGCGGGCGCTAACCTGCTGCTCTGCGCGCCCACCGCCGGCGGCAAGACCGCCGCCGCCCTGGCCCCGTTGCTCGAGCGCCACTGCCCGCCGAGGCGTCCGCCCAACACGCTGCGCATCCTCTACCTCACCCCCACCCGCGCCCTGGTGAACGACCTGCGGACCCGCCTGGCCCACCCCCTCGCCACCCTCGGCGTGCGCCTCGGCGTCAAGACCGGCGACGGCTCGTTCGCCGCGGGCCGCCCGCCCGACCTGCTGCTCACCACCCCCGAGTCGCTCGACTCCCTGCTCGCCACACGCGCGGCGCTCTTCAGCCAGTTGCAGGCCGTGGTGATCGACGAGCTGCATATCTTCGACGGCACGCCCCGCGGCGACCAGCTTCTGGCCCTGCTCGCCCGCCTCGCCCAGGTGCGCGCCTACGCTGCCAGCCGGGGCGACGCCCCCGACGCCGGCTTGCAGCGTGTCGCTCTCTCGGCCACCCTCGTGGGCCCCGAGGCGGCGGCGACGCGCTACCTCGGCCCCGCCCAGGTCGTGCGGGTTCCAGGCGGGCGCGCCCTCAACGCCGAGCTGATCGCCATGGGCGCCACGGGCGCCGGGCTGCACGAGCTCCTGGCGAGCTGCGGTCGGCGCGGCTGGCGCAAGCTCCTGGCCTTCTGCAACAGCCGCGCCGAGGTCGAGGCGTGTGCCGCGGCCGTGCGCGACGCCGGCTCGTTCGGCGGCGGCGTCTTCACCCACTACTCGAACCTCGAGCCGCGACGCCGGCGCGAGATCGAGCAGAGCTTTGCGGCGGCTGAAGCGGCGATCTGCTTCACCAGCAGCACCCTCGAGCTGGGCATCGACATCGGCTCGATCGACGCCGCCGTGCTGATCGGTC
Organism: uncultured Oscillochloris sp.; assembly: GCA_964555675.1. Taxonomy (GTDB): domain Bacteria; phylum Chloroflexota; class Chloroflexia; order Chloroflexales; family Chloroflexaceae; genus CAIWXH01. The sequence goes on from CAZKTU010000045.1 coordinate 33,237, forward strand.
CCCCCGGCAGCGCCGCCTCATTCGCCCAGCGCCTCGGCCGCGCCAACCGGCGGGGCGGGGCCGTGAACCTCGCCTGCTGTTACCATACGCCCCTCGAGCGCCTGCTCTTTCAGGCTCTGCTGGAGACGAGCGAGCGAGCCATGGCGCTGCCTCAGGGGGCGGCCGCCCCCGCCTTCCGGCCTTCGGTGGCGGTGCAGCAGATCTTCAGCCTGATCAAGCAGAGCCCCACGGCGGCGCTGCGGCCCGTCCAGCTCGAGGGCCTCTTCGCCGGCCTGCTCGCTCCGGCCGAGCTTGGCGCGCTGCTGACCGAGCTCTCGCTGCGCGGCTATCTGGCCCCGGGGCGGCCGGGCGAACTGCGGGCGGGCGAGCGGCTCGCCCGGCTCTTCGACCAGCAGATCGGCCCCCAGGTCGAACTGAGCATCCACAGCAATCTTCAGGCGAGCCCTGGGCCGACGATCGAGGTGCGCGACCAGCATACCGGGCGGGCGGTGGCCCGTGTCGACGCTCTCTGGCTCGGCCGCGACCAGTTGACCCTGGAGGGCCGGCCGGTGAGCGTGACCTGGAGCGACGGCGAGGCCCTCTGGGTCAGCGCCGATAGCTCGCGCTCGTCCGGCGAGCAGGGGCGCCGGCCGATCTACCGCTCGGGGCGCCAGTTGCTGGCCTACGAGCTGGCGCGGCTGCTGCCCGACCAGTTGGGGCTGGCCCCTGGCGTCGCCCCATTCATTGCCGCCGGGGCGGGCTACTGCTGGTTCCACTGGCTCGGCGACCTGTATGGGCAGGCCCTGCTCGACCTGCTGCGCTACACGACGCCGGCCGAGGCCGGCGAGGCGCCCGGGCTGGCACTGCTGGTCTCCGAGCCGCCGCGGGCCGCGCCCGCCTGGGACGAGGCGCTCGTGATAGGTTATCTCAAAGAGAGCTATCGCCGGCTCGAGCCGCTGCTCGACCTCGGCGCGTTCCACCATCTGCTGCCGCCCGCCCTGCGCCAGAGCGCCGTAGTGGCCCGCTTCGACGTGCCGCGCTTCCTGGCCGCGCTCGCCGAGCTCAGGCCCGTACCAGCGCCCGAGCCGCTGACCGAGGGCCTGGCGCGCCTGGCTGATCTGGCCGCGGTATAAGAAGACTCGGTCTGCTACGCACTACTAGCGGCCACCCTGCAACACTGGTCGGCCGCGCGGCGTAGAACAGACAGAACGCCGGACGATCCGCGCAACGGGCGCCGG
>CAZKTU010000046.1:0-5814 GCA_964555675.1 uncultured Oscillochloris sp.
GAGAAGCTGGGCATCCCCGAGGCCGAGCGCAAGTTCCTGGCCGGCGTGGGCGCCCAGTACGAGTCCGAGGTGGTCTACCACTCGCTGCGCGAGGAGTGGTCGAAGCTGGGTGTGATCTTCCTCGACACCGACACCGCGCTGCGCGAGTACCCCGAGCTGTTCAAGGAGTACTTCGGCACGATCATCCCCTCGGCCGACAACAAGTACGCCGCCCTGAACACGGCGGTCTGGTCGGGCGGCTCGTTCGTCTACGTGCCCAAGGGCGTGAAGGTCGACATCCCGCTGCAGGCCTACTTCCGCATCAACGCCGAGAACATGGGCCAGTTCGAGCGGACCCTGATCATCGTCGACGAGGGCGCCGAGGCGCACTACATCGAGGGCTGCACCGCCCCGGTCTACTCGACCAACTCGCTGCACTCGGCCGTGGTCGAGATCGTGGTCAAGAAGGGCGGCAAGTTCCGCTACACCACCATCCAGAACTGGGCCAACAACATCTTCAACCTGGTCACCAAGCGGGCCATGGCCTACGAAGAGGCCAGCATGGAGTGGGTGGACGGCAACATCGGCTCGAAGCTGACCATGAAGTACCCCTCGGTCTACCTGATGGGCCGCAAGGCCCGCGGCGAGGTGCTGAGCGTCGCGTACGCCGGCAAGGGCCAGCACCAGGACGCCGGGGCCAAGATGATCCACGTCGCCCCCGAGACCACCAGCCGGATCACCAACAAGTCGGTGAGCAAGGACGGCGGCAAGACGACGTATCGCGGCCTGGCCAAGGTGGCCCCCGGGGCCTACGGCGCGAAGATCAACGTCAACTGCGACGCCCTGATCCTCGACGAGCGCTCGGCCTCGGACACCATCCCCTTCATCGAGATCGAAGAGGAGCACTGCACCCTGGCCCACGAGGCCACGGTGGGCCGCATCGGCGCCGAGCAGCTCTTCTACCTGATGAGCCGCGGCCTGAAGGAGGCCGACGCCCTCTCGATGATCGTGCTGGGCTTCATGGAGCCCTTCACCCGCGAGCTGCCGATGGAGTACGCCGTCGAGCTCAACCGCCTGATCCAGATGGAGATGGAAGGTTCGGTCGGCTAGTTGCTGAGGAGCGAGGAACAAGGCGTGAGGCGTGAGGTGCATGTAGCCCCGCACGCCTTACGCCTTCTACCTTGCCTGTTGGAGTTTTGTATGCCTAGTGTACAGATCGGCGCCCTCGCCGATATTCCCGAGGGGACGGGGCGGGCCTTCGCGGTGGCGGGGCGGCGCGTGGCCGTGTTCCGCGCCGAGGGGCAGCTCTACGCGATCGACGACACCTGCTCGCACGCCGAGGCCTCGCTGAGCATGGGCGAGTTCGACCCCGACGAGTTCTGCGTCGAGTGCCCGCTCCACGGCTCGCTGTTCGACGTGCGCACCGGCCGCCCGCGCACCCTGCCCGCCTTCGAGCCTGTGGCGACCTATCGGGTCTACCTCGAGGGTGAGACGGTTTTTGTTGAGTATCCAGATTAAGAACTTGACTTTGTTGCGGAGCGGCGCTACAATGGCGCGCATCAAGCGACGAGCAACAAAGGAGCCCCTATGAGCGACTATGCCCACCCCGAGGTGCTGGTCGATACAGCCTGGGTTGTCGATCACCTGAACGACCCGACGGTGCGTCTGGTCGAGAGCAACGAGGATATTCTGCTCTACGAGACCGGGCACATCCCCGGCGCGGTGAAGATCGACTGGATCGGCGACCTGAACGACCCGGTGGTGCGCGACTACCTGGACGCCGAGCGCTTCGCCGAGCTGCTGGCGAGCAAGGGTATCTCGAACGACACTACGGTGGTCTTCTACGGCGACAAGAACAACTGGTGGGCGACCTACGCCTTCTGGGTCTTCAAGCTGTTCGGCCACAAAGACGCCCGCATCCTCAACGGCGGTCGCGCCAAGTGGATCGCCGAGGGCCGCGAGCTGACCCGCGAGGCGCCGAGCTACCCCCGCGGCAGCTACAGCGCCCCCGAGCGCGACGACGCCACGATCCGGGCCTTCCGCGAGCAGGTGCGCGAGCATATCAAGCAGGGCGCCGGCGCGGCCCTGGTCGACGTGCGCAGCCCCCAGGAGTACAGCGGCGAGCGCACCCACATGCCCGAGTACCCCCAGGAGGGCACGCTGCGCGGCGGCCACATCCCCACGGCGGTCAGCATCCCCTGGGCCAAAGCGGTCAAAGAGGATAGCACCTTCAAGAGCCCCGAGGAGCTGCGCGAGCTCTATGGCAGCCAGGGCGTGACGCCCGACAAGGATGTGATCGCCTACTGCCGCATTGGCGAGCGCTCGAGCCATACCTGGTTCGTGCTGACCTATCTGCTCGGCTTCCCCAAAGTGCGCAACTACGACGGCAGCTGGACCGAGTGGGGCAACAGCGTGGGGCTGCCGATCGAGAAGGGCTGAGCCCGGCGGCAGGGCCGACGAGCAAGGGCTAGTGAAGCGAGACAGATGGAGCGTCAGGCGATCATCGACAGGCTGCTCGACCACTACGAGCGACCGCGCCACCACGGCCCCCTGGCAGGGGCCGATGTGGTCATGCCCGGCGGCATCCCCGACTGCGGCGACACGGTGACGATCTACCTCAGGGTTGACCCCGAGGGCGGGCGTATCGCCGGGCTGAGCTTCGAGGGTCGCGGCTGCACGATCAGCCAGGCCGCGGCCTCGCTGCTGGCCGAGCGGCTGCAGGGCGCGCCTCTGGTCGTGCTCGAGCTGATGGACGATGCCGAGGTCTTCGAGCTGATCGGGCGCGAAGTGGCCCGCTCGCGCCCGCGCTGCGCCACCCTGGCCCTGAATACGATGAAGGCCGCGGCCATCGCCTACGGCCGCGCGAGGCGTCCATGACCGCGCCCCTCGACCTGATCGGCACTACGCCGCTGCTACGCCTCGACGCCCCGGACGATGGCCTGCCCCCGGGCGTCGAGGTCTATGGCAAGGCCGAGTGGTACAACCTGGGCGGCTCGGTGAAGGACCGCCCGGCCCTCTGGATGATCCGCGACGGCGAGCGCCGCGGCCTGCTGCGCCCCGGCGTACGTATCGCCGACGCCACCAGCGGCAACACCGGGATCGCCTACGCCACCATCGGCGCGGCCCTCGGCTATGGGGTCACCCTGGCCATGCCCGCCAACGCCAGCCCCGAGCGCGTGCGCACCCTGCGCGCCCTCGGCGCCGAGCTGATCCTCACCAAGGCCGACGAGGGCATGGACCTGGCGATCGCCACCATCCGCGAGCTGGTGGCCCGCGAGCCCGAACGCTTCTTCTACCCCGATCAGTACGGCAACCCCGCCAACCCCCAGGCCCACTACGAGACCACCGGCCCCGAGATCTGGGCCCAGACCGGCGGCAGGGTCACCCACTTCGTCGCGGCCCTCGGCACCAGCGGCACCTTTATGGGCACCACCCGCCGCTTGCGCGAGCTGAACCCTGCGCTCCAGGCGCTCGCGGTGCAGCCCGACGGCCCCTACCACGCCCTCGAGGGCGTCAAGCACATGGCCTCCACCAAAATGGTGCCCGCGATCTACGACCCGGGCGCGCCCGACGCCACCCTCGAGGTCTCGAGCGAAGCGGCCTTCGCCACGGCGCGGCGCATGGCCCGCCGCAGCGGGCTGCTGGTCGGGATCTCGGCGGCCGCCAATGTCGCCGCCGCCCTGCGGGTGGCGCGCGAGCTGCGGGCGGGCGTGGTGGTCACCATCCTCTGCGACAGCGCCAGCCGCTACCTCAGCGAGCGCTTCTGGGAGGAGGGCGAGTACGTCGCCGGGGAAGGGATCTAGGATGATTACATTTAGCCCCGAGAGCCTGCAGGCCATCGCCGCCCACGCCGAGGCGATCTACCCCGACGAGTGCGTGGGGCTGCTGATCGGCCGCCTCGAGGGCGAGCGCAAGCTGGTGCTGGAGGTCTACCAGGCCGAGAACCGCTGGGAGGGCCAGGTGACCCTGGCCGAGGGCGACGACCCGACCTCGCGGCGCGACCGCTTCTACCTCGACCCGCGCGACTATATGCGCGCCGACCGCGCGGCCACGGCCAAGGGGCTCGAGCTGGTCGGCGTTTATCACTCGCACCCTGACCACCCCGCTATCCCCTCAGAGCGCGACCGGGTTGGCTCGCAGGCGATCGGCGGCACCAGCTTCGCCTTTGTGATCCAGTCGGTGCGCGCCGGTAGCGCAGCCGAGCTCGCCTCGTGGCTCCTGGTTGATGCGGGGGCCCGTTTTGTGCAGGAGGAGATTACCCCATGGCAGTGACGATCACTATTCCAACCGCCCTGCGGCAGTACGCCGGCGGCAATCCTAGCCTCAAGCTCGAGGCCGACACGGTCGGCGGCCTGCTGCGGGGCCTGGTCGAGCTGCACCCGAGCCTCGGCAAGCAGATTTTCGGCGATGACGGCAAGCTGCGCAGCTTCGTCAACGTCTATGTGGGCGACGAGGATATTCGTTATCTCCAGGGTGAGCAGACGCCGCTGCGCGACGGCGAGACGGTCAGCATTATCCCTGCGATCGCAGGAGGGGCCCGATGAGCGATGTGACCCTTTCCAATGAGGAGATCCGCCGCTACAGCCGGCACCTGATCATGCCCGAGGTGGGCATGGCCGGGCAGCGCCGCCTGAAGCAGGGCAGCGTGCTGCTGATCGGCACGGGCGGCCTGGGCTCGCCCCTGGCCCTCTACCTGGCCGCCGCGGGCGTGGGCCATATCGGCCTGGTCGACTTCGATGTGGTCGACGAGAGCAACCTGCAACGCCAGATCGCCCACGGTACCTCGACGATCGGCGTGCTGAAGACCGAGTCGGCGAAGCGGCGCCTGCACGACCTCAACCCCCTGGTCGAGGTGAGCACCTACGAGACCCAGATCACCTCGGCCAACGCCCTCGAGCTGATGGGCCCGTACGATGTGATCATCGACGGCACCGACAACTTCCCGACCCGCTACCTGACCAACGACGCCAGCGTGATGCTGGGCAAGCCTAATGTCTACGGCAGCATCTTCCGCTTCGAGGGCCAGGCCACGGTCTTCTCGCCCAAGGATGGCGGGCCGTGCTACCGCTGCCTCTACCCCGAGCCGCCGCCCCCCGGCCTGGTGCCCTCGTGCGCCGAGGGCGGGGTCCTCGGCGTGCTGCCCGGGGTGATCGGCACCATCCAGGCCACCGAGGCGATCAAGCTGATCACCGGCGTGGGCGAGACCCTGGTGGGCCGCCTGATGCTCTACGACGCCCTCGCGATGCGCTTCCGCGAGCTGAAGCTGCGCCGCAACCCCGCCTGCCCCGTCTGCGGCGACCACCCGACCGTCACCGAGCTGATCGACTACGAGCAGTTCTGTGGCATCGCACCAGAGGTACAAACCTTGAGCAACCAGTACGAGATCACGCCCGCCGAGCTGGCGGAGCTGTTGCGCGGCGACCAGCGGCCCTACCTCCTCGACGTGCGCAACCCCTACGAGGTCGACATCGCCAGCATCCCCGGCACCGACCTGGTCATCCCGGTCGACCAGCTGCCCGAGCGGCTCAGCGAGCTCGACAGCTCGCGCGAGATGGTGGTCTACTGCCGCAGCGGCGCGCGCAGTGGCCGGGCCGTCGAGCTGCTCAAGGGCGCCGGCTTCCGCAAGGTCAAGAACATGGTCGGCGGCATCCTGCGCTGGAGCGACGACGTCGATCCGAGCGTGGCCAAGTATTAGTTGGTCGCTGACGCGACCGCGGTCATGCCAGAGGGGAGGTATGGAGGGGCCAATCCCCACCATACCAACCCACTCCCCACCAGCGACCCAACTTGGTGACGGGGTATACAGCCGAAATGCCCGCCGGGAGGGGGTAGTTC
>CAZKTU010000046.1:5824-34302 GCA_964555675.1 uncultured Oscillochloris sp.
GGGGGCGGCCCGGGGGACCGGGGGGGGGGGGGGGGGGGCCCCCCCCCCCCCCCCCCATACCTCCCCTCTCCGCACCTGCGACCCTACTTGGTCACGGTGAAGACTGCCGACATGCCCGCCGTGAGGTGGTCGTTCACGTGGCAGTGGAAGAGCCAGGTGCCCTCGTTGTCGGGCTCCATGTCGAGGATCTTCATGCTGCCGGGGAAGACCTCGACCATGTCGGTGCGCATGCCCATGGTGCCGTTCATGGTCAGGGTGCCGCCGTGCCAGTGGGGCGTGTGGATGTCGACCTCGGTGCCCATCGAGAGCACGTACCAGCGCACCTTCTGGCCGACTTTGGTGGTCAGGCCCGGCAGGTTGCCGTAGACGTAGCCGTTGATGCCGTGCATCAGGTTGCTCTCGCCGAAGCCCTCGTCGCCCTCCTCGGCCTCCTTGAGGGCCTCGTCGGGGTCGCCGGCGAAGCGCTCGATGTTCTGCTCGAGGTAGTGGGTGTTGTTCTCGTCGAAGACCTGGAAGAGGGTCACCAGCTCGCGGTCGACGTCCTTGGGCGAGCCGTCGGGTTTGGCCTGCCCTTTGGCGGTGATGATCAGGGCGCCGATCAGGCCGCTGTAGGTGTCCTTCACCTCGTCGGTGTGCGAGTGGTACATCCAGAGCACCGAGCTGCCGTCGCCGGGGCCGGGGCCCGAGCGCTCGCGTACCTCCCAGGTGTAGGTGTGGGTCTTGCCGGGCGGAACGGCGTCGTCGGCCGTGTCCGCGCCCTTGGTGCCGTCGGCGTAGGGCGCGCCCTCGGAGTCTTTGTCGTAGTAGACTCCGTGGGGGTGCATACTGGCGGGCAGGGTGGTATTGTTCTTGAACTCGACCACGATCACATCCCCGACCTCGGCGCGGATGATCGGGCCGAGCAGGCCCATGTGGCGGGCCTCAGGCGGGACCGGCTTGAGGGTCTTGAAGGTGGCGTCGGTGTACTCGTGGTAGACCGCCTTGCGGTACACTCTGCCGATGCGGTTCTCGTCGCTCTCGACGAAGACCTGGGCATCCTCGCCGAAGGGTTTGCCGGTAATCAGGTCCTTGCCCGACGGCGCGTAGTCCCAGTCGACTTCGTCGGCGGCGATGAAGTAGCGCCGCGTCTTGCCTTCGGCGGCCTCGCCCCGCGAGACCATCGCCAGCGAGGACCCTGTGATTAGCAGGGCCAGGAAGGCCAGCCAGATCCCCCGATTCTGCCAGCGTGAACGCACCTCCCCCTTGACACCCATGCAACCCTCCGTGCTAGTAATGAGTCTACGACGCACCCTGAGGATGCGATATAACTCTGGTAAGCGTCAATGGGTTGCCGGTCAAAACTCAGTCAAGATCTGTTAACAATGTGTTCATTTCCCTACGGGAATAGGAAATTCGCCCCTTGCGGGGCGAATCTGGGCGGGCGAGATCGAGCTGCCGGCGGCGGGCTACTCCTTGAACGCCAGCAGGCGCAGCCCGTTGAGCACCACCAGGATGGTGCTGCCCTCGTGGCCGACGACGCCGATGGGCAGGGGCACGCCGATGGTGAGGGTGAGGGTCACCAGCACCACCACCACGGCCAGGGCGAAGCTGATATTCTGCCAGACCACGCGCTGAGTACGCTTGCTGAGGCCCACGGCGTAGGCGATTGCGCCGAGGTCGTCGCGCATCAGCACGATGTCGGCGGTCTCGAGGGCGGCGTCGGTGCCGGCCGCGCCCATGGCGATGCCGCTGGAGGCGGCGGCCAGGGCGGGCGCGTCGTTGACGCCGTCGCCGACCATGGCGGTCGGGCCGTACTTGCGGCCCAGCTCGCCGACGATGCGCAGCTTGTCCTCGGGCAGCAGGCCGGCGTGGACTTCGTCGAGGCCCAGGCGGCGGCCCAGGGCCTCGGCCACGCGGGCGTTGTCGCCGGTGAGCATGACCACGCGCTCGATCCCGGCCTTGCGTAGGGCGGCCACCTTCTCGGCGGCGTCGGCCCGCTCGCGGTCCATCACGGTGATCAGGCCGAGCCAGCGCTCGCCCCTATAGGCCATCAGCACGGTGCCGCGGCCCTCGTCGGCCAGGCGGTCGGCCTCGGCGAGCAGCTCGGGGGGGACGCTGAGGCCCAGGTGGGTGAAGAGGCGCGGCGCGCCGACCAGGGTCTCGAGGCCGTCCCAGCTGGCGCGCACGCCCATGCCGGTGACCGCCTCGAACTGCTCGGGCTCGGCGGGGCGCACGCCGTGGGCCTCGGCGTAGGCCATGATCGCGCGGGCGATGGGGTGCTCGCTCTGGCCCTCGGCGCGGGCCACGGCCGCGAGCAGCTCGTCGGCGCCAACGCCGGGGCGGGGCAGCACGTCGGTGACCTCGGGGCGCCCGTAGGTGAGGGTGCCGGTCTTGTCGAAGGCGATCACCTTGACCCGGCTCAGCTCCTCGAGGTGGGCGCCGCCCTTGAAGAGTACCCCGCGACGGGCCCCGTTGGCGATCGCGCTGAGCAGGGCGGCCGGCACGCTGATCACCAGGGCGCAGGGCGAGGCCACGGTGAGCAGGACCATGCCGGTGTAGAAGTTCTCGGCGAAGGGCACCCCGAAGAGGGCCGGGACGAGGGTGATGAAGAGGGCCACGGCCCCGATCACGCCCAGGGCGTACCACTGCTCGAAGCGGTCGAGGAAGCTCTGGGTGCGGGCCTTGCGGGCCTGGGCCTCGCTGACCATGCCGATAATGCGGGCCAGGGTGCTCTCGCTGGCGGGCCGTGTGACCAGCACGTCGAGGGCCCCGCTCTGGTTAAGCGTGCCGGCCAGTACGGTCATGCCCTCGCCCTTCTGCACCGGCATCGACTCGCCGGTGAGGGCCGACTCGTCGAAGTTGCCCGTGCCGCGCATAATCGTGCCGTCGAGGGGCACGCGGTCGCCGGGGCGCAGGGCCACAATATCGCCGGGGCGCACCTCCTCGACCGGCAGCTCGACGATGGCCTCGCCGCGGCGCACGGCCACAGTGTCGGGGCGCAGCTCGAGCAGGGCCGAGATGGCCTTGCGGGTGCGGTCCATGGCGTAGTTCTGCAGCACGTTGCTCAGCGAGAAGAGGAACAAGAGGATGGCGCCCTCGGTCCAGGCGTCGACGTAGGCCGCGCCCAGGGCCGCCAGGACCATCAGCAGGTCGACCTCGACGGTGTGCTCGCGCAGGGCCGCGATGATCGCGCGCACGGCGTAGAAGCCGCCCACGAAGTAGGTGGCCAGGCGCACCGCCAGCAGGGCGCTCGGGTCGGCGCCGAGCCGCTCGAGCACGACGCCCGCGATAATGCCGATCAGGGTCAGGGCCACGAAGAGGGGCTCGAGCAGTTCGTCGTTGAGGATTGGTCGCCAGCCACTGCGGGCCTCGGCCTGAGCCTGGGGAAGAGTTGCCATAGGGATTGCCCTTTGCTTAGTGCAGGACCTGCTGATCCTCGGGCGAGAGTCGTGCCAGGAGATCGGGTCCGAGGCGAGCGAAGATGCGCTGGGCGAATAGCTCCATCCAGATGAACTGGCGGGCGATCAGCACCATGTTGGGGTTGGTGGTCATGGTGGCCGAGGTGACGGTGTGGCCGCTGGCGATGAGGAACTGCTCTTCGTCGGCGACGACGATCAGGCTCTCCTCCATGCGGTGCAGCTCGGTCTCGCGCTTGGGGTGGCGCACCACCTGGCCGAGCTCGAGCTGGGCGTCGCCGGTGAGGATGATCCCGAGACTGACCCCGCGCTCGTGGGCGGCGGCGATGCGCCCGCCCAGGGCCTCGACGTCGGCGTCGGTGAGCACGAGCATCAGCTCGTGCCGGGCGGCCTCGATCAGCTCGCCGGCGTAGGCCAGGGCCTCGCGGCGGCCGCTGAAGTTCCAGAGGCGCCCGGTATTCTCGTGCTGGTAGAGCGGCAGCAGCTCGCTGCGCAGACTCGCCGCCCGCTCGCGGGCCTCGCGCTCGTAGCGGTCGAGCAGCAGGGCGGGCGAGACGGGGGTGTAGAGGGTCGCCTTCTCGTCCTCGGACTTGAGGGCGGCGCCGCGGGCCTCGAGGCGGCCGAGGGCCTCGTAGACCATCGAGCGGGGCACGCCCGAGCTCTTGCTGATCTGATAGCCCGTGGCCGGGTTCTCGCTCAGCAGGGCGAGGTAGACCTTCGACTCGTATTCGGTCAGCCCGAGGGCTGTAAGCTGGCTGATCAGGTCCATCGCGGCTAGTTCCTGGCGCTACGCGAGTAGTAGTTCAGAAACGAACTACTGTTAGAGTATAACGCGCCGCAGGCCATTCGTCAAGCATGAACAGTATTTTTCAAGCGAATATTTAGCTCTTGCACAGAAAGCCCTCGCCCCCGAAGAGGGAGCGAGGGCAGGCTTGTGGGAGGGCTCGGGAGGGCCGAGAACCTAGAAGGTTGGTCCGAGGGGCACGGCGGTCGGGATGAGCGGCGGCGGCTCGCTGTCGGGCAGGGCCTCGGGCAGCGGGTCGAGGGTGCTGATGCCGGTCTGTTCGGGCAGGTTACCCAGGCTGTTGGGGTTGAGGCTGTTGGAGTCGGTGACGATCGGGGCCTGGCCGGGGTTGGGGGCGAAGTTGGTGACGTTGGGGTCGCCCGCGGTCACGGTGACCTGGCCGATCACCAGGCGGCGACTGGCCTGGCCCTCGGCGGTGAAGCTATAGACCCCGGTGGGCAGGCGCTGGTCGAGGGCCACGACGGCGAAGAACTCGCCGAACTGGTTGCTCTGCTGCATCGGCAGGCCCTGGACCGAGCCGTCGGGCAGGGTCGCCCAGACGCTGACCAGCTCGAAGGGGTCGAAGAACTGGCCCTGGAGCTCGAACTCCTGGGTCTGGGTGGCGCTGGCGTTGGGGCGCCAGGCGACGCGCATCTGGGCCCAGCCCGAGGGCGTCGAGGGGCGCGAAGCCAGGTTGAAGCGGGCGATCACCTGGTAGCCGCTGCTCTTGCCGAGGGCGGTGAAGGCGTAGCTGCCGGTCGAGAAGCGCTCGTCGAAGATGAAGGTCGAGGCGAAGCTGCCCACGTCGCTGGTGAACTGCGAGGGGTAGTCGAGCACGCTGCCGTCGGGGGCGGTGATCCAGACGTCCACCTGCTCCTGGGCGCGGAAGCCGCGGCCGAAGATGTTGACGGTCGCGCCGTGGAGCCCGCTGGTGTCGCCTGTGGTATTATCCTCGACGATCAGGCTGGCCAGGCCCGCGTTCGGCGCGGGGCCGCTGCGCGGGATGAGCACGAACTGGCCTTGGGTCTGGCGGTTACTGCGCGCCCCCAGGGCGGTGAAGGTGTAGCAGCCGTAGGGCCAGCGGTTCGAGGCCTGGAAGGTGTAGTAGTAGTCGCCGCCATTGCTGATCGGGGCCAGCCAGGGGAAGTTGGGTGGCATGTCCACCAGCCCGTCCAGCCCGAGGGGCGGGTCGACCCGGCCGTCGGCTACGCGCGGGCTGAAGGTGCGCCCGTCGGGGAAGGTGAACGAGATGTAGACCGGCTCGTCGTCCCAGAACTGCCTGAGCACCAGGCCCAGGGCCTCGTCCTGATAGCCGGCCGGGGCCGACTGGCCGGTGCGCTGGCAGGTGGCCGTGGTCGAGGCGAGGACGAACAGCTGCGAGCCTGCGTTGACCGCCGACGAGGTGTAGACGAACACCCCCAGCACTGCGGCCAGGGCGACTGCGAAGCCGCCGGCGAAGAGTCTGCGGTTGAACCCTCTCATGGTGAGCGCTCCTTCTGAGTTGAAGGGACAGCGAAGCCCTGCCCCGCCCCATGGCGGGCCAGTGACACAGGGATTAGCAAACAGCCGAGCTGTCTGGTCAGGGGAAGGGCGGCGGCGGGAGGGATACTGAGCCATGGCGCCGACAGCCGTATGATGATATAGTACTGATATGGCTCTGATACGCCTATAGCCCGTATATTACGGTGGGCTTACACAAGATTAAATTCGCATCAAAATGACACGCTACACCATGCTCTATGACGGCAACTGCCGAATCTGCACAGGTCAGGCCCAGACCGTCGCGGCCTACAACGACGATGGGCTGATCGAAGTGCTCGATATGAACTCGGCCGAGGCCCGGGCCCGCTTTCCGCAGATCACGCCCGCCATGGCCCAGCGCGAGTTGCACCTGGTCGCCCCTGACGGGAGCCTCTACCGTGGGGCCGAGGCGGTGCGCGCGACCTTGCTCTGCCTGCCGTCCCTGCGCGGCCTGGGCGAGTTGATGGGCCTGCCTGGCGCGATGAGCTTCGCCCGCCCGGTCTATGCATGGGTGGCCCGGAACCGCTATCTCTTCGGCGGGCAGCCCGAGAACTGCACCGACGGCGCCTGCGAGCGTTCGTGAAGAAGCTCATCGTCGCCCTCTTCGTGATCATGGTGCTGCTCGCCGGCGGCCTTATGGCGGTGGTGGCGAGCCGCCCCCCTCAGCAGGCGCCCAGCGCCCTCGAGCAGCCCGCGCCCTCGCCCGCCGCCGAGGCCGCCCCGGCCCGCGTCAGCCCCGCGGTCTTCCTCGCCCTGGTCTGTGTCTTCAACCTCTCGCTGGTGGCGTTCCTGGGCGCGATCGCCCTCAGGCGCCGCTTCGACAGCATCAACCCCGATAAATAAGATCTGGCTGGCTTCTTCCGCCCGCTCCGCCGATCATTGAGGTATCAAACACGCCCTTGTCAACCTGGGCAAAATCGGTGCATACTGAGAACATACATCAGACACGGTGGGCCGAACGTGCAGCGTCGCCGAAAGCCGACCTACCCCCACGTCGCAAGGAGATGCCGCAATGTCTGTTCTTCTGCAACTGATGATGGTTGGCGTGTGGTGTACCACCTTTGTCATGCAGACGCGACGTCTGCTGCGCCTGGCCCGTGTCGAGCAGCTGCGCAACTGGGGCGACGATGCCCGCCGTATGGGCCTGAACCGGATCTGGTGGTGGCTCGGCCAGAACGAGTTCTGGCACGGCGTGCGCCCCGACTGCATGAAGGCGATCGAGCTGACGGCGATGATCTTCTTGCTCGCCTGGGGGATCAGCCAGTAGCGCCGGCCTCTCGCAGCCCCGGCACGGTCAACTGGTCGGCGGTCTTCGTCGGCTGGCTGGTCGATTTTGCCCTGCGCATCTTCATCCAGGTCGGGGCCGCCTGGCTCGACCTCAGCGCATTCTTCACCGCCCCCGACCTGACCCTCACCCCCCACCTGATTGTCTTGCTGCTACTGCTCGCCGCGACCGCCGCAGGCGGTTTTGTCGCCGCGCGCCTCGCCGAGGGCGCCTACCTGCTGACCGGTCTGCTGGTGGGCGCGACCGGTATTCTCGCCGCCGCAGTCAGCAATCCCGGCCTCGTGCCCGTCCCGCCGACCCTGGTGATCGCCCAGGCCCTCAGCCTTGCCACAGGCGCCCTCGGCGGCGGCCTGGCCGGGCTGGCGGCGCGCCACCAGCGGGTGTGATGTCAAACCCTGTTTGATAGTGTGCAGAGGTTTTATTCGAAGGGGCCTGCGGCCCCTCCGAGCCTCCCAGCTCATGCACACTCCGAGCTACGAGGCTCACCCGATCAGGTTGCGAAACAGCTCCGGCAGGGGGCTGCTCAGCTCGAGGGGCGCGCCCGTGATCGGGTGGGCCAGGCGCAGCGAGGCGGCGTGGAGCATGTGCCCCGGCAGCTCGCGGCCCTGGTAGCTGCTCGGGCCGCCGTAGCGGGCGTCGCCCAGTAGCGGGTGCCCGGCAGCGGCGCAGTGCAGGCGGATCTGATGGGTGCGCCCGGTCAGCAGCGTGGCGGCGAGCAGGGCGGCCTCGGGCAGGTGCGCCACTACCGCGAGCTCGGTGCGAGCCTCTTTCACCCGCCCGCCGCCGGCAGGCAGCGCCCGCCCGAGCTCGTCGATGGGGTAGAGGCGCCAGCGGCCCCTGGCGCCGCGGCCGTGGCCCGTGCGCAGGCCCAGCCCCTCCCACTCAGGCGCGCCCGCGCAGAGGCCCAGGTAGCGCTTGCCCACCAGTCCCCCGGCGAAGGCGACTTGCAGCGGGGCGTTGACCACTGGCGCCTTGCTGACCAGCAGGACGCCGCTGGTGTCGCGGTCGAGCCGGTGGGCCAAGTGCAGCGTCGGCGCGACGCCGTCGCGGGCGGCCAGGTAGCGCCCGAGGGCGGCCAGGAGGTTGCCGTGGGTATCCCAGGGCGTCGGGCCGACGTACCAGCCCTGACCTTTGTGGACGGCCAGGAGCCACTCGTCTTCGTAGGCCAGGTCGGCGGCGCTCAGCTCGAGCTCGGCGTAGCCCCCCGCCGGCGGCAGGCGCAGGGTCAGCATCGCGCCGCTGGTAACCTGCACCTCGGGGTCCTCAATGCGCCGCTCGTCCAGCCAAACCCCCCCGCGCCCGGCGGCCATGCGCCCGACCGCACCCGCCAACTCCTCGGCCAGCGCACCAACACTAGCCCCCGCCTCCGCTGACGTGACGATGTGGCTAAGCTGCTCTAATGAGCTAGCTTCATCCTTCATCCTTCATCCTTCATCCTTCATCCTTCATCCTTCATCCTTCATCCTTCACGCCTCACCCCTGCAGCCGGGTCAGCAGCTCTTGCTTGAGGTCCCAGAGGCGTTGGGAGAGGGAGACGTGGTAGATGTGGGGGTTGACGGTGCGGCGCACGCCGGCGTCGAGGCGCTCGACGTCGGCGCGGCGGCGCTCGCGCATCTGCTCGAGGGTGGGCTGCTCGGCGACCAGCCGGCCCTCGCGCAGCACCTCGACCAGCAGGGGTTCGACCCCGGTGATCGCCGAGCGCTCGAGGGTGCGGTGGCGGGCGTAGTCGCCGGGATGGCGCAGGACGATGCGCTCGGCGCTGGTGGGGTCCTCGTCCTCGAGGGTGATCAGGTCGGCGGTGGCCGAGCCGCGGGAGTCGTAGATGCGCCAGGCGGCCTTGAGGCCGGGGTTGGTCAGCTTGGCGGGTGTGTCGGCCAGCTTGATCGCGGGGCGCCAGGCCGCGCCGTCGTGCATGGCCACGAGTTTATAGACCCCGCCGAGGGCGCCCTCGCCGTGGGAGGTGACGAGGCGGGTGCCGACGCCGTAGACCAGGCGGGCGATGATCGCATTGGCGTCGGCGCCGTAGCGGGGCGCCTCCTGGGCGATCTGGGTCTGGATCTGCCAGATCACCAGCTCGTCGAGGTCGCTCGAGAGCACGATCGAGGTATTGGCGAAGCCGGCCTTGTCGAGCATGAGCGCCGACTGGATGGCCAGGTAGGCCAGGTCGCCCGAGTCGAGGCGGATGCCGACGGGGGTATGGCCGCGGGCCCGCAGCTCCTCGAAGACCCTGATTGCATTGGGCACGCCGCTCTCGAGGGTGTCGAGGGTATCGACGAGCAGCAGACAGTCGTCGGGGTAGCTCTCGGCGTAGGCGCGGAAGGCGTCGAGCTCGCTCTGGCCGAGGGCGAGGAAGACCTGTACGAGGGCGTGGGCGTGGGTGCCCTTGGGGGCCAGGCCCATGGTGCTCGAGAGGCCGACGTTGGAGGTGTAGTCGGCCCCGCCGATCAGGGCGGCGCGGGTGCCGGCGTTGGCCCCCGTGCTCTGGCCGCGGCGCAGGCCGAACTCGAGGACCATGGCCCCACGGCTGACCTCGCGCACGCGGGCGGCCTTGGTGGCGATCAGGGTCTGGTAGTTGAGCTGGTTGAGCAGGGCGGTCTCGAGGATCTGGGCCATGGCCAGGGGCCCGCGCACGACGGTGAGGGGCACGCTGGGGTGGACGACGCGCCCCTCGGGGATGGCCTTCAGGCTGATCGCCTCGAAGTTGCCGTGGCGGCGCAGATAGTCGAGGAAGTCGTCGCCGAACAGTTGCCCGCCGTTGCGGTCGCGCTGGGCCCGCAGGTGGGCCAGGTCCTCCTCGCGGAAGTGGGCCTCGCGCATCCAGTCGAGCAGCCACTCGAGGCCCGCGCTGACGCAGAAGCCGGCCTCGTGCAGGCCGTAGTCGGGGTAGCGGCGGAAGAAGTGGTCGAACTGGGCGGGCCGCTCGTGGAGACCCTGGCGGAAGTAGAGCTGGGCCATGCTGAGCTGGTACTGGTCGGTGAAGAGGATGCCCTCGGCTGTCCGCTGCTCGTCTGCGCGCATAGACCCTCCCACTCATAGTGTATAACTGACACCAGAATAGCGCGCCAGGGCGCAGCTGTCAAGGGCGTGCCAGGGGCTCGGGGAGGGGCTCGGGGAGGGGTTCGGGGAGGCCTGGCCTCCCCGAAAAAACCTCTTTACCCGGTCCGAGTAGCTCGGACAAAACCCTAACTGAGCAGCACCAGGATCAGCTGGGCGGCGACGATCTTGCCGATGGTCGCCACCGGGTAGACCGTAGCGTAGCCGATGTTGGGCAGGTCGTTCTTGGTCTGCTCGCCGGCGAAGGCGAGGACGGCGGGCTGGGTCTGCAGGCCGGCGAGGATGCCGATGCAGAGGCCCAAGGGGATCTTGAGCAGCTTGTGGCCGACGAAGAGCAGGGTGAGGGCGGCGATGCAGGTGATCAGGGTCCCGGCGATGAAGATGCTCAGGCCGCCGCCCTGGGCCAGCGTGCTGACGAAGCTGTAGCCCGAGCGGGTGCCCACGCCGGCCAGGAAGAGGGTCAGCCCGAGCTGGCGCAGGGTCAGGTTCGCGCTGTAGGGCAGGCTCCACACGATCGGCCCGCTGCGCTCGAGCCAGCCGAGGACGAGGGCCACGATTAGGGGCCCGCCGGCGAAGCCGAGGCTGAAGGTGACCCCGCCGGGCAGGGGCAGGGGGATGGCGCCCAGCAGCAGGCCCATGGCGATGCCCAGGCCGAGGGAGACCACGTCGATCTCGGAGAGGCGACGGTACGAGTCGCCGAAGTACTTGCTGACCCCGTCGAGGTTCTCGCGCCTGGTCACTACGCGCACCCGGTCGCCCAGCTCGAGCACCGTATCGCCCTGGGGCAGCAGCTCGGTGTCGCCGCGGCGCACGCGGGTGATAATCGCCCCGTGGGTGCGCGGCAGGTCGAGGTCGCGCAAGCGTTTGCCGGCGATCGCCGGGTTCGAGACGAAGACGCGCCGGAAGTCGAGGGTGTGGCGGTCGAGCTCGAGGGGCTCGGGGGCGAGCTCGCCCATAGCGGCGATCACGGTGTCGACCTCGTCGACGTGGCCGACCACGCTCACCAGGTCGTTCAGCTTCAGGTAGGCGTCGCTGGTGGCGATACTCACGTGGCCGTCGCGCTGGATGCGCCCGAAGACGATGCTCCAGCGGTAGGTGCGGATCAGCTCGCCGATATTGCGCCCGTCCATCTCGGGCCTGGTGATGCGCAGGGTGCGATTGACCAGGTTCTCGGTGCCGCCGCCGAGGTCGGGGCGCGCGCGGGCCTCGGCCGAGTAGTCGACCTTCCAGACCCGCTGCAGGATGTAGGTCGTGAGGATCATGCCGAGCACGCCCATGGGGTAGGTCACCGAGTAGCCGACCACCGGCTCGGCCAGCAGCGCGTCGCTCAGGGCGTCGCCGCCGCTGCGTTTGAGCTGCTCGATCACCCCGGCGAGGGCGGGGGTGTTGGTGAGGCTGCCGGCGAACATGCCCGCGCTGATCGGCGCGCTCACCCCGAGCACATAGTGGGCGGCGACGGTCAGGGCGGCGGCTAGTACGATTACGCCGAGGACCAGCAGGTTGTCGCGCAGGCCCTTGCGCTGCAGCGAGGCGAAGAAGCCGGGGCCGCTGCTCAGGCCGATCGTATAGACAAAGAGCACCAGGCCGAGCAGATAGATGATCTCGGGCAGCTTGAGGTTGGGGTCGAGGGCGCCGAAGGCCAGGCCGACGAACAGCACGGCCGCCACGCCCAGGCTGACGCCGCCGATCTTGATCCGGCCCAGAATGTAGCCGATGGCCGAGACGACGAAGAGCAACAGCAGCGGGTTCGCGATGAGTAACTCGATCACAGAGACGCTCCAGCCACACACGGTGTGGCCGCGGGCAGGCAAAGCCCCGCCCACGGCCACATCACCGGGTGGTACACTCCATCATTGGGGTCCGCTTCCGAGGGAGTATGGTATCATACAAGGGAGCAGCTTCCGTTAAGATTGAGGTGAGCCATGATCACTGAAGAGATGGTGCGCGCAGCCCTGCAGAATGTTATTGACCCCGAGATCGGGCTGGATATTGTCAACCTTGGGCTGGTCTACCGCGTCGACGTGCTCGATGAGGGCCGCAAGGTTGACATTGACATGACCCTGACCACCCCCGCCTGCCCGGCCGGCCCCCAGATCCTCGACCAGGCCAAGCGCGAGGTGCTGGCCCTCGGCGAGGTCTACAAGTCCCTCGAGGACGTGCGGATCAATCTGGTCTGGACCCCCTTCTGGAACCCCTCGCTCATGAGCGAGGACGCCCGCGAGGAGCTCGGCTTCTTCTAGGCCCGCCCGTAGGCCCGCTCGAAGCTTTGGTCGACATAACAAAAGGCGCAGCCGCGGCTGCGCCTTTTTGTATGGGCCGGCGTCAGGCCCTTAGCCGGCGAGCCCAAAGGCCATGAAGGTGCCCACCACACAGGCCGCGGCCAGAGCCAGGCCGGCGACCACCTGCAGGGGGGTGTGGTTGCGGGTGCGCACGCGGGCCCAGGCCAGGGCCAGGGCGCAGACCCAGAGGGCGATGCCGAGGGGCTCGGAGTAGAGCGTGGCCAGGGTGGCGGTCGAGCCCATGGTGGTGGCGTGGACGCTGATCTTCCAGTACAGGTTGATCACCCAGGCCAGCACGCTGGTCAGGGCCGCCGAGGTGATCATGGCCATGATCGGCGCGGGCGCGTTGAGCAGCCGCAGGATGATCAGGCCCGCGACCAGGTTGACGATCCCGAAGAGGTAGAGCTCGTTGCGCTGCGAGCGCACCGAGACGTCGTCGTCGGTGTAGGCCCCCTGCCTGAGGCGAACCAGGAAGAAGAGCGTGCCCGGCACGATCTGCAGCGCGGCGCAGAGCAGCGCCCACATAGCGCCCGTCGCCATGGGTTCGACCCCGAGCAGACAGACGATCAGGATGCTCACGACGGCGAGAATGACAGGGTGGAGGATCTGCGAGATGGTGCGGGCGGCTGCGTAGCCCTTGCCCGGCGCGGCCCCGCGGTTGAGGGCCTCTGTGGCGAGGTTGTGCTGTCTTGTCATGCGGTACCTGTTGGGGCGGCGCGGGCCGCCGGGCTGGGCCTTCAGCGTGGGCCGGGGCGCAGGGCGCTGTAGCAGGCGAGCAGAGCGTGGGCGGCCCCTTGCCAGGTGAAGCGGCGGGCCTGGGGCGGCCCCGCAGCCCTGAGGCGCGTCGCTTCGGTCAGGGCCAGCCTGAGCCCGTCGGCGATCGCGTCGACGCTGAGGGGGTCGACCAGCACGGCGGCCTCGCCGGCGACCTCGGGCAGGCTCGAGACGGCCGCCGTGACCACCGGCGCCCCGCAAGCCAGGGCCTCGAGGACGGGCAGCCCGAAGCCCTCGTAGAGTGACGGGTAGACGAAGGCCCGTGCCAGATTATACAACGCCGGCAGGTGGGCGTCATCCACAAAATTGAGGAAGCGCACCCGCGACCCCAGGCCGAGGCGCTCGACGGTCGCGTAGGCCTCTTCGTAGAGCCAGCCGGGCCGCCCGACGATCAGCAGTTGCAGCTCGGGCGGCAGCCCCGCCCGCGCGAAGCCCTCGATCAGGCGCGACAGGTTCTTGCGCGGCTCGAGGGTGCCGACGAAGAGCAGGAACTGGGCGGGCAGGCCGAGAGCCGCGCGCACGGGCTCGCTCGCCGCCGGCGGCATGGGGCGGAAGCGCGGGTCGACCCCGGGGTAGATCAGGCGCACCCGCGGCCCCGCGACGCCCAGCAGGCGGGCCAGGTCGTCGGCGGTGGCCCGCGAGTCGACCACGACCATGTCGGCGCGGCGCAGGGCCCGCGGCACCGCCCCGGCCAGGTAGCGCCGCAGGCCGGCCTCGGCGCACTCGGGGCGCACCAGGAAGGTCAGGTCGTGGACGGTCAGCAGGGTGCGGGCCGCAGTGGGCGGCAGCACGAAGTCGGGGGCGTGCAGGATGTCGAAGTGTCCGGCCAGCAGCTCGGCGCGCAGCGGCAGGCGCAGGCGCTGCCAGATGACGGTGAGCTGGCGCGGGGTCAGGGGGATGGGTCGGGCCCGCACGTTGGGGTTGGCCGCACACAGCTCGCGCAGGTCGGCGATGTAGGGCGAGCCCTTGGGCAGCCCGCCGGCGGCGTAGAAGAGCGTGTAGCGCACCCCGCGGTCGAGCCCCACGGCCGCCCGGACCAGCTCGCGCGTGTAGCGGCCGATCCCCGCGCCCTGCCACGCCGCGGCCGTATAGTCGAGGCCGATGATCATGGTCTCCTGCGGTCTATCGCGGGCTCGCGAGGCCGCGCAGATGGCCTTCGCAGGCCGAGCCGGGCGCATCAGCGCCCGGTTATCTGCGCTTCGAGAAG
This sequence comes from uncultured Oscillochloris sp., assembly GCA_964555675.1. Classification (GTDB taxonomy): domain Bacteria; phylum Chloroflexota; class Chloroflexia; order Chloroflexales; family Chloroflexaceae; genus CAIWXH01. Next base: position 20,124 of record CAZKTU010000046.1, read on the forward strand.
AGGTAGAGGAAAAAGCCGCCGATCACGATGCTCCAGAAGTTGATCAGGCGGTCGAGCAGGGTGACCGCGATGCCGAGGTTCTTGTCGACGCCGAAGAGGGTCAGGACCACAGTGATCGTGCCCTCGACCACGCCCAGGCCCGCCGGGGTGATCGGCAGGGCGGTGAGCAGCGACGAGGCCAGGGCCACGAAGACGATCGCCGAGAGCGAGAGGGTGGCGACCTCGGGGCCGAAGGACTCGATCACGAAGTAGAGCCTGAAGCCTTCGAGCAGCCAGATCACGCCGGTGAAGGCGATCAGGCGCGGCAACACCGCGGGGCTGAACGAGCTGAGGGCGGCGTGCTCGAAGCGCACATAGAACGGCAGGGCCCGCTGCGGGATGAAGCGGCGCACCAGCGGGCTCAGCCAGCGCATGCTGGCCAGGCCGCCCAGGATGGCCACCACCAGCAGGGCGCCGAAGCCGAAGACGATCTGGGTGCCGTCGGGCATGTGGGCCCCGAAGGTGAACCAGGCCGAGATCACCAGCATCCCGAACAGGCCGAGCATGTCGAGCAGCCGCTCGGCGAAAATCGTGCCGAAGGCCGACGAGAACGAGACCCGGCCGTTATGCTTGAGCAGGTAGCCCCTGTAGGCGTCGCCGAGCTTGGCGGGCACGATACAGTTGGCGAACCACGACAGGTAGATATACTCCATCAGGGCCGGCAGCGAGGCCCAGCTGGTGCGGCCCTCGTCGATCGGCACGCCGGCGTTGCGCAGCAGCAGGCGCCAGCGCAGCGCCCTGATCGGGAAGGTAGTGTAGAACACGCAGAACGCGAGCAGCAACATCCAGGGATTGGCTTGCCTGATGTACTGCCAGGTTCGCCCGATGTCGATGTTGAGGCCGCGGAAGGCGAAGATGACGATCGCCAGGGCCAGGCCGAACGACACCAGGGTGCGCGGGCTGCGAAGCCGCTCCCAGAGGGAGAAGCCTCCCCGTTCGACCTCCAGCTCTTCTGGCAGCTCGTCGGTTAGCTCCGGGTCAGGCGCCAGCTTGCCCGTGGTGTCGTCTACCATCATCGATCTACAGCCCTCGTATGGATGCGCCGCCTACATCGCTCCCTTGCCGGCTGGGGGTAAAATATCCCGGCAAGTATACACCGGATTTCAAGCTCGCTTGCCGTCGCCCATGACCTCGGCCTGGTACCATTCCCAGAAGCGGGCCAGGCCCGCTTCGACGTTGGTCGAGCTCTCGAAGCCCAGCAGCCGCCCGGCCTTCTCGGTGCTCGCGAAGGTGATCGGCGGCTCGGTCGCCGGCAGGGGCCGCGTCTCGACCAGGGCCTTCAGGCCCGTGATCTGCTCGAGCAGCGCGACGAAGTGTCGCATCTCAACCGGCTGCGAGTTGCCCAGGTTGTAGATCTCGTAGGGCTGAGGCCGGTCCAGGGCCGCGCTCACCCCGGCCACAATGTCGTCGACGTAGGTGTAGTCGCGGAAGAGGCCCACCCCGCCCTCGAAGAGCGTGAACGGCTCGCCGCGCACCATCTTGTCGACGAAGAGGTGCGGGGTCATGTCGGGCCGGCCGCGCGGCCCATAGACCGTGAAGAAGCGCACCACCGCGGTCGGCGTGCCATAGAGGCTGTGGAAGGTGTAGGCCAGGACCTCGGCGGCCTTCTTGGTGGCCGCGTACGGCGAGAGGGGCCTGTCGGTCGGGTCGCCCTCCTCGAAGGGCAGCTTGGCGCTCTTGCCGTAGACCGACGAGGTCGAGGCCAGCATGAAGCTCTCGACCTGGTGGCGGCGGGTCAGCTCGAGGATGTGGACGGTGCCGCCGACATTGACCTGCTCGTAGAGCGACGGGTCGGCGATCGAGGGGCGCGGTCCGGGCAGGGCCGCCAGGTGCGCTACCCGGCGCGGCTTGTGGGCCTCGAAGATCGCCGCCAGGGCCGGCGCATCGCGAATGTCGGCCTCGGCCAGGGTGAAACCCGGCTGCTCGCTCGCCCAGGCCAGGTTGCGCCGCTTGCGCTCGGGGTTGTAGTAGCTGGTAAAGTTGTCGACGCCAATCACCCGCTCGCCGCGCCGTAACAGGGCCTCCACGAGGTGGCTGCCGATGAAGCCGGCCGCGCCGGTTACCAGGTAGGTCATACGCTGCGCTCCTTGCCCGAGGCCCGCTCGGCGATCACCAGCAGGGCCCAGATCGCGCCGAGTTGCAGGCCCATATTGAGAACGTGGAGGTTCTCGAAGAGGTTGTGGGCGGCCACCGCCGCCGCAACGCCCGCCCCGCCGGCCGCTACGCCGCGCCAGAGCCAGTTGGGCGCGGCCCTGACCGCGCGCACCGCCTGCAGGCCGACCGCGCCGATCAGCAGCAGGTAGGCGCCCAGCCCGATCAGCCCGGCCTCGGCGGCGATGTGCAGGTAGTAGTTGTGGGCGTGGCCCCGCGACTCGTACCAGGGTCGCACACTGATCGGTCGCTCGCCCGCGGCCGGGGGCGTTTCGTAGGCCACGCTGAAGTTGCCGGGCCCGACGCCCGTCAGCGGGTGGCGCTGCAGCATATTCCAGGCCGCCTGGAGGTGGGCCATGCGCTCGACCACGGCGAAGTTGACCGGGTTGATATCGGCCCCGCGGGCGTCGAAGATGCGCAGGTTGCCGGCCAGACTGGCCGCGCGCCCGGCCACGGCGTCTGGCAGCAGGCCGCCCCCGCCCAGGATGGCCACGGCCACCGCCATGACCCCCGCCGCAACCCCGGCCCGTCTGGCCATGAGCCGCAGTTCGCGGGGAAGCATGGCCAGGGTGGCGAGGGCCAGTGCGGCGGCCCCGCCGGCGGCCCCGACCCAGCCGCCGCGCGAGAAGCTCGCCAACAGGGCCGCGCCGGTCAGGGCCAGGGCCGCGCCCGCGCCCGCCAGAGCGAATAGAGCAGGCCGCCGCGGCGCGCCTGTGCGCAGGCCGACCAGGGCGAAGATCGTCAGCCCGGCGGCCAGGGGCCAGGCCTGGTTCATGTAGCCCGCGAACGAGTTGGGCTGCCCGATCGTGCCGTAGGCCCGCGCCCGCGCGCCGATCAGGAAGCTCTCGGGCCCCAGCCCAAACCAGAACTGCACCAGCCCGACGATCGCATTGGCGGCGGGGGCGATCAGCAGGCAGGCGATCAGCACATGGCTGCGCCAGGGCGCGCCGTGGGCCGCCCGCAGGGTCAGCAGGTAGATCAGCGGCACCGTCGCCCAGCGCGCCGTCTCGCGCACGGCCTCGGCTCGGCTGTAGGGGGTGAAGACGGCGGCGAGGGCGAGGGCCCACAGAAAGATCGCCAGGGGCGGGAAGAGCCGCCCGAGGGCGAGCGGCTCGTCGGGGTGGGCGAGGGCGTGCAGGGCCAGGCTGGCCACGGCCAGCAGCAGGGCCGCCTGGGTCACGCTGAGGCCGCCCGGCAGGCTCACCAGCTCTTGCAGGGGCACCGAGAGCACGGCCAGGGCGACGGCGCCGAGGGGGTCGAGCAGAGCCACGGCGGCCGCCAGCGCGCCGAGCACCAGCAGGGCGGCCAGTTCGAGGGGCAGGGCAGCCACGGCGACGGCGAGCGCTGCGGCGACGAGCAGCGCGGGCCAGAGCGCGCCGGCCGCAGCTCTGCCCGCTCGAGGCGCCTCGCCCGATACGCCCAGGGGCTCACGGCTCATGCCTTAGAGCTCCCCGCGCCGTCGCAGCTCCTCCCGAAACCAGGGAATCGTCAGCTCGAGGCCCTCGCGCAGGCTGACCCTGGGCGCCCAGCCGAGCACGCGATCGGCCTTGCTGATATCGGGCTGGCGCACCTGGGGGTCGTCCTTGGTGCGCAGATCCTTGGTGATCGTGCCGGCCTGGTTGCCGGTCAGCTCGTTGATCAGCTCGGCGAAGGCCTTGATCGTAAACTCGCCGGGGTTGCCGATATTGACCGGCTCGACCTCGTTGGAGTGGAGCAGGCGATAGATGCCCTCGACCAGGTCGCTGACATACTGGAAGCTACGGGTCTGCATGCCGTCGCCGTACAGGGTCAGGGGCTGGCCCTTGAGGGCCTGGGCGATCAGATTGGGCACCACGCGCCCGTCGCGCAGGCGCATACGGGGGCCATAGGTGTTATGGGCGCAGATGCCCGTCCCTGCGACAAAATTCTCGCACTCGGGCACCGAGAAGTCGTAGACGAATGGCGTCGCCTCGATTGGCTCGATCGTCTTCACTTGCGCCCAGACCAGATCGCCGAGGCGGCGGGCGTTGAGCGTCTGCTCGACGCCGTTGTCCCAGGTCAGAATATCGAAGTCTGCGACTTCGCAGACGGTGACGCGCCAGAACGGCAACTTGCGCTCGCCATAGCGCTGCTTAAACGTGGTCTCGTACTGGCCGAGCGAGGCGACGATACCGAAGCGCATCAGCAGGTAGACCAGATCCGTCGCCAGACTCTCGCTGACCGTGTTGAAGGCCAGCTCGCGCACCTCGGGGTAGCGCGTGTGGGTGCCGTCGCCCTCGCGGTAGCCCTCGAGGAAGTGCTTGAGCCGCGCCAGGGGCAGCTGCATCACCCAGCCGGGCACGCGGGCACTAGCGGCCTTGCCCGTCAGCTTGAACACCTCGCTGAAGAGCGTGTACAGCAGCACGGAGTCGATATACAGACTCGGCGCGCGCGTCTCATCGGCTGGCCTGAATTTGGCTTCGACGCCAAACGCAGCGGCGAGGATCGTGCGGGCGCGCTGCAGCGCGGGCTCGTCGGAGCTGATGATGAGCCTGTAGTCGCCGTTTTTGGCGACGTGGCTTCCCTCGGCGAGATAGAGACCGAGGAGCCAGAGCACGTCGTCGCTGACGGCGACGGCGTTCCGGATCGGCGTGCCGCCCCCGCCCTTGTACGGTCGGATCAGGGCTTCCTCTGGCCAGCTCAACAGGCCCTGGCGCCAGAGGTGCGCCGCCACGGCGAGCGGCAGGAGGCCCTGGCGCCGATACTTGCGCCAGGATGTGCCGACGCTATTGCGGTGGTTCTGGCTGCCCTCGAAGCGGGTGCTGCGCTCCAGGAAGGCGACGATTGCCTCCTGATGCTGGTCGGCAACCGCGGCGAGCGCGGGCGAAACCAGGGCGTACTCCCAGAGCGCATCGGCGTCGCTCTGGCCGATCAGGTATTCTGCCACGTTCACGGCGGTGCGGTCGCGCTCGACGACTGGGAGCCGCGACGGCAGGGCGATCTGGTCGCCGACGGCCAGATCGCGCACGGGGATGGCCTCGGGGTTGCCATCGGCGGCGCGCCGGAACACACTATGGTCGCCCGTAACTTCGATCTTGCGCCCGTAGCGTGTACTGATGCGGAAGGCATCCTTACCCATGGCCGGGTGCTTGATCAAATCGCTGGCGAGCCGCAGCTCGACCTTGAAGGTTTTGGGGTCAAACGCGGGCACGAAGATCCGGCGCGGCACCTCGAGTGTGCTGGTTTCGATCCGGTCGGCGTACGCGCCGATCGGGCCGACATAGGCGCCCTCTTCGTCGCAGAGCGCCACGACCTCGTGGGCCATGATACTGTTGAAGATGCGCACAATCCGCGTATCGACGCCGTGGTAGGTGTGGTAGGCCATAGTCATGGCCTCGGCGAAGCGCTTGGCCTCGTCGTAGACCCCGCGCGGGCCGACCGGGTTGACGTGGCCGTAGTAGGTTTCGGGCTGGGGGTGGACCTGGGGGTCGCCATAGACCTCGGAGGTCGAGGCGAGCAGGAAGCGGGCGCCCTTATCCTTGGCCAGGCCGAGGGCCTTATGGGTGCCGAGGGCGCCCACCTTCAGGGTCTGAATGGGCAGCTCGAGGTAGTCGATCGGCGAGGCGGGCGAGGCGAAGTGCAGGATGGCGTCGAGGGGCCCGGCCACATAGATATAGTTGGTGACATCGTGCTTCACGAAGCTGAAGCGCTGATGGCCCAAGAGATGGGCGATATTGTCGGTCGTGCCGGTGATCAGGTTATCCATCCCGATCACCTCGTGGCCCTCGGCGAGGAAGCGGTCGCTGAGGTGCGAGCCGAGGAAGCCGGCGGCGCCGGTAATCAGTACGCGCATTGGAGATCCTTCATTGTGCTGGCGTGCATGACGAGGCCGCTCAGTAGGCGCCCTGGCTGCCGATGACGGCAGGGATGACCATCAGCAGGACGCGCAAGTCCATGCCCAGGGACCAGTTCTCGGCGTAGTAGATGTCGAGGCGCACCTGCTCGTCGAACGACATGTCGCTGCGGCCGAGGGCCTGGGCCAGGCCGGCGCAGCCGGGCTGCACCTCGAGCCGGCGGCAGTGCCAGGGCTCGTAGCGAGCCACCTCGTCGGGCAGGGCGGGCCGCGGGCCGATGATGCTCATCTCGCCGCGCAGCACATTCCAGAGCTGGGGCAGCTCGTCGAGGCTACTGCGGCGTAGGAAGCGCCCGATCCGGGTGACCCGCGGGTCATCGCGCATCTTGAAGAGGGGGCCGTCGGCCTCGTTGTGGGCGGCCAGGGCCGCCTTACGGGCCTCGGCGTCGGGCACCATGGTGCGGAACTTCAGGCAGACGAAACGCTGGCCGCCCTTGCCGACCCGCTGCTGGCGGAAGAGAATGGGGCCCGGCGAGTCGAGGCGGATGAGCAGGGCGATCAGCCCGGCCAGCAGCAGCGTGAACGGCGCCGTCAGCAGCACGGCGGCCACATCGGTGAAGCGCTTGAGGGCCAGGTTCGCGCCGCGCAGCCTGATCCCCTTCGGGCGCAGCAGGGGCACCCCGCTCAGCTGGTGCATATCGAGGCGGTCGAAGCTGAGCTGGTAGAAGTCGGGGGCCAGCAGATAGCCGACGCCGTTGCGCTCGCAGATCGCCACAAGGTCGGGCAGCCGCCCCTGCTCCCAGAAGGGCAGGGCGAGGATGACCTGCTGCGCCTCGCTCTGCTCGAGGGCTCGCTCGAGGTCGTCGAGGGCGCCCAGGTGGCGATAGACGCGGGTGAGGCGGCCGTTCTCGACGATCGGGGTGTCGTCGATGTAGCCGGCCAGGGTATAGCCGAGGCCGGGCGACGAGGCGATACCGCTCATCACCTGCTGGCCGAGGCCGGTGCCCCCGACGACGAGCACACGCTCCTGGCCGATGCCGCGGGACCAGCGCCAGTGCTGCACGCCGGCGCGCAGTAGGCGCCAGGAGCTGAGCAGCACAATCACCGTGGCCCCGGCGAAGACGAAGATCAGGCGCGAATAGTAGAAGGGCTTGTAGAGGAAGACGAAGACGATCAGCAGGGCGATCCCGGTGAGGGTGCTGCTGACGATGATGCCGATCTGCTCGAGCAGGCTCAGGCGGGGGGAGGCCCGATAGAGGCCGCGGGTGGTGAAGCGGAGGGCCAGGAGCAGCATCAGGGGCAGGATGATCGGCAGGAACGCCGCGAACTCGACCTGGTTCTGGGTGGCGACCTCGAAGATGATGCTGTCGAAGGGCTCGGGCCAGTCGGCTTCGTAGCGCAGCCAGTAGGCGAAGAGGAAGCCCGCGAAGATCAGCAATTGGTCCCAGAGCAGCATCCCGAGGGTCGCCAGGCGGCGACTACGACGCGCCCCGGGCTCGACGTCTTCGGCCAGCGTCGGCCCGACGGTGCGACGGATGCTTCTATCCATCCAGGTCCCCTCGCCCTAAACCGTATGAGGGCCCCTCCCTCGGATACAGGCGATTGTACCATAACCGTCGGCGGCGTCCTACAGCGGCCCACGCCATTGGGGGCCTGGCAGACGAACAGTCCTACGCGTGGCGGGGGGTCTCGCCATCGCCGGCCTCGGGGGCCGGGGCCGCCCGCAGGTGCTCGACGTACATCGAGATCCCGGGCGCGGCGGCGACGAGCAGCATCAGGGCAAGCAGACCAAGCCAGGCCATACCGTAGCTTCTCCGTGTCAGACTAGCAGCCAGTAGCAGAGACGGCCATGTCGTGAATAAAGACACGCCATTGCCCTGCATGGCAAGATCCGGGCCGGGGCGCCCGCAAGAGCGCGGCGCGGGCGGCAACCTGCCCGCACGGGCGGGCGTCGTATCCTACCATAGCCGGGCTGAAGCGCAACTGATGCCGGGCTGAGAAGGGCGCTTCTCTTCTGGTACGGCCTGTGCTATGCTTCACCGCATGAGCACACCAGACGATCCGCGCGACGACAGCCACCCGCTGCAGCGGGTCACTGCGCGCAACTACGAGAGCCTGATCGACCAGCAGGTCCGCGCCGCCGAGGCGGCGGGCCAGTTCAAGAACTTGCCGGGCGCGGGCAAGCCCCTCGAGCTCGACGACGACACGAACGTCCCCGACGAGCTGCGGCTGGGCTTCCGCATGCTCAAGAACGCCGGCTACGCCCCCCCGTGGATCGAGCTCCAGCGGAGCATCCGCGAGGACCAGGAGGCCCTGGCCGCCTGGCTGGTCCGCGCCAACCAGCGCTGGCCGCGCCTGGGCGAGGTTGATCGGGCCGCCCTGCGCGCCGAGTACGAGCAGAAGCTCGCCGAGCTCAACAAGCAGATCGGCGCCTACAACCTGACCGCACCGCCCGCGGCCGGCCAGCTGCCGCTACTACAGCCCTGGCGCGAGTTACGCAAGCTCGGCTCAGCCTGAGACTGGAGAGGGGAGAGCCCGGCTCTCCCCTCTGCCTTACGCCGCTCAGGCGGCGCGGGCCGACTTGACCTCTTCGGTGCCCTCGACGGCGTTCTCGATGCGAGCCACGGCGTCGCGGGGGGTGACGGCCTTGAACAGGCTGCGATAGACCTCCCAGCGGGCCAGGACCTCGGCGCCGCGGGCGCTGCCGGTGAGCTCGACGTGGCGCTTGATCAGCTGCTGGATGCGCGCGGCGTCGCGGGCGCTGAGGGGGCGCAGCTCGACCAGCTGCGGGTTGTAGCGTCGCTCGAGGGTGCCGGCCTCGTCGAGCACGAAGGCCTGGCCGCCGGTCATGCCGGCGCCGAAGTTGCGCCCGGTCGCCCCGAGGATGACCACCGTGCCGCCGGTCATATACTCGCAGCCGTGGTCGCCGACGCCCTCGACGACCGCCGTGGCCCCCGAGTTACGCACCGCGAAGCGCTCGCCGACCTGGCCCGCCGCGTACAGCTCGCCGCCTGTGGCCCCATAGAGCAGGGTGTTGCCGGCGATGACATTCTCGTGGGGGGCGTAGCGGGCCCGCGCGTCGGGGGCGATCACGATTGTGCCGCCGGCCATGCCCTTGCCGACATAATCATTGGCCTCGCCGGTGAGCAGCAGGTCGACCCCGGGGGCGTTGAAGGCGCCGAAGCTCTGGCCGGCGCTGCCCTTCAGGCTGATCGTGATCGTGCCGGTGGGCAGACCCTTGTCGCCGTAGATCTGGCCGATCGCGCCGGCCAGCCGGCTGCCCACCGAGCGGTCGCGGTTGCGGATGTTGTAGCTGAGGGCGACGGGGCCGCGGGCGGCCAGGGCGGCCCGCGTATCCTGGATCATGCGCTCGTTCAGGCTCTCTTCGTGGGGCAGGGTGTTGCGCCCGCCGCTATGGCTGATGGCGGCCCCAGGGGTCAGGTGATCGGCGCTGATCACCGGGGTCAGGTCGAGCGAGTCGGCCCCGGCGTGGCCGCGCCGCCGCTGGCGCAGCAGGTCGCTGCGGCCCACGGCCTCGTCGAGCGAGCGTAGGCCCAGGCTGGCCAGGATCTCGCGCACCTCCTGGGCCATATAGCGGAAGAAGGCCATCACCATCTCGGGCTTGCCCGGGAACTTGGCCCGCAGGTCGAGGCGCTGGGTGGCGATGCCGACGGGGCAGGTATTATTGTGGCAGGCCCGGGCCATGATGCAGCCCTCGGCCACCAGGGCCGCCGTGCCGAACGAGTACTCGTCGGCGCCGAGCAGAGCGGCGGTCACCACATCGCGCCCGGTCTTCAGGCCGCCGTCGGCCCGCAGGCGCACCCGCTCGCGTAGGCCGTTCAGGACCAGGGTCTGCTGGGTCTCGGCTAGCCCCAACTCCCAGGGCAGGCCCACATTCTTGATGCTGCTGAGGGGCGCGGCGCCGGTGCCGCCGGCGTGGCCGCTGATCAGAATGGTGTCGGCGTAGCCCTTGGCGACGCCCGCGGCGATCGTGCCGACGCCGGCCGTGGCCACCAGCTTCACGCTGACGCGCGCGCTCGGGTTGACCTGCTTGAGGTCGTAGATCAGCTGGGCCAGGTCCTCGATGCTATAGATGTCGTGGTGGGGCGGGGGCGAGATCAGGGCCACGCCCGGGACGGTATGGCGGATGCGGGCGATCTCCTCATTGACCTTATGGCCGGGCAGCTGGCCGCCCTCGCCGGGCTTGGCGCCCTGGGCCATCTTGATCTGCAGCTCGGCGGCGCTGGCCAGGTAGGCCGGGGTCACCCCGAAGCGGCCCGAGGCCACCTGCTTGATGCGGCTGTTGCGCTCGTCCTTGTAGCGGCTGTGGTCCTCGCCGCCCTCGCCGCTGTTGGCCATGCCGCCCAGGCGGTTCATGGCGATCGAGAGGGTCTCGTGGGCCTCCATGCTGGTGGAGCCGTGGCTCATGGCCGCGGTGCTGAAGCGGCGCACGATCGCCTCGATCGGCTCGACCTCGTCGATCGGCACTGGCGGGCCGGCGGGCGTATGCTCGAGCAGGTCGCGCGGCTCGATCGGCTCGCGGCCGTTGATCAGGTCGGCGTAGACCTTGTAGGTGGCGTAGCCCTCGGCGCTGACGCCCGGGCCGCTGCTGTCGCCGTTGAGGGCGTGGGGGTTCTGCACCGCCTTATGCAGAGCGTGGACCACGGCCGGGCTGAAGGCGTGCTGCTCGCCGTCCTTCTTGAACTTGTAGTAACCGGGGTGGGCCAGAGCCGGCGCGGGCAGCCCGAAGGCCCGCCCGTGGCGGGCGCGCACATCCTGCTCGATCCTGGCGAAGCCGACCCCGCCGATGCGGCTGGGCGTCCCGGTGAAGCAGGCTTCGATGACAGCCTGCTCGAGGCCGAGGGCCTCGAAGATCTGGGCCCCGCAGTAGCTGTCGAGGGCCGAGATGCCCATCTTCGACATGGTCTTCAGCAGGCCCTTCTCGAGGGCCTGGACGAAGTGGCGCTCGGCCTCCTCGGCCAGGGTCAGCGAGCGCGGGTCGCCCTGAGCCTTCTCGGCGCCGGCGGCCTTGCTCTTCACCGCGTCGCGCTCGAGGGCCAGAGCCCGCACGCTGGCCAGGGCCAGGTAGGGGTTGATCGCCTCGGCGCCGTAGCCCACCAGGCAGGCCAGGTGATGGACCTCGCGCAGCTCGCCGGTCTCGGCCAGCAGCGAGCAGAGGGTGCGCAGCCCCGTGCGGATCAGGTGGTGGTGGACCGCGCCGATCGCCAGCAGGGCCGGGATGGGGGCGTGCTCGGCGTCGACGCCTCTGTCGCTGACCACCAGCACCGCGGCGCCGGCCCTGACTGCCTCCTCGGCGGCGGCGCACAGGCTCGCGATGGCCGCGACGAGGGGCGTGTCGATGGGCATGAGCGACGAGACCGTCGCGACGGGCAGCAGAGGGTCGTCGTTATCGCGCAGGGCGGCCAGCTGGGCGTCGCTCAGGATGGGCGACTTGAGCTGCAGCAGGTGGGCGTGCTCGGGGGTCGCGCTGAGGATGTTGCGACGCCGCCCGACGGCCACGCTGAGCGACATCACCAGCTCCTCGCGCAGCGAGTCGATCGGCGGGTTGGTCACCTCGGCGAAGCGCTGCTTGAAGTAGTGGAAGAGCGGGCGCCCCAGCTCGAGCTGCGAGAGCACCGCGGCCGGCGTATCATCGCCCATCGAGCCCACAGGCTCGTGCCCGGTGGCGCCCATGGGCTTGAGAATAACGGCCAGCTCTTCGCTGCTGTAGCCGAAGGCCATCTGTAAAGGCTGAAGGCTGAGGGAGGAAGGCTGAAGGCTGAGGGATGAAGGCTGAAGATCCGAGCCGGCTGCTTCCGGGCTCATCCTTCCGCCTTCATCCTTCATCCTTTCATTCACCCTTCCGCCTTCATCCTTCATCTTTTGGAGGTGCTGGCCGACCCAGGCCTCGTAGGGGTGCTGTGCGGCCAGGTACTCTTTGACGTCCTCGTCGGTGAAGAAGCGGCCGGTGGCGGTGTCGACGGCGATCATCTGGCCGGGGCCGAGCTTGCCCTTATGGACGATGCGCGCCTCCTCGACGGTGACGGCGCCGACCTCGGAGCCGGAGATCACCAGGCCGTCGTCGGTGACGATATAGCGGGCGGGGCGCAGGCCGTTGCGGTCGAGGGCCGTGCCCACCACACGCCCGTCCGAGAAGGTCAAGGCGGCCGGGCCGTCCCACGGCTCGGTCAGGCAGGCGTGGTACTGGTAGAAGGCCCGCAGGGCCGGGCTCATGTCGGCGATCTTCTCCCAGGCCTCGGGCACCAGCATGGCCAGGGCGTGGCGCACATCGCGGCCGGCCATCACCAGCAGCTCGAGGGCGTTGTCGAGCATGGCCGAGTCCGAGCCGCTCTCGTCGAGGACGGGGATGAGCGCCGCCGGGCCGTCGACGGCCGTGGGCAGGAAGTTCTCGGGCAGGTCGAGCACCGCGTGGCGGGCGCGCATCCAGTTGGCGTTGCCCTGCACCGTGTTAATCTCGCCGTTGTGCGAGAGCATCCTGAAGGGCTGGGCGCGATCCCAAGTGGGAAAAGTGTTGGTCGAGTAGCGCTGGTGGTAGACGGCCAGAGCCGTGACATAGCTCGGGTCGCGCAGGTCGGGGTAGAACTCGGCCAGGTTGGTGCCGAGCAGCAGGCCCTTATAGACGACCGTGCGCGCCGAGAGCGAGGGCACGTATGCGGCCAGGCCCGCGGCGGTGAAGGCCTGCTCCATGGCCTTGCGGGCCAGGTAGAGCGAGCGCTCGTAGGCGACGTCGTCGAGGCCGGCGGGGCGGGCGACGATGGCCTGCCTGATGCGGGGCATGGCCTCGTAGGCGCGCTGGCCGAGGGCGGCGGGGTTGACCGGCACGTCGCGCCAGGCCAGCAGCGCGATGCCGCGCTCGCCGAGGGCCTGGGCGACGTGGGTACAGGCAGCCTGGCAGGCGGCCTCGTCGCGGGGCAGGAAGAACATCCCGAGGGCCAGGTCGGCCGGGTTGGCGGCCACCCCCTGGCGGCGCAGCTCGCTCAGCATCAGGGCCTGGGGCAGCTGAGTCAGCACACCGGCGCCATCGCCTGTCTTCGCGTCATCGGCAACGGCGCCGCGGTGCTCGAGGTTGCAGAGGGCTTCGAGAGCCATGGCCAGAATACTGTGGCCGGCCTGGCCGTCGATGCGGGCCACAAAGCCGATGCCGCAGGCGTCGTGCTCAAAGCGCGGATCGTACAGGTTGCGGGGCGCCGGGAGGTTCATCGCTACCACCTTGCTACAAAAAGACAGACGCTCGCCAGGCCTCAGGTCGCTGAGGCGTTGGCGAGCGCCATTCTCGCGTTCGTGTTGCCGAAGAAGGCTGATGCGAAGACGGCCCCCACGACGCAACAGCGCGTCAGGAGGGGCTTGAGGCGCTGTTGCGCCGGGCCGGTTGGCAGACTAGTCTGAGCGGGCCGAGGTCGATCGGCAGAAGGGTAGCGTAAACGCGCCGCCGAGCTCGGTCGTTGAGCTGCGGGCGGCGTCGTTGCGCACCATGCGCTGAAGGTTTAATACCGGTTGGGTATTAACGCATACTATACAATGGGGTGAAGGACTTGTCAAGCGCTTTTGTACTTTATATCCAATAGGCAGTCATTTGGTGGCTTTCTACAAATTGGCTTTTGTATACTTGTGATGGTTGGGGCGTAGTGGGGCGGGGCGTGGTAGAATAGGCCCGCCATGAAGACCCCGCGCATCGCTTTTTGCACTCCGGTGAACCCGGCCGCCTCGGGCATCTCGGACTATAGCGAGGAGCTGCTGCCCTATCTGGGGCAGTACGCCGAGATCACCCTCTTCGTCGAGGACGGGCTGCGCCCGAGCAACCCGCTGCTGGCCGCCCACCTCGAGGTGCTGCCCCTGCGCCGCCTCGAGCGCGAGCTGCGCCGGCGCCCCTACGACGCGCTGGTCTATCATATGGGCAACAGCCCGGCCCACGCCGGGATCTGGCGCCAGGCCCAGCGCCTGCCCGGGGTGGTGGTGTTGCACGACTTCGTCTTGCACCACTTTATGCTCTGGTACGCGGCCAACGCGCGCCGCGACATCCAGCTCTATGTGCGCGAGATGGCCGAGCGCTACGGCGAGGCGGGGGCCCACATCGCCCAGCTGATGATCCGCTCGCGCTTCGGCGACGCCGCCTTCGACTTCCCCTGCTGCGAGCCGGTGCTGGCCGCGGCCCGCGGC
>CAZKTU010000047.1:0-31306 GCA_964555675.1 uncultured Oscillochloris sp.
GCGCACCTTTGCCATACCGGTTGCGGCCTTCGGCTACTACAGCTCTCCTCGAGCCCACAGGATGTAGACTCCCCCATGGGGCAGACACGTGGGGCAGACACGTGGGGCAGACACGTGGGTCTGCCCTTACTAGCGTAGTACGAGCGGCCTTCATCCTTCATCCTTCATCCCTCATCCTTCCGCAACCGCTCCACCTCGGCCTCGAGGTCGGCCACCATCTGGACGAGCCAGGGGGGTGGCGGGTTATGCGGGTCGCTGAGCCTGGGGCGCAGGCGGCGCAGCTCAGACCGGCGCTGGCGCAGCTCCTCGGCCGCCCGGTCGCCCACGGCGCTGGCCTGCGCGGGGGGCGGCTCGGGCAGCCCGTCGAGCTGGCCCGCCACCAGCTCGGTCAGCCAGTCGTCGAGCTCGCGGTCGGCCCCATCGAGCAGGTGCTGAAGCCTGGCCCGCTGCGCCGCTGTCAGGTAGATCCGCGTCGGGATCGTGAAGCGCCCTTCGTCCATAGCATTCTCCCGGCCCTCAGCCTTCCGGCAGCTCTACGAGCGCAGCTTCTCGCGCAGGAAGCCCTGCAGCTCGCCGATCGGGACGCGCTCCTGGGCCATGGTATCGCGGTCGCGCACCGTCACCGTGCCGGCCAGGGCGGGGTCCTTGCCCTCGCCGAGGGTGTCGAAATCGACCGTGATACAGTAGGGCGTGCCGATCTCGTCCTGGCGCCTGTAGAGCTTGCCGATCGCCCCGGTGTCGTCATAGACCGTGCGCACCCCACTTTCGGCCTGGAGCTGGCGGCGGATCTGCCGGGCGGTGGCCACGATCTGCTCGTGGTTGCGCTTGAGCGGGAAGACCGCCACCTTGACCGGGGCGAGCTTCGGGCGCAGGTGCAGCACGGTGCGGTAGTGCTCGTCGAGGACGGGCTGGGCCTGGCCGCGCAGCTTCTTGCCCAGCTCGACCTCGTCGGCGCCGGGCATGGCCAGCAGGGCCTCGACTGCGGGCAGGCGCTCGCCGAGGCTGGCGGCGATGGACTGGCCCTGCTCGAGGATGGCGTCGCGCTGCTCGGGCCGCATCTTCTCGCTCTTGCCGGCCGACTTGAGGAAGGCGGCCAGGGCGTCGGCCACGGCCTGCAGCTTCTCGGCGGGCGGGGCCTTGGTCATCTCCTCGTCGTAGGCCTCGCAGAGCACCGCCAGGGTGCAGCGCCCGACGCCCGCCGAGGGCTCGATCACATAGGGCACCAGGTGGCGCTTGCTCTCGGGGTCGAAGTAGGTCAGCCTGGCCGTGCTGTCGTCGTTGGGGTTGACCCGCGCGGTCAGCCCCAGGCTGGCCTGGTCCTTCGAGTGCGAGCCGAGGTCGTAGTCGGTGCGGTTGGCGATGCCCTCGATCTCCTGCACGCCGATCGAGGGGTAGTCGTACATCAGGTCGTAGGTGCGCTTCGAGTAGTGGGCCAGCTCGTCGGCGGGCACGTCGTAGATGCTGATGCGCTCGCGCCGGACCCCGATGCCCTCCCACCAGGCCAGGCGGGCCTCGAGCCACTTCTGGTGCCACTCCTCGTCGCTGCCGGGCATGACGAAGAACTCGATCTCCATCTGGTCGAACTCGCGCACGCGGAAGAGGAAGTTGCGCGGGTTGATCTCATTGCGGAAGGCCTTGCCGACCTGGGCGATGCCGAAGGGCAGCTTGCGGCTGGTGGTGGTCAGCACATTGCCGAAGTTGGCGAAGATGCCCTGGGCGGTCTCGGGGCGCAGGTAGGCGAACGAGCCGCCGTCGGCCACGGGCCCGACCTGGGTCTTGAACATCATATTGAAGGGCCGGGGCTCGGTCAGGTCGCTCGAGCCGCAGTTGGGGCACTTGCCCTTGATATGGTCGGCGCGCCAGCGGCTTTTGCAGTTGCGGCAGTCGACCAGGGGGTCGTTGAAGGTCTCCTCGTGGCCCGAGTACTTCCAGACCAGGCGGTTCATCAGGATGGCCGCGTCGAGGCCCTCCATGTCGTCGCGCTCGTAGACGTTGGTGCGCCACCAGTCGGCCACGATATTATTCTTCAGCTCGACCCCGAGGGGCCCGAAGTCGTAGGCCCCCTGCAGGCCGCCGTAGATCTCGGACCCGGGGAAGATAAAGCCGCGGCGCTTACACAGCGAGACGATCTGTTCCATCGAGATGGCTGGCATGCTTCGCTCCTCACGAGCCCGGGGCAACAAAAAACCCCAGGCGACGGTTGCTCGCCTGGGGACGCATGGCACATGCGCGGTTCCACCCCAGTTAGCGGCGCCTGTGGCGCGCGCTCACTCTTGCCCACATGGCTCCCCGGCGCCTTCCCCCGGTCCGTGCCGCCAGGCTCACACCATGCCCTGGCTCGCTGCGGGCCGACTCTCGGGGTACTCCTCCGGATCCTCGCCGTATTAGATTGCGCTCAGTATACCATAGGCGGCGGCGCGGCGGCCCCGCCCTGTGGCCTACTCTTCGTTTTCGCTCTGGACGACCAGCTCGGGGTGGTGGCCGTTGCGGCGGCCGTTGGCCCCGTCTGTGGCGCGGCCCTTGGCGCCCGGCTTCTCGTTGTTGAGGTGGGCGTAGATCTGCGTGGTCGAGAGCGAGGCGTGGCCCAGGCGCTCCTGGACCTCGCGCAGCTCGGCGCCGTTGCCCAGCATATGGGCGGCGAACGAGTGGCGCAGGGTGTGGGGCGTCAGGTCGTGCAGGCCGACCTCCTCGGCGTAGCCCTTGAGGATGAGCCAGAAGCCCTGGCGGGTCAGGCGCTTGCCGCGATGGTTGAGGAAGAGGGCGTCGCTGCGCTCGCTGCTGTTGCGGGCGAGCTGTGAGCGCCCGCTGTCGAGGTACTCCTCGAGGGCGGTGACGGCGGTGTCGGTGAGGGGGAGCACCCGCTCGCGCCCCGCGCGGCCCGAGCAGCGCACGCTGGTCTGCTCGAGGGCGATATCCGCGACCTCGAGGGCGACCAGCTCGCTCACGCGCATGCCGGTGGCGTAGAGCAGCTCGAGCATCGCCTTGTCGCGCAGGCCCTCGGGCGTCGAGGAGCGCAGAGGCAGCTCGAGCAGCTCGTCGACCTGGTGGGGCGAGATGGCCTTGGGCGGGAAGCGGTCGACCTTGGGCGAGTCGATTTGCTCGGTCGGGTCGCCCACGATCACCTGCTGGCTCACCAGATAGCCGAAGAACGACTTGACCGCCGCCGTGCGTCGGGCGACCGTGCTGTTGGCGTAGCGGCGTTCGCGCAGGAAGATCAGAAAGCCCATCACATGGTCGTGGGTGACCTCGGGCCACTCGGCGACATGCTGGCCCTGCAGGTAGCTGCGGAGCTGATCGAGGTCGGTGCGGTAGGCCGCCGTGGTATTGGCCGACATGCCGCGCTCGCCCGCCATGTGTGTCAGAAACTGCTCGACGTGATCTTGCATACGATACTTTTGCCCGCTGGTCATACCTGCGCCGGCCGCATGGGCGGCCCGAGAACCTCAGGTTCGCGGCGTAGCGCGTATGGTACAGCAAAGGCTATGGGGTGTCAACCGCTCGTTTATCCTCAAGCGGGTAACAGGCAGCGGATCACAAAGGATCTCAGAAGCAGCAACTCTCTTTGTATCCGCAGTTCCGGCAGCGGTGATAGTTGGCCCAGAGGCGCATTGAGTCGCCGCAGGCGGGGCAGACTGCGGCCTGATCCGTGGGCCGATTCGCGCAGCTTGTCGTCAGCTCTGTGGCCCGCTCGGGCGCGGCGCGACCGGCGCTCTGCCGCTCTCGCGTGGGGCTGCCAGTGCTCTGGTGGCTCATGCCGGTGCTCCTGCTGGTTCGTCCTGGACGCCTATTGTACCATCCCTTGTCCCCGGGTGGGGGCTCCGAGGCTGTATGGTATACTGCGTTGCGATTAACGCCCTGTAGATAGACACTATGCGCACAATGCTCGTGTTCAACCCGAACGCCGGCCAGGCCGAGGCTCTCGAGCGCGAGCTGGAAGGCGCCGCCGAGGTCTGGCGCGAGCACGGCTGGCAGATCACCCTCGAGCCGACTCGCGCCGCCGGCGATGGGCGGCGCCTGGCCCGTCAGGCCGCCGAGAGCGGTTATGACCTGGTCGTGGCCGCCGGCGGCGATGGGACGATCAACGAGGTGATCAACGGCCTCGCCGGCACCGCCACCGCTCTCGCGCCCCTGCCCCTCGGCACCATGAACGTCTGGGCCCGCGAGCTGCGCCTGCCCCTGCAGCCCCGCGCCGCCGCCGAGGCCCTGCTGGCCTGGCGCCCGCGCCCGATCGACCTCGGCCGCGCCGGCGACCGCTACTTCCTGCTCATGGCCGGGATCGGCTTCGACGCCGCCATCACCGCCGGCATCCGCCCCGACGAGAAGCGCCGCCTCGGCGCCCTGGCCTATGTGCTGCGCGGCGTCGCCCAGACCCTCAGTGTGCGCGGGGCGCGCATGCGCCTGATCATCGACGGCCGCCCCACCAGCGGGCGCGTCCTGATGGTGGTGGTCGGCAATACCCAGCTCTATGGCGGTCTGGTCAAGATCACCCACCGCGCCAGTATCGACGATGGCATGCTCGACGTGGCCGTCTTCAAGGGCGAGAACGGCCTCAGCGCCGTGCGCCGCCTGATCGCGATCTTGCGCCGGCGCTATAGCGAGGACCCCGAGATCGCCTACTACCGCGCCCGCAGCGTCACGGTGGTCAGCCGCCCGCGCCTGCCCGTGCAGGTCGACGGCGACGCGATCGGCGAGACGCCGATGACCTTCGAGGTGGCCCCCGGCGCCCTGCAGGCCCTCTTGCCCCTGAATCTGCCCGAAGACCTGGTGCAGCAGCCCGCCCTCGCCGCAGGCGCCACAAGGACCATGCCGCGCGTGATGCGCTGGCTGTCGGGCCGCTAGCCCCTATGCCCGCTCTGCGTCGCATCTGGCCGCCCCTCGCCTACCTGGCCCTCAGCCTGCTGATGACCTGGCCCCTGGCCCGCCACCTGGGCGATGGGCTGCCGGGCCTCGGCGATGCGCTCTTGCAGGCCTGGACGATCGCCTGGGGCGTCCACGCCCTCGGCGCGGCCCCTGCGACGGTCTGGAATGCGCCGATCTTCTACCCGTACCCAGATACCCTGGCCTATACCGATAACCATCTGCTCCTCGCCGCCCTGACTGCGCCCCTCACCTGGCTCACCGGCGAGCCGCTCCTCGCCCATAACCTGCTCCTGCTGCTCAGCTTCGCCCTCAGCGGCTGGGCGGTCTATCTGCTCGTCCGCGAGACTCTGCCCGCCGACGCCGGCCCCTGGCCCGCCTTCGTCGCCGGGGCGGCCTTCGCCTTCTGCGCCTACCGCTTCGCCCACCTCACGCAGCTCAATCTGCTGCAGACCGCCTGGATGGTCTTCGCCCTGGTCTTTCTGCGCCGCCTCCTCCGCCCGCGCGCCGCCGGCGGCGCTCGCCTGGGCGACGCCCTGCTCTGCGGCCTCTTTGCGGGCCTGCAGGCGATTACGGCTCTCTACTATGCCTTCTTTACGGCCGCCCTCCTCGGCGGCTACACGCTGCTCTGGGCGGCCACAGCCCTCTGGGCGCGTCTGCGCGCGGGCGCGCCCCTGCCGTGGCGCCAGGCGTTTCTGGCGCTCCTCGCGGCGCTGGTTGGGGCGGCTCTGGCGCTGCCCTTCACCCTGCCCTACCTGCGGGTCTTCAGCAGCCTCGCGATCGTCCGCTCGGTGCGCGAGCTCGATGGCTGGTCGGCGCCCCTGCGGGCCTATATCTCGGTGACCCAGGGCAATCTGCTCTATGCCCGTCTGGGCGAGGCGGTCGTCGACGCCGGCGAGATGGTGCATTTCCCGGGGCTGCTCGTCGCGCTCCTCGCGCTGGCCGGCGCGGGGATGATCCTGAGCGGGCTCGCCAGGGGCGCTGCGCGCGACGCCGCCGGGGTCGGCCGCATCGCCCCCCTCGACGGCCTCTTCTGGCTCGTCGTCGCCGCCGCCGCCTTCCTGCTCTCCCTCGGCACCGGCCTGCGCCTGGTGCGCTTCGCCGACCCGCTGCCCCTGCCCATGCCCTACTTGCTGCTCTACGGCAATCTGCCGGGCTTCGGCGCCCTGCGCGTGCCGGCCCGCTGGGGCCTCCTGGTTATGCTGGCCCTGGCCGTGATTGCGGCGGTGGCCCTGGCCGCCCTGCTCAGCCGGCTGCGCCCCCGCCCGCGCCGTGTCCTCGGCGCTCTCGCCCTCGCCGTGGTGCTGCTCGAACAGGCCGCCCCGCCCCTCGGTCTGCCCGCCGGCCCCGCCCTCACCGAGGCGCCGCCCGTGTATGCCTGGCTCGCCGAGCCCGCCCAGGCCGGCCTCGGCCCCGTGCTCGAGCTGCCGGTCACGGCCGCCCCCCGCGGCGAGGAGCTCGAGCGGGTCACCCTGCGCCAGTGGCGCGGGCGGCTCCACTGGCAGCCCCTCGTGGCCTCGTACAGCGGGCTCGTCCCCTTTGGCACCAGCGACCTGCTGCGCCGCGCCGAGGATCTGCCCGCCGAGGAGAACCTGGCCTTCCTGCGCCTGGTCGGCGTGGGCGCCCTGGTGGTCCACGCCGATGAGCTCGACCCGGCCGCCCGCGCTCGCCTGCTGGCGGGCCTCGACGCCTCGCCTCAGGTCAGTCGCCGCGCCGACGTGGGCTCGGCCGCCGTCTTCTGGCTGCCGCCCGACCCGCGTCTCGCGCAGATCGCGGCCGCGGCCGGCCCCGGCGGCGATGTCTTTATCTCGGGCGACGAGCGCGTCCCCGGCGTGGCCGCCCTGGCCATCGCGCGCCGCCTCGCCGACGCCGGCCACAGGCTCTACGGCCCGGCCCGGCCGCGCTACTACGCGGCCCTCGGCGCGGCGCGCCCCGGCCAGGTCTTCGCCGCGGGCCTCCTAGGCGACGCCGAGGACCCACGTGTCTATGGATTCGCCCGCGCGGGCCTGGTCTGGGCGGGCCACGGCCTGGCGCTCTACGCCCGTGATCCGGCCCTGCTCGCCAGCCTCGGGCTCGCCGAGACGGTGCCTGGTCAGTTCCACCCGCGTTTTCCCCACATCCTCGTTCTGACGCCCGCCCCCGGCGGGCTGCAGGCCGGCCCCGTGGCCCTCGACCTGGGCGGCGCCGAGGCGCTTCGCGTCGAGCTCGACCTGGCCGCCCTGGCCGCGGGCGAGCTGACCGTCGGCGAGGCCCGTCTCGCCGTGCCAGCCGGGCTCAGCACGCTCAGCCTGGCCCTGCCCCCGGGCGCGCCCCTGCGGATTGCGGGCGACGAGGCGGCCACAGCCCTGTTGCGTCTGCGCGTCCTCGCGGGTCCCCCGGCCCCGCCGCAGGCCACCCCCGAGCCGGGCCTGGCCCTGACCGCCGAGGTGGCCCTGGAGGGCGCCGAGCTGCGGGTGCGCGCCCGCGGCGCAGGCGCCGATGCGCTTATGCTTGACATAAAAGGTGCTTCGGCCTATGACGACAGGCCGGTGAATCTGCTCTCGGGCAGCCAGCCCCTCGCCCCGGGCGGCGCGCTGACCTTCGCCGTCGACCCGCTGCGCCCGGCGGCGCCATGGGTAGCGGCGAGCGCCGAGCCCGTCGACGGGCGTTATATTGTCTATCTGAAGGATGCGGCGGCGCCGGCCAGTGTCGGGGCGCCGGTGGCGAAGTTTAACCTGCGGGGGGGCGTGCTGCTCGACTTCGAGGCGGTGCCGCTGCCGTTGACGGGCCTCCAGTAGGCGCCCTGCCCTCTCTGCGGAGCGGGCCGGTGCGCACATGCAAGAAAGGGACTGCCGGTGAGCATATGGCGGCGCGGCGTGATGTTGCTGCTGGCGGCGGCCCTGCTGGCTGCCTGCGGGGGCGGCGACGGGGCCCCTGGGCCGACGACGGCGGCCGTGCCCACGGCCGGGGCGGCCGTGCGCGGCGAGGAGCTGCCCGGGCGGCTGCTATTCGTGCGCCAGGGCGTGATCTGGCAGTGGCGCGGCGGCGAGGCCCGCCCCCTCCTGGGCGACGGAGAGGCGGTGCAGCCGGCCTGGTCGCCCGCGGGGGACCGTATCGCCTACATCGCTCGCTCGAACAGCTTCAGCGACCTGCAGCTGGCCGACCCCGCCGGCGCCCCCCTGACCCGGCTCACCGAGAATGGCACCACCGAGCCGCCCAACAGCCTGGGCCGCGTCTATAGGAGCCGCTGGGTCTTCTACCCGACCTGGGCGCCCGACGGGGTGCGCCTCGCCGTCGCCACGCAGGCGGGGCCGCCTGAGGGCGACCCCCCGGCCGACTATAACCTGAGCCTGGTGCTGCTGACGGCCGGCCCGGGGGCCGCCCAGCCTCTCTTTGCCGACCCCGCCGCCCAAGCCGGCCGCAGCGCCTTCAGCCCCGATGGGGCCATCCTGGTCTTCACGCGGGCTGGCACAGGGGCCGAGGGGCGGCAGCGCCTCTACAGGCTCGCCGTAGCCGGCGGCCCCGCCGAGGCCCTCGCCGGCGCGCCCGAGCCGAGCTACGACCCGGCCTTTTCGCGCGACGGGGCCTGGCTGGCCTTCGCGGCCCGTGACGGCGGGCGCACCGACCTCTTCGCCCTGCCCTCGGGCGGGGTGGGCGTGCCGCAGCGCCTGACCTCCCTGGGCGCGGCCCGCGCCCCGGCCTTCTCGCCCGATGGCCTGCTGCTGGCCTTTCTGGCCGTCTCGCCGGGCGAGGTCGGCTTCGACCTGTGGGTGGCCGACCTGCGTATATCAGAGTCGGGCGCCCTGCTGGCCGAGGCCCCGCGCCGGCTGACCACCGGGCTCAACCTCGACGGCGACTCGGGGCTCTCGTGGGCGCCTTAGTACTGACAGCGAGACGTCCTTTGCCAGTTCTGACCAAAGACCAGCGACCAAGGACCAAGGCCGGGCTCCTGCTGGGTAGATGGTCTTTGGTCTTTCGTCCTTGGTCAGAACAGGCAATGGACTGCGCTTGTTGGCACAACTAGCCCGCATCGCACCTCGCCCCTATGCGGCGGCGACGCTGCCGCGCGAGCGGTCGCGCACCTCTTCAGCGACCGCGATCCACTCTTCGACGCTGCTCGGGCGGGGCAGTAGGTGCCCCAGGTAGCGCTGGACGGCCTGCCAGCTGCTGCCGCCGATCACCTCGCTGTAGCGGGCGTAGAAGCGCTGCTCGGCCTCGGCGGCGTCGCGGGGCGGGCCGCTGTGGGTCTGAGGCTCGGCGGGCGGCTCGGGCGCTAACTCTGCTGCGACGATGGTGGCCTGGGAGGCGGTATCGGGCTTGCCCTTCTCGGGCTTGCCCTTCTCGGGCTTCTCGACCAGGTCGGGGTAGAGGGTGGCGAGGATCGCGGGGTAGCTCTTGTTGAGCTTGAGGTGGGCGGGACGCGGCGGCTTGATGATCGGCGTGATCGCCCGCTCGTCGCCCTCGCGCTCAACCAGGAGCACGGCGTCGGCCTCGTAGGCGATCATGTCGTCGGCCAGGACGCGCAGGCCCTCGTCGCTGAGCCCGCTCTCGCCCGCCCGGTATTTGCGCCCCAGGTGACCGATCACGATCACATGGAAGCCGGCCTGCTTCAGCTCGGTCAGGCCCGTATAGACGGTCTGCATATTGCGGTTGACCGAGGCGTGCTCGTCGTAGCCGATCGCCGTCTTGCGGTCGGTCTCGTTGCCGGCCCGCTGCTGGGCGTAGGCCCGCATCGCCTGAAAGATCTTCGAGATCGAGTCGAGCAGGACCGTGTCGCCCGCTTTGCCCTGGCGCTTGACCTCGTCCATGGCCTGCATCAGGGCCCGCAGCGAGATCGTCTGCACGACCTGGATGCGCTTGTGGATGCCCGGCTTGCCGTGCAGGTTCTGGGCCGCGCCCTCGGTGTCGAGGACCCAGAGCGTGCCGCTGCGCCGCGCGCTGGCCGCCAGGTGTGATTTGCCCGCGCCCGCCTGGCCGGTCAGAATGTAGAGGCTGCCTGTCTGAAGCTCGTCCAATCGCTGAAACATGTGCTTCGTCCCTTCCGGCTGCGGCGCCGCCATGGGCCGCAGGTCCGCTCGTACGTCATGCGATGGGACGATTATAGCACACGTGTTCGTATCTGTAAAGCGCTCAGGCCCTCTGAGGGACGATTACGCCCGCTTCGGTGACGATCAGGTCGAGGGGGATGTCGTGGGGCTCGTGCGGGAGGGCCGGGAACTCCTGGCAGGCGAAGGCCACCCCGAGGGCGAGGCCGGCGCCCTGGGCGAGCAGCCCATCGTAGTGTCCCTTGCCGTAACCGAGTCTGAATCCGGCCCGGTCGAAGGCGAGCAGCGGCACGATCGTCAGGCTCCACTGGCCGGGGCGGGCGGGCCGCAGCGCCAGCGGGCTGGCGGTCCCGAGCTGCCCGCGCCCGAAGCTCGCCTCGTCGAGGCTGTCGATCCAGCTATGGACCATGACCCCGCCCTCGTCGATCACCGGCACGGCCACTGCTTTGCCCGCCGCCAGGGCCGCCGCCACCAGGGGCCGCGTATCGACCTCCGAGCGGATCGCCAGGAAGCAGTGGAGCGCCGCCGCCGCCCTGTAGGCCGCGTGGGCCATCACCAGGGACCTGATCGCCGCGCTTCGCCCCGCCCGGTCCTCCAGGGCGTCGCGCCGTGCCGCCGCCTCGCGCCGCAGGCGGCGCTTCTGTTCGGCAATCGGAGTTTGCTCAGTCATAGACCTACAGGTGCGGCGCGTTGATCTTCTTGATCACTTCGACGAAGGGCGGGTCGGGCTTGCGGTTCGGGTTGAACTTGAACCAGCCGAGCTCGGTGCGCACCGCCTGCTCTTTCAGCTCGGTGGCGCCCCAGATGAAGGAGGCCCCACTGATGCCGAGCAGCGCCGAGAAGCCCGCATCGCCCACGAAGAGCGAGCCGATCACCAGCAGCGCGCCGAAGAGCATGGGGTAGGGCCACCAGTGGTAGCCGAGGAAGTACTCCATGCGGATGACCCAGAAGAAGCCGAAGCCGATGATGCCGAAGCTGAATAGGCCGAGGGCGAGACCACCCCAGTTCATGGTTAGCTCCTAGTCTGTGCTTGCCGTGCTCGGGTAGCTCACGCCGGGCTTGCTCGCCGGCCCACCCTTGTGGGCGGAGCTGACCGGGCGCCCGCTCGGCTCACGGTCCAGCAGGTCCTCGGTGGTGACCGGGCCCCCCGCGGCCAGGTAGGCGGCGTGGCGGGGGTTGGCCGGGTTGGCGGGGGCGTGGCCCTTGAGCACCCGGCGCTGCTGCCGGAAGAGCTCGTAGGCGTCCCAGATCAGCGTGATGCCGATGATGCTGCACACCCCGGCGACGGTCAGGCTGGAGCTGAAGAGAGCGTACAGGTTCAGGCCGATCCCCGCCGTCGCGAGGGCGAAAGCCGGCGGGCCAACCCGCACGACATTGCGCTCGAGCCAGCGTACGCCGACGTGCCCCCACCAGATGCCCAGAAAGGTGGCCAGGGCCATCCAGAAGCCCGCGAGCTGTAGCATTCCGTTAACTCCCCTAGGGCGGCGCGCCGCCGGAAATCTAGGTAAATCTTAGCAAGTCTCTCTAAAACCACCTCATTCTAAGCGGCATATTTCCTCATGTCAACTCATAGTTTATTCATCGCTCCTTGACGCCCTGGCGCTCTCTCTCTATAATCCTTGAAATTGCAACTGTTGCGTTAGCGAGGGTTGCCCAATGATTGAACAGCTGCCTTCTATCGCCCACCAGCAGCACCGTCTCATCCACGACATCTACGTGCTTCTCGACGATGGCGACCGACAGGTGCTGGAGGCGACCGACCTTACGCCCATGGAGTTCTCGGTGCTCCAGCGGCTCTCGACTGAGCACGGTCGCCGCCTGACCGACATCGGCGCCGAGCTGCTCTGCGTCAAGAGCACGATCACCCGCCTGGTCGACCGGCTCGAGGCCGACGGCCTCGTCCGACGTACCCCCGACCCCGACGACCGGCGCGCCCAGCGCTTGCTGCTCACCCCGCGCGGGGTGGTGGTGAGCGCGCAGGCCGCCGCCCTCCACAAGGCCTCGGTCGAGCGCCGCATGGCGCTCCTTGACCCTGAAGAGCAGCAGCTTCTCCAGAGCTTGCTCGAGAAGTTGCGGGCCGGCCTGCGCGATGAGTTGACCCCATAGCTGCGGGCGATCGCCCTCTAGCTACGAGCAGGTCGCTTGAGCCCCCATAGGGTTGCCTTCGACGATAGGCGCCACAGAATCGTAGAGGCGACCGTCAACGGACGGTCGCCTCTCGTGGGTTGGGCTGCGGGCTGAGCGCCGGAGCCTAGCTCTGGCCGATGTGGTCGAGGGCCGCGTTCCAGGCCTTCATGCGCTCGGGGTCGCCGCCGACGTCCGGGTGGTGCAGGCGCGCCATAGCCTTGCGGATGGCGTTGACCTCGTCCTCGCTGATCTGGCCGGCCAGGGCGGTGATGTCGATCACCGGCCGCTCGCTGCTCGGATCTGCGCTCAGACCCCGCTCGAGACGCTGGGCCCGCGCCCGCCATAGGTCGCGCTCGTGGGCGAGAGTAGTGTTCTCGCGCATGGTCTCGGTCAGGGTCGCAACCATCTTGGCGTGGGCCCGCTGGGCCTCATTGGCTGAGGTCAGGGCCTTCTCGAGTTGGCGGCGCAGGCCACGGCTGAGAGCCTGGGCTTCGGCTAGCTCGCGCCGCAGAATATCGTACTCGTGCTGCGTGAAGCCCTCGGTGGTAGAAGGCAAGTCTTCCGGCTGTAGCACGCTCAACCTCCTGGCCGGAGCCTGGCTCCGACCGGGGCTCCCCGTTACCCCTGGATACACTGGCGATTGCAGGCACAAGTTACAGTATAGCCTTTTCAGGCCCGCCGCGCTAGGGGCACCATTCACGTTTCAGGCTGTCGGCCTCGGCATGTGGAAACGGCTGCCTTTCGGCAGCCGTGGGGGTGTTTGGGGAGCGACAGTGGGGATTTTGTGGAGTTCTGCCAGGGCTAGTCTGTCGCTTCGTCGCCCTGGTATGTGAAGAGTATAACAATCCAGACGGGCTGTGACATCAGACTTTAGTCTGATTGCGCGTTCAACCTTTGGTAGGTCCAGCACTCATCACACGTCCTGACCCCTGACAGGCAGACCGTCAGTATGGTACAATGCAGCCCGTGACGGCACGTTTCCGCTCTAATGTTCGCCAACTGCGAGCTTATGCTGCTTGAGCTTCAGATCCGCGACTTCGCGATCATCGACCGTCTGCATCTGCGCCTCGGCGAGGGCTTTAACGTGCTGACCGGCGAGACGGGCGCCGGCAAGTCGATCATCATCGACGCCCTCGGCACCCTGCGCGGCGAGAAGGTCGACGTCAGCTTCGTGCGCGCCGGCAGCCAGCGGGCTCGCGTCGAGGGGGTCTTCAGCCTCGACGACTGCCCCCAGGTCCTCCCGCTGCTGCGCGAGTACGATCTGCTCGACGACGACGACGCCCAGGTGATCCTCACCCGCGAGGTCAGCGCCGAGTCGGGCCGCAGCGTCGCCCGCATCAATGGCCGCGCCGTCAATACCGGCGTCCTGCGCGAGGTTGGCGGCCGCCTGATCGACATCCACGGCCAGCACGAGGGTCTCTCGCTCTTCAATACGCGCACCCACCTCGAGATGCTCGACCGCTTCGGCGAGCTGCTCCCTCAGCGCGAGCGTGTGGCCGAGCTGGTCGCCCGCCTGCGCCAGGCCCGCGAAGAGCTGGCCGAGCTGAAGCGCAACGAGGCCCGCCGCCAGACGCGCATCGAGGAGCTGCGCTTCCTGCTCGAGGATGTGGCCGCCGCGAAGCTCAAGCCCGGCGAGGAGGAGGAGCTGGCCCGCGAGCGCCAGGTCGTCCAGAACGCGGCCCGCATCACCGGCCTCGCCTCCGACGCCTACGCCGACCTCTACGGCGGCCGCGAGGCCGGGCGCGCCCCTGGCCGCCCCGCCCTCGAGCTTCTGCAGACCATCGCCGCCAACCTGGCCGAGCTGGCCCGCCTCGACCCTTCGGTCGAGTCGATCGCCGCGACCGCCAGCGAGCTGCACTATCAGGTCGAGGACCTGGCCACGGCCCTGCGCAGCTACCGCCTCGGCCTCGACTTCGAGCCGGGCCGCATCGATACGATCGAGGACCGCCTGACCGTCCTGCGCGACCTCCAGCGCAAGTACGGCGGCGATATCGCCCGGTTGATCGAGCGCGCCGCCAGCGCCGAGGCCGAGATCGAGCGCCTGATGAATAGCGCCGTCCATATCGCCGACCTCGAGCGCCAGGAGGCCGAGCTGCTCACGCTGCTCTCCGCCGAGGCCGGGGCCCTCTCGCAGCGTCGCCGCGAGGTCGGCGACGAGCTGGGCCGCCAGATCGAGGGCGCCATGGGCGATCTGGCCATGCCCAATGTGCGCTTCCACGTCAGTCTGCTCCACGAGGACGACCCCGCGGGTGTGCCCTTCGGCGAGCGCCGCCTGGCCTTCGACAAGACCGGCCTCGACCAGGTGGAGTTCATGATCTCGCCCAACCCCGGCGAGCCCCTCAAGCCCCTGGCGAAGATCGCCTCGGGCGGCGAGAGCGCCCGCCTGTTGCTGGCCCTCAAGTCGATCCTCTCGCGGGTCGACGAGGTGGCCACCCTGATCTTCGACGAGATCGACGTCGGCGTCGGCGGGCGCGCCGGCCAGGTGGTGGGCCAGAAGCTCTGGGCGATCACCGAGAACCATCAGGTGGTCTGTATTACGCACCTGCCCCAGGTGGCGGCCTTCGCCGACGCTCACTACCATATTAGTAAGGAGTTCGGCGAAGACCGCACGCGCACCAATGTGCGCCGCCTCGATGTCGAGCAGCGGATCGACGAGCTGGCCGCTATGCTCGACGGCACGCCCAGCGAGCATAGTCGGGCCAACGCCCGCGAGATTATCGAGCGGGCCGCGGGCTGGAAGGATCGCCGCCGCGCCGCCGCCCTCCAGGCTGTTGGATGAGGACGCCCCCCACGGGCGCCCCACTACGATCGCCCTGATAGAAACCGCCTATGTCCCGAGAATCCGCCGTCAGTCGCTGGTGTGAGCGTGTGGCCGAGGCAGCCTGGCTGCTCGCCCTGACCCTCATCCCGATCTTCTTCAACCTGTACTCGGCCCGCCACTTCGAGCCCGATAAGGCGACGACGCTGCGCTCGCTGGCTCTGGTGGCGATCGCCGCGGTGCTCGTCCGCTCGCTCGACCGGCTGATTGCCCGCGGCAACGCGAGCCCGGCCGCGGCCCCGTCCGACGAGGCCGCCGCAGCGCCCCCGCCCCTCTGGCGTCGCTTCGCCGCCATCCCCATGGCCGTGCCGGTGGCCCTCTACGCCCTGGTCTTTCTCTTCGCGACCTTCACCTCGGTCGTGCCCCTCACCAGCTTCTGGGGCTCGTACCAGCGCCTCCAGGGCACCTATACGAACCTCTCGTATATCCTGCTCTTCGTGGCGATCGTGGCCGTCGTGCGCCGCCGCGAGCAGATCGAGCGCATTGTGACGATCACTCTGGCCACCGGCGCGGCCGTGGCCGGCTATGGCGTGATCCAGCACTTCGGGCTCGATCCGCTGCCCTGGCGCGGCGATGTGATCACCCGCGTCGCCTCGACCATGGGCAACTCGATCTTCGTCGCCGCCTATATGATCATGGTCGTGCCCCTGGCCCTCTACAGGCTGGTGGCCGGGCTGAGCGAGGCGCGCACCGCGCCCGCCGCCGGCGCCGGGGCCCGCAACGAGTGGCTGTGGGCTCTCCATCGGGCCCTGCTCCTCCTCGCCGGGCTGGCCCTGCTCATGGCCATGCTCAAGTTCGGCGCCGTCATTCGCACGATCGACTATCGCTACTGGTGGATCCTGCCGGGGGCTGTGGCCTGCGCCACCGCGATCTGGTGGCTCCTCACCAGCAAGCTCGACCGCGGCGATGTTCGCGTGCCGATCTGGCCCGGCCTGGCTACCCTGGCCTATCTGCTCGTCTTCGCCATGCAGTTCGCCGCCTCGGCCGGGGCCGGTGTGCAGCAGTTCGCCACCGACGGCACCGCCGCCCGCGCCCAGGACTGGTGGCTCTGGCTGCTATTCGCCGTCGGGTCCCTGACCGGGGCCTACGCCCTGGCCTTCAGCCTGCCGCGCCGGCCCGCTCAGGCCACCGCCCTCAGTCTGCGCATCGACGCCGCCGCCGCCGGCGTCGCGGCCCTGCTCCTGGTCACGACCACCTTCTTCACCCAGAGCCGCGGCCCCTGGCTCGGGCTCTTCGCCGGCCTGTTCGTCTTCTTCTCGCTGCTGCTCTGGCAGGCTCTGCGCCTGGCTGTGGCCCAGGGCGCCGCCCCCCAGGCCAGGCTGCTGCGCGGCCTGCTGATCGGCTGGGTGGCCCTCAGCGTCGCCGGCGGCGCCTTCTTGATCGCCTTCAACCTCTCGAACGCGCCCCTCTTCGAGCGCCTGCGCGAGGTGCCCTATATCGGCCGTATGGGCCGCCTGCTCGAGGTTAACGAGGGCACCGGCCTGGTCCGCCGCCTGATCTGGGCCGGCGACGAGTACGGCGGCGGCGCGATCGGCCTGGTCACCAGCGACCCCGTGCGCGCGATTATCGGCTGGGGCCCCGAGAGCATGTTCGTCGCCTTCAACCCGTTCTACCCACCCTCCCTGGCCAATATCGAGGCCCGCGGCGCCTCCCCCGACCGCTCGCACCAGGCTCTGCTCGACGAACTGGTCACTAAGGGCGTGCTCGGGCTCGCCAGCTACCTGTTCGTCCTGCTCAGCTTCGCCGCCCTCAGCTGGCGCCTGATGCGCCGCAGCGAGGGCTGGACCTGGCAGGTCTTCTTTATCGCCTGCCTCAGCGCGGTGGTCTGCAACTTTGTCGAGGGACTGACGGGCATCCCGATCGTCTCGACGCTCATGATGCTCTGGATCACCATGGCCCTGACCGTCGTGGGCGGCGCGATCGCCGGCCACTATCGCCTCTCGCTCGCCCCCGC
Source organism: uncultured Oscillochloris sp. (assembly GCA_964555675.1). Taxonomy (GTDB): domain Bacteria; phylum Chloroflexota; class Chloroflexia; order Chloroflexales; family Chloroflexaceae; genus CAIWXH01. The sequence continues at coordinate 16,781 of CAZKTU010000047.1, forward strand.
GCCCGCCGATGCGCCCGAGCCCGCGCCCCCCGCTGCCGCCCCCGCCGCCCCCGCCCCCAAAGGGGCCCAGGCCGCGCGCAAACGCCAGGGCGCTCAGCGGGGCGGCCAGCCGGTCGCCCGCGGCGCCGCCAGAACTACGCGGCGCGACAATGCCCCCGGCGGCGCGCTGCTCGCCTACGGTCTCGTGGCCGCTGTGGCCTTCGCCGCTGTGGTGGTCTGGAATATCAACCCGATCCGCGCCGATATGCGCTTCCAGCAGGGCCAGAGCCTGGCCGAGCGCGCCGGCCTCTCGGCCGATCAGCTCGTCAACACCCTCGACGACTATCTCAATACGGTGCGCCTCAACCCGCGCGAGGACTTCTACTACCTGAACCTCGGGCGCGTCCTGATGTCCCTCGCCGAGAGTGTGCGCTCCCAGGGCGGCCAGCTCGGCGAGCCCAGGCCCGACGCCCGGGTCGAGGACCTGCTGCGCCTCAATGATGGTAGCGCCCTGGTGGGCTTCGTGCAGACCAGCTCGCCCAATGAGATCATGAGCTACGCCGAGGCCGTGCTGCTGCGGGCCCACGACCTCAACCCGCGCAACAAGGATCACTACGCCAACCTGGGCCGGCTCAACAGCTTCTGGTGGCGCTGGTCGAATGACCCCGAGCGCCTGCGCACCTCGGCCGAGTGGTACGAGCAGGTCACCCCGATTGCGCCCCAGGACGTGACCCTACTCAACGAGCGGGCCGGCGTCCTGGTCGAGCTGGGTAACTATATGGCCGGCGCCGGCGACACAGCCCAGGCCGAGAGCTACTACGGCCAGGCCCGCGAGCTGCTGACCCGCTCGGCTCAGCTCGACCCGAACTACCCCGACACCCAGGTGCGCCTCGGCGACCTGGCCAGGCTCTCGGGCGGAGACCTGGATGCCGCCGCCGAGGCTTATGTCCGGGCGATCGGCCAGGCCCCGGCTGCTGTCGCCGGCTCGATCGAGGCGATCGCCAACGCCCTCGCCACGCGGCCCGACCTCATCCTCAAGCTGCGCGCGGCCTACGACGAGGCGGCCGCCCGCGAGGAGGCCGCCCTGGCCGCCAGCCCCCTCGCCGACGCCGAGCTCGAGCCGGCCCGCGCTCAGTTGGCCCTGCTCCACACGATCGCCGGGCTGCTGGCCGTGCGCGGCGGCGATGTTCCTAGCTCGCTCGAGCCCTACAGGCGCGCCGCCGAGCTGCAGCCCGCCAACCCGACCTACAGCCGCAACTACAGCATCGTCCTGAGCGACACGGTGCGCCACGACGAGGCCATCGCCGAGACCCGTCGCATCATCGAGCGCCTGCGCGGCCAGCCCAATAGCCAGCAGGCGATCAGCGAGGCCGAGGGCCTGATCACCATCTTCGAGCAGGCAAGCCAGCAGTGACCATCGACCAGGGACGAAGGACCAGCCCGGCCGGGTAGCCGCCCTTGTCCCTGGCCCATGGTCTTTGGTCGACAACCATGATTCAGATCGCCCTGATCGCCCTGGTGGCCCTGACCTTCTCGATCGTCGTGACGCCCCTAGTGCGGCGGCTGGCCCTGCGCGTGGGGGTGGTGGCGGTGCCGCGCACGCGCGACATCCACGTCGCGCCCGTGCCGCTGCTGGGCGGGGCCGCGATCTACCTCGGCTTCGTGCTGGCCCTGCTGCTGCTGGGCGACCGGGCCTACATCCGCGAGTTGGTGGCCATCCTGCTCGGGGCGACCCTGGTCTCGCTCTTCGGCCTGGCCGATGATCGCTGGGGCCTCGGCGCCGCCGCCAAAATGGGCGGGCAGGCCCTGGCCGCCGTGGTGCTGCTGCTCGGCGGCACCCAGGTGCAGCTCTTTGCCCAGCCCTGGCTGAACTGGGCGATCACTGTGGTCTGGGTAGTCGGCATCACCAACGCGGTCAACTTTCTCGATAACATGGATGGCCTCTCTGGCGGCGTGGCGACGGTCGCCTCGGCCTTCTTTCTGCTGCTCGCCGCGATGAACGAGCCCCGCCAGGTCTTGGTCGGCGCGATGGCGGCGGCCCTGCTCGGGGCCTGTGTCGGCTTCCTGCGCTACAACCTCAACCCCGCCACGATCTTCATGGGCGATACCGGCAGCCTGTTCATCGGCTTCATCCTGGCCGCCCTCGCGATCAAGCTGCGTTTCCTCTCGAACATCCCCCTGGTCACCTGGATGGTGCCCCTCTGCGTCCTGGCCGTGCCGATCTTCGATACCTGCCTGGTAGTGGTCGCCCGCCTGCGGCGCGGGGTCAACCCCTTCACCACCGCCGGCAAGGATCACCTCTCCCATCGGCTCCACGCCCTGGGCCTGACCAGGCGCGAGGCCGTGCTGACATGTTATCTGATCGGCGGCGCCTGCGGCCTGGTCGGGGTCTATCTGACCCAGGCCCGCCCCCTCGAGGCCTATCTCGTGGCGGGGGCTCTGGCCCTGGCCGGGGTCGCCGGGATCGTCTGGCTCGAGCGGGTCTGCCCCTCGGGCGTGCCCCGCGCCACGCGAGGCTGACCGGGCCGCGCTTCGTCTAGGGCCGGCCCTACCCCTGGTATAATGAACATGCGAGCCCCACCGACGGTGTTGCGGCGCTCCCCCGGCAGCGTTGGAGGTTGGCTTTGCGCTACTTCATCGGCCTCGGCAGCAATATCGAGCCACGCCAGAACTTCCCACTCATGCTGCGGGCTCTGCTCCAAATCGCCCCCACCGTCCATATCGGCCGCGTCGTCCAGACTGAGCCTGTGGGCGTGGTTGGCGCGCCCTTCCTCAACGCAGTGGCCGCCCTCAGGGCCGACCTGGCGCCGGGCGAGCTGAAGGCGCGCTTCGACACGATCGAGGCCGACCTCGGGCGCGACCGCGCCGACCCCGCGAGTAAGACCAGGAGCCGCCCGGCCGACCTCGACATCCTCTTCTCGCTCGAGCCGGCCGCCGTGAGCGTGCCGGCCGCGCTGCTCCCGCGCGAGCCGTACGTCCTGCCGATGCTGCTCGAGCTGCTCGCGCTGCTCGGGGTGGCCGCGGAGGCCGAGCCGCCCGCTCTGGCCCCGGGCGTCCGTCTGAGCCTGAACGACCTGCCGTTCGGCGAGGCCCCGCGGACCTTCGTCTGTACGGCGGGCCAGATCGCCGCCGCCGATCTCTCGCCGGCCCCGCCTCAATCATAGGAGCCCACCCCGTGTCTCACCTGGAACCCCCGGCCGAGCGCCCCGCGGCCCTGGTCACCGGCGGCGCCGTCAGGCTCGGTCGCGCCATTGCCCTGGCCCTGGCGGCGGCCGGCTACGATATCGCGCTGCACTATGGCCGTTCGGCCGATGCGGCCGCCCAGACCGCCGAGGAGATCCGCGCCCTGGGCGTCGCCTGTCACAGCTTCGGCGTCGACCTGCGGGACGCCGACGCGCTGCCCGGGCTGCTGGGCGACGCGCTGGCGGCCTTCCCGGGGCTGCAGGTGCTCGTCAACAGCGCGTCGGCGTACACTCAGGCGAGCATCGGCGCCACCACGCCCGCGATCTTCGACGAGCAGCTGGCCGTCAATCTGCGGGCCCCCTTCCTGCTGACCCAGGCCTTCGCCGCCCAGGTGGGCCGCGGCCACGTGGTCAATATCATCGACAATAAGGTCGGCTTCAACCAGCACCAATACGCCGCCTACCTTCTGGCGAAGAAGAGCCTGGCGGAGTTCACGCGCATGGCCGCCGTCGAGTTGGCCCCCGCGATCCAGGTCAACGGCGTCTCGCCCGGGGTCGTGCTGCCCGCGGGCACGCGCAGCGAGGAGTATATTGCCTGGCGGGTCAGCGGCATTCCGCTGCGCCGCCAGGGCGCCGTCGAGGATATCACCGGCGCTATCCTCTACCTGCTGCGCAGCCCCTTCGTCACCGGCCAGATCCTGACCGTGGACGGCGGCGAGGCCCTTACCAATGTCGGCCAGAACGCCGCCCAGTTCGACCAGAGCAAAGTGTAGCCTATGAAGATCGTCGGCTTCTCGATCAACCCCCTGTTCGAGGACCGCGTGATCGGCGGCTCGGCCAAGCACCAGCGCAATGTGCTGGTGCGTCTCGGCGAGCTCGGCCACCAGGTGACGGTGCTCTGCACGCGCCACCCCGACAGCCGGCCCTTCCACTGGCACCCCAATGTCGAGGTGCTGCCGCTGCTGCCCTTCAAGCAGCCCTTCCCCCAGCCCTACGAGGTGCCGGCCTATAGGCTCGCCGAGATCGTGCAGACCGTCGGCGAGCACCTGGTTGGGGCCGATCGCTTCTACATGCACGACGGCGAGTTGCTGCTGCCCTACATTTACAGCGATGTGCCCACCGTGATCTCGCTGCGCGATAATGTCTACCCCGAGACCATTCTCGGCAGCTTCCTCTTCGCCGCCGACACCCTGATCGCCATCGCCGAGTACTCGCGGCAGGTCTATCTGCATACGGCGGGCCGCTTCTTGCCCGAGCTCGAGCGCCGCGCGATCACGATCAACAACGGGATCGACTTCGGCCTGTTCAACCCGGGCGCCCCGGGGGCCGCGATCCGCGCCCTGGCGCCCGAGGTCGACCCGGCCCGGCACTTCGTGGTGCTGCACCCCCATCGCCCCGAGCCCACCAAGGGCCTCGCGCAGACCCTGGCCGTGGCCGAGTTGCTGGTGAAGCGCTACGGCTGCGAGACCCTGCGCGTGCTCGTGCCGCGCTGGTTCGACGCGGCGATCTCGCCCGAGGTGCGGGCCTTCTACGAGGCCTTCGAGGCCGAGATCGCGGCCCGCGGCCTGCGCGAGCACTTCGTCTTCCACGGCTGGGTGCCGCAGCGCCTGATGCCCGACTACTACCGGCTCGGCCATCTCACCCTGGTGCTCGGCTCGTTCGTGGAGGCCTTCGGCAACGTCGCCTATGAGTCGTTGGCCTGCGGCACCCCGGCGATTGTGGCGCGGGTGGCGACCCACCGCTCGCTGCTGCCCGACGATCTCGTCGATAAGGTCCACTACGACGACAACGAGGCCGCCGCCGCCGCCGCCGCGGCGATCTGGCGCGAGGGCCGCCGTACCTCGGCCGCGACCATGGCCTACCTGCGGGCGAACTTCGAGATCGAGGCGCAGCTGGACGCCTACGCCACGGCCATTCTGGGCGCGCAACGCGTCGCCGCGCCGCCTACGCGGTTGACCCCTCTCGACGCGCGGACCCGCTACGTGCTGCCGCCCTGGTGCTACGCCTGGGGCGACGGGATGGTTTTCCACGATTTCCTCGCCCGCCACGCGCCCATGCCCGCCCTGAGCGCCCTGGTCGCGGCCCACCCCGCCGGCTTCAACCAGGGGCTGGCCGCGCAGGTGGGCGTCACCCCTGAGGAGCTGGGGTCCTGGCGGCGCGATGGCTATGTGGCGCCCCTGTCGTGACGCCTATGCACACCCTCGACGTCGTCGTCAGCGTGACGAGCATCCCCGAGCGGATCGAGCTGTTCCTGGGCGAGTTGGGCTGGCTGGCGCGGCAGACCGCCCGGCCGCGCGCCGCCGTGATCTGGCTCGGCGAGGAGCTCTTCCCCGCCGAGCTGCGGCAGGAGATTGCTACGCGCTTTCCCCTGCCCCCGGGCGTGACGATCCGCTACCGCCCCGACCTGGGGCCCCAGACCAAGCTGCTCTACGCCCTGCGCGAGTTTCCCGGCATGCCCGTGGCCACAGTGGACGATGACGTGATCTACCCGCCGAACTGGCTGGAGGAGCTGTATCGCTCGTACGAGGCGGCGCCCGAGCACATCCACTGCTACAGAGCCCACAGCATCAGGCTGGGCCCGGACGGCGGGCTCGCGCCCTACAGCGAGTGGGGCTGGCTGGCGCCGGGGGTGCGCGGCCCGTCGCATCTGCTCTTCCCCACCGGCACCTGCGGCGTGCTCTACCCGCCCGATGCGCTGGCCGAGCAGGTCTTCGACCTGGCGGCGATGCGGCGACTCTGCCCCACCCAGGATGACCTGTGGTTCAAGGCGATGGCGCTGCTGCGGGGCACGCGGGCCCAGAAGGTGCGCGACGAGTCCCTCGAGTTCCCCCACATCCCCGGCTCCGAGCGCAAGATGCTCTGGACCGTGAATGTAGGGCGCAACGACGCGCAAATCGCGGCGGTGTTCGCCCACTATGACCTGTACCGGCTGCTGAAGGCGTGAGACCCGCGTCGCGCCGAGCGCCTCTTATCGCTTCTGGCCCTTGGTAATGCCGCTCCTGTATCCTGCACCCACAGCAGCCGCCTGAGACCAGGCGTGTTCGTTCTACGCAGCAGGATGCAGCAATGGCCGTAGTTTCTCATCGCTCTCGTACGCCGAGAACCATTGCCCTACGTTGGCGTCTGCTGATGGCCATGGGCCTGTTGGCGGCGATCGTCTTGGCGATCGGCCTCTTCGCCCCGACGGCTGTTGGGCGGCTGCGGGCCAGCGTGCATCAGGCCGTAGCAGTCGACGGGCGCATGAGCCAGCTGGCCGGCGACGTGACGACGATGGCCCAGGTAGCCCGGCGCTACGACCAGACCTATTTTCTGCATGTGCAGATCCCCGCCGAGCGCTCGGCCCACCAGGCGAACTGGGAGCGGGCGGCGGCCGAGTTGGGCGATGCGATTGTGGCCTTCGAGGCCGCCGCCACAGACGAGGCCGACAAGCGCCAGGCCCGCCTCTGGACTGCGGCCTTCTCGCTGTATAGCGACGGCTTTCGCCAGGTGGTTGCCGCGGTCGAGGCCGGAGAGATCAACACGCCGACGGCGGCCAATCAGCGCCTCGAGGCCTATCGGCAGAATATCGAGACACTCACCGACCTCTCGGGCGGCTTTGCGGCGCAGAAGCGCGCCGCTGCCGAGCGCTCGATCGACCTGCTCGAAACGACCGGCGAGCGGCTGAACATCGCCGTGGGTCTGCTCTGTATCCTCGGCATCGTCGGCGCACTCGCCTGGAGCCTCTACTTCCCGGCGCGGCTGACGCGCCCGATCGGCGCCCTGGGCGAGACGGCGCGGCGGCTGGCCGCGGGCGACCTGAGCGCCCGCAGTGGGCTGGCGGGCGGCGACGAGCTTGGCGCGCTCGGCCAGGCCCTCGACCAGATGGCCGCCACGGTCGAGCAGCGCACCGTCGACCTGCAGGCCCAGATCGTCGCCGCCGAGCAGGCCCGCCGCGAGGCCGAGGCGGCGCGGGCCCTGGTGGCCGAGCAGTTGGACACCATCGCGGCCCAGCGGAGCGCAATCCAGGAGATGAGCGTGCCAATCCTGCCCGTCGCCGCCGGCGTCCTGGTCATGCCGATGGTCGGGGCCCTCAACGGCGAGCGGATCGCCCAGGCCCAGGAGCGGGCCCTGAGCGCGGTCGAGGCGGGCCGGGCCGCCTTCTTGATTATCGATATCACCGGCGTGCCGGTCGTCGACACGCAGGTCGCCCAGGGCCTGGTCGAGATCGTCCAGGCCACGGCCCTGCTCGGGGCCCAGGGCCTGCTGGTGGGTATCAGGCCCGAGGTGGCCCAGACGATTGTGGGGCTCGGCATCGACCTTGGCGCGATTATCACCCGTGCTACCCTCGAGGCGGGTGTCAGCTATACGACCCAGGCGGCAAACGGCAGCAACCACAAAGGGCAACGACGATGAAGACACTGCTGCGCTCCCTCGCCCTCCTGATCCCGGCCCTGCTCTTGCTCGCGGCATGTGGCTCTGCGGTCACGCCCGCCCCCACGGCGGCCCCCGACGACGGCATGATCATCGTCGGCTACTCGGCCCCGGGCCTGGTGGGCGCTCAGCTGCAGATCCAGCAGAGCCTCGAGCGTCACGCGAAAGAGCTTGGCTGGCAGTTGCTGACCACCACCTCGGGCGGCGACGCCCAGAAGCAGGTCGAGCAGATCGAGAGCTATATCGACCTGGGTGTTGACGCGATTGTGGCCGTGCCCGACGACAGCAAGGCGATCTGCGCCGCTGTCGCCAAGGCCCAGGCCGCCGGCGTGCCCTTCTACACGATCGACCGCTCGCCCGATGGCTGCGCGATCAACATGACCGTGCTCTCGGACAATGAGATGGCCGGGCGTCAGTCGGGCGAGGCCCTGGTGCAGTTCCTGGTGGCGCGTTACGGCGAACCGCGCGGGGTCGTGATCGAGATTACCGGCAATATGGCCACCGATGTGGCCCAGGCCCGCGGTAACGGCTTCCACGAGGCCATCGCCCCGTACGACGAGATCGATGTCGTGACCGAGGTGGGCGACTGGGATGGGGCCAAGGGCGCCGCGGGCGTGCGCGAGGTGCTGACCTTGAGCGCGAGCGTCGACGCGATCTATGTTCACTCAGACGCGGTCTACTTCGAGGCGGTGATGGCGACCCTCGCCGAGCTGGGCCAGCTGAAGCCCCGTGGCGAAGAGGGTCATATCTTCCTGGCGGGCGTCGACGCGAGCCCGGTCGGCGTGCAGGCCATTCGCGACGGCTACGCCGATCAGGTCTCGAATCAGCCCATCCCCGACTTCGGCCTGGTGGTCGACTGGATCGCCAAAGAGCTCAAGGGCGAAACAATCGTCGCGGGCGAGGTGACGAAAGCCGGCGCCCTCTGGTCGCCGGCCACAGTGAAGCTCAGCCCCGTCGGGCCGCAGCTATTCCTCGCGACGACCTCGGTGACCGAGGAGAATGTCGACCATCCCGGCCTCTGGGCCAACCAGTAATATCGCCGGAAGCAAAGGGGGAGTGGGGGAACCTGGTTCCCCCACTCCCCTACTTTTGTGCCTAGAGCGTCTCGGCCCAGGCCTCGTACAGCTCGTCCTTCGACTTGATGCCGGGGCGAGGGAGGGCGTGGTTGACCACGTAGGTCGAGCCGGTGTGGCGGTTCTCCCACATGGCCTGGTGGGCCTCGGCGAGGTCGGGCCAGTCGACGAAGACCGGCTCGGTGATCGAGAGCAGGCCGGCGCTGATCTCGTCGCTGAGGCGCAGGATCTCGTAGGCGTTCGAGAGGTGGGTGCCCCAGAGGTTGGCCGTGGGCATATAGACCCGCCGCTGGCGCATCCAGATCTGGGGGGCGAAGAACGAGAAGCGGCGGCCGCCCAGCTCTTCGAAGTAGACGATGCGCCCGATGAAGGGCTTGACCAGCATGGCGCTGACGTTGAGCGTGTCGTGGCCGGCTCGCTCGATGATCATGTCGGGGTAGCCGCGGGGGTTGTCGGCGCTGGCGAGGAAGGCGCCGACCGCGCTGCCCAGGGGCTTGAAGGTCAGGTCGTTGAAGCGGCGGATGGCCTCCTTCAGCCCCTCGGGGTCGGCCTTCGAGTCGGGCAGGTCGGGCATGGTGCGCGGCCAGTCGAAGTCGGCCCCATAGCGGCGCTGCAGCTCCTCGATGCTGACCACGCCGCGCAGCGAGGCCCCGAAGCCGAGGCTGAGCACGAACTCGCGCTGGGCGTCGGTGTAGGTGGCGACCACGACGCGCGAGCCGAGCGAGCGGGCGGCCTCGATCGCCTCGAGGCCCGGCTCGTCGACCAGGGCCCCGTCGCCGCCCACGCCGTAGTAGATCAGCACGGCCTGGCCGCCGCGCAGGCCGGCGCGCCGCATCATCTCCTCGGGGCTCGAGTGGCCGGGCTTGCCGAGGAAGGTGAAGTGGTAGCCCGAGCTGGCCCCGTAGAAGGTCAGGGTCGGAATGTGGCCGTCGCGGGGCTCGCCGAGGAGCTGGAAGCTGCGCGGGAAGGCCTGCTCGCCGGCGTGCGAGATCGCGTAGTCGGCCAGGTGGTGGTTGTTCTGGCGGCGGAACATGTCGAGCAGGGGCTGGCCGGCCTGCTCCCAGGCGGCCCACTGGGCCGGGTCGGTGGGGATGCGGGTGAAGATGTCGGCGACGGCCGGGTCTTTGCGGTTGATCGTGCCTTTGCCGCCGGCCTCCATCAGAGTCCGCGCGCGGGCCTCGCTCGAGACCATGCCGATCACGCGCAGGCCGTTGCGGGCCGCCGAGCGGGCGGCGTCGAGGCCGGTGCCGGTGGCCGCGCCCTCGATGAAGATGCTCTTGCCGGCTTTGATCGCCAGGGTGGTGAAGAGGGCGCGGTAGGCTGTGCCCAGGTTGAGCATGAAGCTGCCCGCCGCCTCGAGGGACATATCGGGGGCCAGGGGCAGACACTGGGGCGCCTGGGCCAGCATGAACTGCTGGTGCGAGCCGTCGGGCGTGTTGTAGCCCTGGATGACGAAGTCGGCGGCCATGGGGTCGAGGCCCATCATCGGCGAGAGCACATTGCTCTGACCCGAGTAGACCGCCACCAGGTCGCCCACCTTCAGGCGGCCCTCTTTGCGCAGCTCTTCGCCGAGCGAGGCCACCAGGGCCACGCCGCCCGAGCCGGTGATATGCCAGTCGCGGTCGTGCTCGTCGAAGAGCGAGACCGGGATGCCGGTGATCGCCCAGATGTCGTTGAAGTTGACTTCGCTGGCCAGGATGTAGAGCAGGGCCTGGTTGGCGCCGGGCCGCTCGACCGGGATGATCACCTCGCGCTCGGCCTCCTGCGGGTCGCCGACGCGGCCCGCGCCCGTCTCGGGGTCGCGGATGACGCCCTGGGCGTACTGCCAGGCGGGCAGGGGCGTGACGCCGGGGAAGAAGGGCGAGCCGACCGGCAGCAGCTGCCCGGTCTCGCGGTAGATCTTCTCCTGCTCGGCGCTGACCAGGGTGCGCCGCGTGGGCAGGGGCGCCGAGCGCTTGTCCATGAAGTCCTGGATGCCCTTCTTGCCGCCCTCGGGGTCGACCACGGCCTCGGCGAAGAGGCGCGCCTCGTGGGCCAGGCCGCGCTCGAAGCCGTGCTCGAAGCCGTAGACGATCGCCTCCAGGGCCCGCGCGACGGCCTTGCTGCGGCCCGCGCCGGCGGCCTGCTGGACAATGCGCTGGACGCGCGGGTTCTGGATGATCGCGTTCAGCTCGTCCTTGACGAACTCGGGGCGGGCCTCCTCCCAGGCGGCATTGGCGGCCTTGCGGCGCTCGAAGGCCTCCATGAGAACGCCCTCGCCGGCGCTGTACTCGCGCACGAGGGCCGTGGCGAGGCTCAGGGCGTCCTGCGCGCCCACGGCCAGTTGGTCGACCAGGCCGATCTCGCCGGCCTCCTCGGAGGTGATCGTGCGCCCGCCGAGGATCATCTCGAGGGCCCGCAGGGTGCCGGTGCCGTTGGTGCGCTTGTAGAGCAGGCGCGGCAGGCGCTGGGTGCCGCCGTAGCCCGGCAGCATGCGCAGGTTGATCTCGGGCTGGCCGAACTCGGCGTGGCGGTCGGCCACCCGATAGTGGCAGGCCAGGGCGAACTCGAGGCCGCCGCCCAGGGCCACGCCGTTGATCGCGGCGATGCAGGGCTTGTCCATGCGCTCGATCTTGCGGAAGGCCAGGTGGGCGTTGTTGGGCAGGGCGATCGCATCCTCGAAGGTGTGCATGTCTTCGAGCAGCTGGCGGATGTCGGCGCCGGCCACGAAGCTCCTGGTGCCCTGGCCGGTGAAGACCACGGCGGCCACGTCCTGGCGTCGCGCGAGGTGGTCGACGATCGTATTCAGCTCGTCGAGGGCCCGCTCGTTCAGGGCGTTGACCGGCGGGTTGGTGATTGTGACGATGGCGAGGCGTTTGGTGGCGCTGAGTTTGTGGTTCTCGATGCGGAAGTAGCGGTAGCGCTCGAAGATCTTCTGCTCGTCGGCGAGCTGCTGCCGGCGCTTCCACTCGTCGATCTTCTGGCGGATCTCGGCCAGGGACTCGGGGTTGCGCAGCGTGGTCGTGTCGCCCAGCTCTTCGTCGAGCATCAGGTTGCGCAGGAAGCGGCGCATATACTTGCCGCTGCGGGTCTCGGGGAAGGCCGCCACCTCGATATAGTCCTCGGGGACGGCGACGATGCCCTTCTCGTTGCGCACCAGGTCGTCGAGGCGCTTGCGGTCGGTGCTGGTCAGGCGGCTGCCCGGGGCGGTGAGCACGAAGGCGACGGGGGTCAGGCCCTTCTCGCGGTGGGGCGCGCCGACCACGATGCAGTTGCCGACCGGCGAGTCGGGGGTGATCTGCTTGTCGCGCAGGATGGCGCCCTCGATCTCCTCGGTGCCCATGCGGTGGCCCGAGACGTTGATCACGTCGTCCGAGCGCCCGTGGAGGGTGAAGGAGCCGTCGGCGTACTTCACGGCGAAGTCGCCCTGGACATAGGCCCACTCGCCGCCCGGCCCGCGCTTGAAGTAGGTCTTCACGAAGCGCTCGGCGTCGCCCCGCCAGGCCCCGAGCGAGCCGCCGGCCAGCAGCGCCGCCTCGAAGCCCTCGACGTCGCCCCAGATCGTGCGGGTCAGGTACGGGTAGGGCGCGGTGATGACGATCTCGCCCTTCTCCTCGTACTCGGCCGAGCGGTAGACCGGCGTCCCGCCGTCGGGCGCGGCCTCCGAGGCCCAGACGTCGCCGGCGACCCAGGGTAGGGGGTAGGTGTGGGCGTCGGGGCGCAGGGGGTAGTCGTCGTTGCCGTAGAAGTGGGTCCAGACGATCCCGCCGTGCTCGGTGGCCCAGTACGAGTTGATATACTGGGGCGACATCATCTCCATGCCGAACTGCTGCACGGCGGGGCTGACCGGCTCGGCGCAGAAGGTGCAGACGCGCAGGCTGCCCATGTCGTACTGGCGCACGTCGGCCACGTTCTGCGGGTTGGTCATGACCGACTTGAGGAAGGTCACCCCGGCCTTGAAGATCTGGACCTGGTTGCGCTCGATGATGCTGGCGAAGCGGCCGGCGCTGGGGAAGACCGGCGAGCCCTCGATCAGGATGCCGGTGCAGCGGCTGGCCAGGGTCGCCGTGATCATGTAGCTCTGCCCGGTGATCCAGCCCGGGTCGGCCACCACGAAGATCGTATCGCCCGGCTCGGCGTCGAAGCTGACCTTCATCGTGTGGGCCAGGCCGGCCACGTAGCCGCCGTGGACGTGGACCACGCCCTTGGGCTTGCCCGTGCTGCCGCTGGTGTAGATGATGAACATCGGGTATTCGGCGTCGAGGGGCGCGCAGGGGGCCAGGCCCGCCAGGATGGGGTAGAGCTGCTCGACCGGCAGGGCCAGCAGTGCGGCCTCGTCGGCTACGCTCAGCCCCTCGGCCGCGGCGGCGGCCAGGAGCTGGGCCGTGGCGGCCGCCGTCAGGTCGTGGCTCCACTGGTCGCGCTCGGGCCGCCAGAGGATGTCCTGGCCGGTGTGGCGGACCACCACCACGGCCTCGACGCGGGGCGGCGAGGCCACCAGGGCCTTGGCCACCGCCGTGCGGATCTGCGACTGGGCCGCCACGTCGAGCTCGCTCAGCTCTTGCAGGGCCTTGCCGACCCCGCGCATCACGTCCGAGCGCTCGACGGTGATGTCGTCGCCGATCGTGGCCCTGACGGCCGCCACAATCTGCTCGGCGTGGGCCGGGCCGACCTGCAGGTCGGCGATGGTCCGCTCGACGATGGCGATGGCGACCTCGACTGGGACGAACTTGTCGAGGGCCTGGTCGGTGTAGACCTCTTTGTAAGGGACAATCTGGGCGTTGCGGTAGGCCCCGTCCGAGGTGATCACCACGCGGGCCCCGGCGTTATGGATGCGGTCGCTGAGGGTCTTGTCCGAGAAGCCGCCGAAGACCGGGGTGTAGATGATCCCGAGGCGCTTGGCGGCCTCGGTGTAGTAGATCTGGTCGACGATGTTGGGCATATTCAGGGCGATGCGGTCGCCCTGCTTCAGGCCCAGGCCCTTGAGCACGAGGGCGGCCTTGACCACCTCGACCAGCAGCAGCTTGCGGCTGATGCGCTCCTCGAAGACCGGGCCGCCGCGCCCGCCGTTGAGCGAGCTGTCCCAGCGGTCGCCCTCGAAGATATAGGCCGTCTCGTCGCCGAAGCCGTTGAGCACGTGGCGGTCGACCTCGTTGAAACAGGCGTTGGTCAGGCCACCCTCGAACCAGCGGTAGAAGGGCGGATCGTCGCCGTTGAAGGTGCGCTGCCAGGGCTCGTGGGCTGCGCCGTAGGCCACCGCCGCCGGCGCGCCGCTGCGCCCGTCGAGGCCTGTCCAGTGAGACCCCGCCTCGTCCCAGGTGATCCAGGCGCCGAGGGCTGCATCGTACCAGTGGATTGCCGAGCGAGCGATGGCGCCGTGGAAGGCGCCCGGGTCGGCCAGGAAGGCCTGGCGCTGAGCCTCCCAGTCGACGCGCGAGCGGATCGGGTTGCTGCGCGGGGCGCGGGGCGGGGCGAGGGACGGGGCCTCGATCATCGGTGATCCTCCGGGTTACAGCTTGTGGCGTCTTGGCGGGGCGCTACCTAAGGCGTGCGAGCGGCCTGCCGGCCATGTGCCGCCTGGTTGTGACGTGATGAACAAAGGGACTATAGCGTAGCGTAATCAGAATGACGCGCCACGTCAAGGGTGAGACGGGGGGGCGGCCGCCTACCCGATCTAACAGGCGGCGGCAGGGCATGGCCCTCCCGGAAAATCCACAGGAGGTTAGCAGGATGGGCGACGGGAGGGTTCGGGAGGGCATAGCCCTCCCGGAAACATTTACTCAGCACAATCAGTGTGGTGAGATACTAGATCTCTTGCTCGTGGGTCTCGGTCTTATAAATGACAAAGCCGCGCCCCTGGTAGTTGGCGAGGGCGTGGGGGCCGTCGAGGGTGCAGGTGTGGA
>CAZKTU010000047.1:31406-34106 GCA_964555675.1 uncultured Oscillochloris sp.
CCGCGCCCCTGGTAGTTGGCGAGGGCGTGGGGGCCGTCGAGGGTGCAGGTGTGGACCCAGACCCGCTCGGCGCCGTCGGCGAAGGCGCGGCCGATGCCCGCCGAGAGCAGGTGCTTGCCCAGCCCACGGCCGTGAAAGGGCTCGAAGAGCCCGAAGTAGGCCACCTCGGTGCCCGGCTCGTCCGCAGCGCTGTTGAGCTCGACATAACCCGCTGGCGTGCCGCGTACATAGAGCACCAGTAGGCTGACGCTTGGCCGGGCCAGGTACTCGTACAGCTGCTCGTCGCTCCAGCCGAGCCTGGCGGTCCAGCTATAGGCGCGCCCCACGGTGCCGTACAGGAAGCGGTAGAAGTCGGGCAGCGGCTCCTCGGCCTCGACGATGCGCAGCGTCGGGTCGTCGAGCTGCACTGGCCTGTGGCCGGCGGGGCCGAGGATCTCGAGGTAGGTCGTGGTGACGGTCACAGTGGGCATGGGGGCTGCTCCTTCATAAGCTGCTCACGGCGTCGCCCACTATAGCAGACGGCCGACGACACGCGGGCTGTCGTCGGCCGTCGGCGGTCTGAGCCTGGCGCCCCTACCCAACCAGGGTCAGCACGGCGCCCGTGCCCGCGGCCACGAGCGTCACGGCAAGCAGGCCGCCCGGGGCGTCGAGGGGGTGGGCCGAGGCGGGCCTGCGGGCTGCCAGGGC
Organism: uncultured Oscillochloris sp.; assembly: GCA_964555675.1. Lineage (GTDB taxonomy): Bacteria > Chloroflexota > Chloroflexia > Chloroflexales > Chloroflexaceae > CAIWXH01. The sequence goes on from CAZKTU010000047.1 coordinate 32,094, forward strand.
CAGGCCCAGGAGGGTCAGGGGCAGGGCTGTGGGTCCGGCCACAAGGGCCAGGGTCAGGACGGCCAGGGCGGCCACCAGGCTGCGAACCCGCGCTCGGGCGGCCTGGGCGGCGTGCTGGAAGCTCGGGTCGAGCAGGACGATCAGGGCAATCGGCGCCGCCAGGGCGGCCACGATATAGGCGCTCAGGTAGATCGCGGGCCAGGCCAGGGCCGAGGCGGCGGGAGACCAGATCTGGGCCGCCGGCAGGCTCAGGCTGAGGGCCGCGGCGATCGTCGCCAGATGGATGCCCTGGTCCATCAGGAAGGGCACGAAGGGCGGGCGGAAGAGCCGGTCGGCGTGGCGCACCTTCCAGCGGTCGGTCGCCAGGTGTACCGCGCTGATGCCCAGCATGGCGGGCCAGAGCGCGAGGGCCTGGGGCTCGAGGATGGCGATGCCGACCATACAGAGGAGGACGACCGAGACGTGCATGAACAGGCCGTCCCACTGACGTTTGCGGCGCACCAGCCACAGGGGCTGCAGGGCGAAGTCGGCGACCAGGTGGGCGAGCATGAAGAGGTAGAACATAACGCCTCCGGCGCATGCCAATGATGAACACTAAAAGCTAAGGGCGAATGGTGGAGGGCCAGGGGCCGGCTGAAGGCAGTTGGGCGAGGATGGCACAGCTCGCGCGAGCGCTGTGCGGATCATCCTTCATCCCTCATCCTTCAGCCTTTCCAGCTGCGGCAGATTGAGGACACTGACGCGGGCGCGCTCGATCTGGATCAGGCCCTGCTCGCGCAGGCCGCTGAGCACGCGGTTGACCGTCTCGCGGGTGGTGCCGGCCAGACTGGCCAGGTCGTCCTGGGTCAGGTAGAGGTCGATGTGGGTCGCGCCGTCGGCCTGGCCGACGCCATGCTGGTCGGCGAGGTCGAGCAGGGTGCGCACCACCCGCTGCGGGGCCGAGTGGCTGGCCAGGTGCTCGATATAGGTGTTGGTGTTGCGCAGGCGCGCCGACAGCTCCTCGAGCACCAGGTAGGCGATCTCGGGCAGGCTGCGCACAGCCTGGCGGAAGGCGTGGCGGTGCAGGGTCAGGGTCATGGTCGGGCGCATGGCCATGGCGCTGGCCGAGCGGGGCTGCCCGTCGAGCAGGGCCAGCTCGCCGAAGAAGTCGCCGTCGCGAAAGATCTTGACCGACAGCTCCTGGCCAAGCTGGCTGATCGTATAGATGCGCACCTGGCCGCGGACGATCAGGTAGAGCACGTCGCCGTCGCTCCCCTGGTGGAAGATGGTCTCGCCGCGCCCAAACGAGCGGCTGCCGAGACTGGCCCCCAGCAGGCGTAGCTGGTCGTCGGTGAGGCGTGAGAAGATCGGCACGTTGCGCAGCAGCTCCGGGTTTTCCATGACGGCCTCCTTGGGCCGAGTTGGCCTACAGACGTGACGGCGAGGCTGCGGAGGGGGCGGCCGTCCCGCCTCCGCCGGGGTGGTGGTGAGTTTGCTCACGCGCCCCTCAGCTGATAAATGAATTATAGCCCGCCCTGTACCAGGCGACTATGATCGTTATCACGCTGCGTCATATCAGTATGCCGCCGACGCAAAAAGGGCGCAGCCTGGCTGCGCCCTCTCGGGGTTGGCTCGCCGCGCGGCCTTGCTAGGGCCGGCGGGCGAAGATCTTTGCGATCAGGTAGTCGAGGGCCAGGAAGAGCAGCAGGCCCGCAATCAGCAGGCCCCACCAGGGCATGGGCACCCAGATGACGATCTGTAGACGCGACCAGATCAGCCAGAGGACGAGCCCCAGGGCGACGACGGCGATCAGCGTGCGACCGGTGCGGGACATGGGTGTGCTCCTTCGCTAGGGTCTTCTGCTGATTGATACGCGCGCTGGGCCCTGCGGGTTGCGCCCGCCCGCTATTTGCGTTGGGCCTTTGGCGGGACCTTGGCCTGCGCCTTGGTCTGCGCCTTGGCCGGGGCCTTCACCGGGGCCGGCGGGGGCGCTGGCGGCGCGGGCGGCGGGGCGATGCGCTCGGCGTAGTAGCT
>CAZKTU010000048.1:0-9490 GCA_964555675.1 uncultured Oscillochloris sp.
CAGTGGCGCGACAGCAACGGCGAGACCCACGACGAGACCGAGTGGTTCAGCGCCGTGGCCTGGAACAAGCTCGCCGAGATCTGCAACCAGTACCTGACCAAGGGCGCGCGGGTCTACCTTGAGGGGCGACTCCAGACGCGCTCGTGGGAGGATCAGCAGAGCGGGCAGACGCGCTACAAGACCGAGGTGATCGCCACCGACATGATCATCCTCGACGGTCGCGATGGACGCCCGGGCCGCGAGGCCGGCGACGAATTCGCGCCGCCCCGCGACATGCCGCGCCCGCCGCGCAGCTCACCGCAGCAGCCACCGACCCCCGACATTGGCGACGAGGACATCCCTTTCTGAAGCTAACCGCTGAACTACCTCGGGGGGCTGCACCAAGCGCAGGCCCCCGAACACTTCCTGTTGCGCTTTATGGCAGATACACCAAAGAAACCTCAGCAGGCCGCGAAGAAGCCTGAGAACGCCGGCAACCCAAACTCGAAGCGCCACATGAACGCCCGCCTGCAGCGCGAAGAGCGCCTGCAGCGGCTCGTGATCATCGCCACAGCCAGTGCGATCGGCCTCGCGCTACTGGCCGTCATCGGCGGCGTGGTCTATGATCGGCTCTGGGTACCGAGCAGGCCGGTCGCGCAGGTCGGCGACGTCTCGCTGAGCCGCAGCGACTACTGGGTCGAGCGCCGGAACGCCTACGCGCGCGAGATCGTGCAGAACTTCCAGCTCCTAGCCCTCTTCGGCGGGAACCCGCAGTTCACGCAGCAGTTCCAGGGCCAGAGCCCGAACATCGATAATCAGATCGAGGTGATCAGGAGCGCCGAGGTCGACGGCAATGTCGTCGGCCAGTGGGAGACGCGCCAGATCAAAGAGCAGGGCGCACAAGGCCTGGAGATCAGCGTCAGCCAGGACGAGATCAACCAGGCTCTGGTGAACGACCTGTCCCTGGTCTTCCTGCCCCCGCCGGCATCGCCCGTCACCGATACCGCAGAGCTTGCGCCGACGGTCGACCCGGCGGCAACCAGCGACCCGGCCGTGACGCCGACGCCCGCGCCGACCAGCACCGTCGCGCCGACGCCCGCGCCGGCCGAGGCCGCCACGCAGGCCGATCAGATCATCGACGAGATCTTCCGCCGCTACGAGATCGAGCTGGCGGCGGCGGCCGAGGAGCCCGACCTGACCAAGGCCGACTTCAGGGCCGCCCTCGACGACCAGTATCGCGAGCAGGCGATCAACACCAGGGTACAGGCCCAGCTGGTGCCCGAGGAGGGCTTCGTCTTCAGCACAGAGCCCGAGCGGGTGCAGGCCCGCCAGGTGCTGGTGGCGGTGACGCCGCCCGCCGGCGCAACGCAGGAGCAGATCGACGCAGCCTTCGCCGAGGCGAGGCCGCGCGCCGACACTCTGGCGGCCGATCTGCGGGGCGGCGCCGACTTCGCCACTGTGGCGGCCGAGTCGTCCGACGACCCGGGCTCGAGCGCACAGGGCGGCGACCTGGGCTTCTTCGACACGAATGGCGCGGCCGAGAGCGGGGTGACCTACCCGAGCGAGGTGGTGGAGCAGGCCTTCGCCCTCGAAGAGGGCGTGATCAGCGACCCGATCCGCACGCAGTTCGGCTGGCACATTATCGAGGTCACCGGCCGCGACGTGCCGCCTGAGGATCAGCAGCTGCGCGAGGCGCGCACAGAGGCTCTCGACACGTGGGTAGAGGAGCAGCGGGCGCAGATCGCGGTGGCGCGCTTCCCCGAGCCCACGCCCACCACGCCGGCCGAGCCGACGACCGAGGCGCCGACGGCAGTGCCCGTCTTCGCGCCTGGCCCGCCCACGGCGGAGCCGACGCCGACCGTCACGCCCGAGGTCGCGCCAACAGCGGCGCCGGCTGCGCCCACGCCAACGCCATAGGGCGGCAGACAACGCTCTCTGTTTCGGCGGCCAGACACAAGCTGACTCAATGTGCAGAGATGGCCTTCGGGCCATCTCTGTGCCTCTCCAGGATCCATGCGACGCTGGAAACCACAGCCGACGAGGCGCCTCTGGGCCGCGATCGGGGCCATGGCCCTCGCCGGGGCAGGGGCAGCCTGGCTGCTCTTTCAGCTGGGCACGAGCCTTGCGCGCCCGCCGGCCGACTGGCCGATCGACGGCGGTCTCTTCCTGCAGGCCCTGGCCTGCTTCATCCTGCTGCTGATTGCCGGGACCCTGGCCTACAGGGTGGCGGCGGCTCTGAGCCTGGCCTACGCCGTCGACCGCAACGGGGTGTACATCTTCTGGCTGGGCAACAGGGCGGTGGTGCCGCTGCAGGCGATCGAGAGCATCGAGAGCGGGGTGAGCGCGGCGGCCTCGCCGCTGCAGAGCATCGGCTACTTCCACGGCCAGGTGACCCTGCCCGACGGGCGGAAGATGCACCGCTTCAGCACCGTGCCGAGCGAGCAGGCCCTCGTGCTGCACACGGCGGCCGACTCGTATGCGATCTCGCCCCCCGAGAGCGACGCCTTCGTGCAGGACCTCGAGCAGCGCAGGCGCCTGGGGGCGATCCAGCAACTCAGCCCGGGGATCGAGGCGGGGCGGGCCTTCTTCTACGCCTTCTGGGATGACCCGGTGGTGCGGGGAGCCCTGTTCGCGGCGGTGGTGCTGAACCTGGCGCTGTTGGGCTGGATCATGACCATCTACCCGGGCCTGCCGCCCATGATCGATATGCGCAGCGACGCGGCCGGGGCGGCGACAGCCCTGGCGCCGCGCCACCAGATCCTGTTCTTGCCTCTGGCGGGGGCCGCCCTTGGTTTGCTCAACACCGGCCTGGGGTTGACCCTGTACAGCCGCGAGCCCGTGGGGGCGCGCATGCTGCAGGTGGCGACCGCGGGCGCGCAGCTGCTCTTCGCCGTCGCGGCGGTGACGATTGTGCGCTAGGCGCTCGCAAGCCCTCCCTAAGATCCTCCGTTACGCAGAAGGTTGCTGCTTTCACCAGGTCGGGGTCGGCACAGCCAAACCGGCGCGAAGCGCATGCTCACCTGTTTTGTAAAGATTGTAAAGGCGATACGTACGCGTTTGCGCCTACTTTCTAGGGTGGTAGCAGAGCGAGGAATACCTGATTTCCCTGATGTCGGTACTTGGCCGGCCGGCTATGCTGGTAGGTGACCTGCGCCTGGAGAGAGAAAGATGCGAAGGCCTTGGGGGGCACTTCGCATCTTTCTTTTTGTGCATGTTTCACAACTTCGCAAAGCCAATTCGGGGCAAAGTAGCCAGCTTTTTGCATTGGCTTAACAAGCTTGACAGTGTCAAGGGCCCGTGGTAGGATTTCCTCGCCGCGAGTAGGAAAAACCCCCTTAGCATCTACGACAACACACACATGGGTCAGGCGGAGCTAGAGAAGGGCACAACGTGGTGCCGGACGTAGCGCAGCGATCCAGCCCCTACAACAGGCCGGCAGCACTCCTCTGGGGACGCGTCGCCCGACGCGCCCAGGTGTCACCTCGTCACCCCGCGGCGCCGCCAGGCGCTCGACGGCTCGTGTGGAAGGGGCGTCACTCATCGCCCCCGGGAGGTTGCCTATCGATCAGGTCATGATCCGTACCCCCGGCCCGCAGATTCCCCGCTAGCGCGTCGCTTGACGCGACCGAAGCAGTTCCTGAGGGGAGCGGGAGGGGCCATGCCCCTCAAAAACTCCCCGGTCCGCTCCACGGAAAACGGCAGTAGTCACCAAGCGTGATCCACTGGCGATCGACGGTACAGATGCTTAGGAGAGAAACAGATGCGTAACGCCAACTGGCGCAGCACGGCAGCCTGGGTCCTGTTGTTCGTGCTTCTCGTGCCCGTCCTGGCCGCCTGTGGCGGCGCCCCGGCCACCCCGCCGGCCGCCGAGCCCACGGCCGCCCCCGCCGCCGAGGCCACCGCCGCCCCCGCCGCAGAGCCCACGGCCGCCCCCGCCGCCGAGGCCACCGCTGCGCCCACAGAAGCCCCCGTCGCCAGCACCGGCACCGCCGAGGCCGGCGTGCTGCGCATCAACACCGCCGCCGAGCCCGACAATGTCGACCCGCAGAAGTCGAGCTTCGTGTCCGAGATCCAGTTCATCATGATGGCCTACCAGGGCCTGATGACCTTCGACAAGGACATGAACCCGGTGCCCGGCACCGCCGAGAGCGTCGAGGCCTCGGCCGACGGCCTGAAGTACACCTTCAAGATTCGCCCCGACAGCAAGTACTCGGACGGCAGCCCCCTGACGGCCAAGGACTTCGAGTTCGCCTGGAAGCGCCTGGCCAACCCCGAGACCGCCGGCCAGTACCAGTCGCTGCCCTGCGGGATCATCAAGGGCTACAGCGAGTGGTCGGCCGCGGCCTGCCAGGGCCTGACCCTGACCGACACCCTGGCCCTCGACCTGGCCACGCTCGAGGCCGACTATGGTGTCAAGGCGATCGACGACAGCACCCTCGAGATCGAGCTGGTCGCCCCCGCCCCCTACTTCCTGAGCATGGCCGCCCTCTGGATTGGCGCGCCCGCGCGCCAGGTCGACGTGGAGAAGGGCGACGACTGGTGGTACGACCCCGAGAACTACATCGGCAACGGCCCCTTCGTGCTGACCGAGTGGGACCACGGCAATAAGGCCGTCTGGGAGCCGAACCCGAACTATGTCGGGCCCCTCGGCCCGGTCAAGCTGACGCGGGTCGAGTACTACATGATCACCGAGGGCCAGGTAGCCTTCCAGGCCTACCAGAACGGCGAGCTCGATATGCTCGCAGTCGCGCCTGAGGACCTCGCCACAATCGACAGCGACCCCAGCCTGAGTGCCGACAAGATCGAAGTGCCCGGCTCGTGCTCGAGCTACTTCGGCTTCAACCTGAACTACCCGCCCTTCGACAATCCCCAGGTGCGCCAGGCCTTCTCGATGGCGATCGACCGCGAGGCCTGGGTGCGCGACATCTTCGGCGGGATCGGCCAGGTCAACTACGCCTTCATCCCGCCCGGCGTCCCCGGCTTCCAGCCCGACCTGAAGGCCTACACCTTCGACCCCGAGCAGGCCAAGGCCACCCTGGCCGAGGCCGGCTTCCCCAATGGCGAGGGCCTGCCCGAGATCAAGGTCAGCTACGGGGCCAGCGCCCGCAACGACGCCCGCTTCCAGTGGGTGGCCGGCCAGCTGAAGGAGAACCTGGGCATCGACGTGCAGCTCGACCCGGTCGAGCCGACCGCCTTCAGCGCCCTGCAGAAGGAGGGCCAGGTAGCCTTCTTCAGCGCCGGCTGGTGCATGGACTACCCCGACCCGCAGAACTGGGTCTCGCTGTGGCAGACCAATGGCGTGCTCTCGAGCCGGCTCAACTACTCGAACCCCGAGCTGGACGAGCTGATCAAGCAGGCCGACGTCGAGCAGGACCCCGTCAAGCGCCTCGAGCTCTACAACGAGGCCGAGACCATCCTGATCAACGACGTGGTCTTCGTGCCCAACCGCATCAACAGCGGCTACGAGCTGGTCAAGCCGTACGTGCAGGGCATCGCCAGCGACACGGTTACGCCCGTCGATTACTGGTTCGGCTTCTTCAACCTGCCGAACGTGGACGTGCAGCCGTAGGGCTTAGCGAGACTGTGTTTCGCGGCAAGTAAACGCGTACGGGGAGGGCCTGGCCCTCCCCGTGACCCTTCCCTCTACATCGCGCCTGGAGCCACGCATGACCGCCTATATTATCCGCCGGCTGCTCTGGCAGATCCCCGTGCTGATCATCGTCGGCCTGATCACCTTCTCGATCGCCAAGATGACCCCGGGCGGGCCGTTCGACACCGACCCCGAACGCCGGCAGATGTCGCCGCGGGTCGAGGCGCTGCTGCGCCAGAAGTTCGGCCTCGACCTGCCGGCGTGGCGCCAGTTCACGCGCTACATGTTCCTCGACGTCGAGACCGATCCGGCGACCGGCCAGCAGGCGGTGGTCTGGGGCGCGATCGGCGGCAACTTCGGCCCCACCTACGCCTCGCGCGGGGCCCGCACCGTGCAAGAGGAGCTGTTTGGCGACCGCTCGGGCAAGCCCAGCCGCTTCTACTACTCGGCGCGCCTGGGCCTGCAGGCGCTGCTGTTTGCGGTGCTGGTCGGGGTGCCCCTAGGGGTGCTGGCGGCGCTCAAGCAGAACACCTGGATCGACTACTCAGTGCTCTTCGTGTCGACGCTCTTCGTCTCGCTCTCGACCCTGATTGTAGGCTTCCTGCTGGTGATCATCTTCGCCACAGGGCTCAAATGGTTCACGGTCATCCCCGACTGGGATAAACCGATCCAGCCGTGGGTGCTGCCGACGATCGCCCTGGGGGCGACCTCGCTGGGCTTCATCACCAGGCTAACCCGCTCGAGCATCCTCGAGGTCAAGCGCCAGGACTATGTGCGCACGGCCCAGGCCAAGGGGCTGGGCGACCAACTGGTGATCTGGCGACACATGCTCAAGAATGCCCTGCTGCCGGTGGTGACCATCCTCGGCCCGCTCTCGGCGGCCCTGATCACCGGCACGCTCTACACCGAGATTATCTTCCAGGTGCCCGGCATGGGCGAAGTGCTGGTCGAGGCGATCGGCAAGCGCGACTACTCGATGATTATCGCCGGGGCGCTGATCTTCGTCTTCTTCCTCGGGGTGGCCAATCTGCTGGTCGATATCGCATACGGCGCGGTCGACCCGCGCATCACCTACAAGTAAGGCGGAGCAGCATGGCGACGACGGCAACCAGCCTCAACAAGGTCGACGGGATCGACCTCAGCGCCACCAAGCCCCGCAGCCTGTGGGGCGACGCCTGGCGCCGCTTAACCCGCAACAAGGCCGCAGTGGCCGGCATGATCGTGGTCGTGATCTACATCCTGGTCGCACTCTTTGCATCGCTGCTGGCGCCTCACAACCCGACCGAGCAGACGGCGCGCAACAGCCTGCGCCCGCCGGTCTGGGTGACGGGCACCCCCGGGCGCGAGCCGAACCCCGACCATCTGCTCGGCACCGACACCAACGGCCGCGACATCCTCTCGCGCCTGATCTATGGCACGCGGGTCTCGCTGATCGTGGGCGTGGCTCCACAGATTATCATCGTGACGATCGGCGTGGTGATCGGGCTGGTCGCGGGCTTCGCGGGCGGCTGGCTCGACAACCTGCTGATGCGCTTCACCGAGATCATCGCCTCGTTCCCCGACCTGCTCTTCATCATCACCCTGACCGTGGCCTTCCGCGACAGCTTCTTCGGCAAGGCCTTCAACGGCCTGCTGCTGATCTTCACCGCCCTGGCGATTATCGGCTGGACGGGCATGGCTCGCCTGGTGCGCGGCCAGGTGCTCTCGCTGAAGGAGAAGGAGTTCATCGAGGCGGCCCGGGCCCTGGGCATCCCCACGCACATCATCCTGGCGCGGCATATCCTGCCGAACATCCTGGCGCCGATCATCGTGGCGATCTCGTTCAGCATCCCCTCGCTGATCCTCGCCGAGGCCATTCTGACCTTCCTCGGCGTGGGCATGCGGCCCTCGGTCGACCCGAACAACCCCTTCCCCACCAGCCTCGGGCAGATGATGACCGACGGCTTCAACAACCTCAGCTCGGGGCCGTGGATGCTGCTCTTCCCGGTGCTGATGCTCTCGACCCTGGTGATCGCCTTCACCTTCCTGGGCGACGGGCTGCGCGATGCGCTGGATCCGCGGGATGCGGGGAAGTGACTGGGGGATTGGGAGATTGGAAGATATAGCAGCACGTCTGGCGATAATCAAAGGGCGCATGGCCCAGGCAGCACAGCGGGCCGGCCGGGACCCGGCCGAGATCACGCTGGTGGCCGTCACCAAGACCCATCCCCCCGCGGTGATCGCCGAGGCCCTTGGGGCGGGCGTCGCCGACTGTGGCGAGAACCGAGTGCAGGAGGCGGCGGAGAAGATTCCCGCCCTCGCGGCCGCGGGCCACAGGCCCCGCTGGCACCTGATCGGCCACCTGCAGCGCAACAAAGCCCGCCTCGCCGTCGAGCTCTTCGACCTCGTCCACTCGGTGGACAGCCTGCGGCTGGCCGAGGCCCTGGCCCGCCAGGTCGCCCCCGACCGGCGCCTGCCCATCCTGCTTCAGGTCAACGTCAGCGGCGAGACCAGCAAAGATGGCTTTGATCTGCCCGGGGGCGCGGCCAACGAGCCCGCCCTGAGCGCGCTGCTCCCCGAGGTCGAGAGTATCCTGGCCCTCCCCACGCTCGAGGTGCGCGGCCTGATGACGATCGCCCCGATCGGCGAGACGCCCGAGGCCGCCCGGCCCACCTTCGCCGCCCTACGCCAGCTGCGCGACGAACTCGCCCGACGCTACCCCGCCGCCGACTGGCGCCAGCTCTCGATGGGCATGAGCGACGACTTCGAGGCCGCCATCGCCGAAGGCTCTACCATCGTGCGCGTAGGCCGGGCCATCTTCGGCGAGCGCGGCTGAACCGTTGAGCGATTGCCGTCTACCCCCCCGGATTCTCCACCACAATCAGCTTCTGCTCGATCGGCTGGTCGGGGGGCAGGTTGGTGACCAGGAGCAGGCCGCGGCCCGGGGGGAGGGGGACGGTCAGCTCGAGGGGGGTGCTCTCGCCGGGCTTAAGGATGGCGCTGGCCCCGCCGCCGGCCACATAGCTGGCGCCCGAGCTATCGCGCAGCTCGAAGGCGCTGATCGGCACGAGCAGGTCGCCCCCGCTGATATTCGTCACCTCGCCGAGCACCTGCAGGCCCTCGTCGGTGGGGCGCAGCTCGCGGACCTCGACGCGCAGGCGCGGGGTCTCGACGGCGGGCTGCACGGGGCGGCCGGCGTCGCCCGCGCCGAGGGCGGCCAGCAGGTCGCGGGCCGACTGCTGCAGGTCGGCGGGGAGGGAGCCGATATCAAAGGATGGAAGGGCGGAGCCGAGGTCGAGGCCGACGGGCGGGGGCTGTACGGCGAAGGCCTGACGGAGGGCCTCGTTGGTCGGGCTCAGGCGGCCGCGGATACTAATAAAGATGAGCAGGGCGGCGAAGATCGCCCCCCAGACCCACATCGGAACTCCGCGCGAACGCTCCTGCATAGCACTCTCAGCATAGTGACGATCGCCCGGAGGCCCGGGCGCACGTCCATTCTACCGCCCCTGCGGGCGCTTGACAATCACATAACGATCCAGTAAACTCGGCTCTCGTTACCCAGTAAAAGCGTGTATACTTTCTTAACCTGAGACTCCTCGCCGCCGCATGGCGTTCCCAGCTGTTCAGCGCCTCAGTGTCGATACCTACCCGATGTCAGGGACAACGACACCGAAAGGGGGTGTTTGACGCTCGCGTACCCGCTGACTTGCGCGCAAGCGAGGGGCTGGCAACCCACTGGTTGAGATAGCGCGCGACTGTACCTGGAACAGATTCCCTTCTTTGTGACAAGGAGCTACGCGGAATGAAGCGACCCTTGAGTCTTCTGGCGCTCGTGGCCATCCTCTCGGCCATGCTGGCAGCCTGTGGCGGCGCCCCGGCCGCCCCGCCCACCGAGGCCCCGGCTGCTGCGGCCACCGAGGCCCCGGCCGCTGCGGCCACCGA
>CAZKTU010000048.1:9590-34086 GCA_964555675.1 uncultured Oscillochloris sp.
GCTGCGGCCACCGAGGCCCCGGCCGCCGCCGGCGGCGTGATCAAGATTGCCACCCAGAGCCCCCTGAGCGGCCCTCAGGCCGCCCTGGGCACGGGCATCCGCAACGGCGCCGAGCTGGGCGTCGAGCAGCTGTCCCAGGCCCTGGTCGACCTCGGCTTCACGGTCGAGCTGGCCCCGTTCGACGACCAGGCCAAGCCTGAGGTCGGCTCGGCCAACGCCAAGAACATCGTCTCGGACCCCGACATCATGTGCGTGGTCGGCCACCTGAACTCGGGCGTGGCCCTGGCCTCGCTGCCCGACTACAAGAACGCCAACCTGCCGATGGTGAGCCCGGCCAACACCAACCCGAACATCACCGAGGGTGGCTACGAGGTCGCCTTCCGCGTGGTGGGTCGCGACGACGTGCAGGGCACCGTGGGCGAGGCCTTCGCCCGCGAAGAGCTGGGCGCGAGCTCGGTCTACATCATCCACGACACCACGGCCTACGGCCAGGGCGTGGCCGAGTTCTTCCGCCAGGCCGCCGAGGCCAACGGCACCGAGGTGCTGGGCTTCGAGGGCACCGAGGAGAAGAGCGACTTCTCGGCCATCCTGACCCCGATCCAGGCCGCCAACCCCGACCTGATCTACTTCGGCGGCATCTACGACCAGGCCGGCCCGCTGTTCCAGCAGGCCCGCGACCGCGGCATCACCGCCCAGTTCCTCGGCCCCGACGGCCTGGACAGCCCCGTGCTGGCCGAGCTGGCCGGCGACGCGGCCGAGGGCATGCACTACACCTCGGTGGCCGCGCCCGTGAGCCAGTTCCCCAACGCGGCCCAGTTCGCCACCGACTACGAGGCCGGCTACAACGAGGCTGCGCCGCCCTTCTCGGCCCAGGCCTACGACGCCGCGGGCGTCTGCATCACGGCGATCGCCTCGGCCGCCGAGGCCGCCGGCGGCCTGCCCACCCGCGAGCAGGTCCTGGCTGCGGTCAAGGATCTGGGCGCCTACGAGGGCATCACCGGCAGCTACGACTTCAATGAGAAGGGTGACCCGAACCCGGCCACCTACTTCGTGCTGAAGGCCAACGTCGCCGACTGGAACGCCAACGAGCTGGTGACCCGCCTCGAGATCGCGCCCCCCGGCAGCGAGGCCGCCGGCGGCACGACCCCCGAGGGCGCCTCGGGCACGATCGTCGAATTCGCCGCCGAGACGGCCGCCTCGGTGACCCCCGAGATTGCCACGGCCGTGGGCACGGTCAAGATCGCGACCCAGGGCCCCCTGAGCGGCCCGCAGGCCGCCCTCGGCACGAGCTTCAAGAACGCCGCCGAGCTGGCGGTCGAGCAGATGAACACGCTGCTGACCTCGGCGAACGTGGGTGTGCAGTTCGAGCTGGTGCCCTTCGACGACCAGGCCAAGCCTGAGGTCGGCTCGGCCAACGCCAAGAACATCGTCTCGGACCCCGACATCATGTGCGTGGTCGGCCACCTGAACTCGGGCGTGGCCCTGGCCTCGCTGCCCGACTACAAGAACGCCAACCTGCCGATGGTGAGCCCGGCCAACACCAACCCGAACATCACCGAGGGTGGCTACGAGGTCGCCTTCCGCGTGGTGGGTCGCGACGACGTGCAGGGCACCGTGGGCGAGGCCTTCGCCCGCGAAGAGCTGGGCGCGAGCTCGGTCTACATCATCCACGACACCACGGCCTACGGCCAGGGCGTGGCCGAGTTCTTCCGCCAGGCCGCCGAGGCCAACGGCACCGAGGTGCTGGGCTTCGAGGGCACCGAGGAGAAGAGCGACTTCTCGGCCATCCTGACCCCGATCCAGGCCGCCAACCCCGACCTGATCTACTTCGGCGGGATCTACGACCAGGGCGGCCCGCTGTTCCGCCAGGCCCGCGACCGCGGCATCACGGCCCAGTTCATGGGCCCTGACGGCATCGACGCTGCCGACCTGGCCGAGCTGGCCGGCGACGCCGTCGAGGGCATGCACTACACCTCGGTGGCCGCGCCGGTGAGCCAGTTCCCCGCGGCGGCCCAGTTCGCCACGGACTTCGAGGCCAAGTTCAACGAGGGCGCGGCGCCCTTCGCGGCCCAGGGCTTCGACGCGGCCAACCTCTGCATGACCTCGGTGGTCAAGGCGGCGGTCGATGCGGCCGGCAAGCCCGAGCGGGCCGACGTGCTGGCGGCCATCCGCGGCCTGCCCGAGCTGGGTGGGATCACCGGCAACTTCAAGTTCAACGCGAAGGGCGACCCCGAGACGGCGACCTACTTCGTGCTGAAGGCGAACGGCGACCCGGCCAAGTGGAACGAGAACGAGCTGGTCAAGCGGCTCGATATCGCGCCGCCCCAGTAGGCTGACCGGACGGCGGGGGGATGATCCCCCCGCTCGCGTGACCCACATCGCGCGGGAAGGCACCCAGGGGTTCACACCCCCGGCCCAGGCCTCCCGCGCGATGCAATACTGTGGTGAGGGTTATGGCTGCGGAAGCGAAGGTTTCTTCATCATCGTCATCGGGCCAGCGCTCCTTCGGCGAGCTGCTGCGCACTGTCCTCGGGCCGGTCGGGCAGCTGCTCCTGTTCATCGTCGGGGCGGCGGCCTTGCTGAGCCTGATTGTCGTGCTCCTGGCACTGCTGCAGCTCGGGTCGCGGCCCGACCTGCTGGCACGCGTACTCACCATCCTGCCCCAGGTGATCATCGACGGGCTGGTGCGCGGGTTCCTGTTCGCAACCATCGCCCTCGGCTACACCATGGTCTACGGCGTGCTCGAATTCATCAACTTCGCCCACGGCGAGCTGTTTATGGTGGGCGGCGTGGTGGGCGCGTACGTGGGCTACTTCATGGCCCAGGCCGGCATCATCGAGGGCTTCAACCCCATCCTGTTCGTGGTGATTGTGGTCATGGCGGGCATGGTGGTCAGCGGGGTGCTCGCCGTCACGGTCGAGCGTATCGCCTACAGGCCCCTGCGCAACGCGCCCAAACTGGTGCCGCTGATCTCGGCCATTGGCGTCTCGCTGATCCTGCAGGACGCCGCGCGCCTCTTCATGACCAACTTCCCCACCGACGAGCCCCTGGGCTTCAACGCCCGCTACAACACCCCCGACTTCGGCAAGCCGATCACCCTCTTCGAGATGACCCTCGGCGAGCGCCCGGTGCCGGTCATCCTCAGCCCCAAGGCCCTGGTCTTCATCACCGTGGCCACTCTGATGCTGGTCGGCCTCAACTACCTGGTGAACGCCACCCGCCTCGGCAAGGCCATCAGGGCCACGGCCCAGGATATGTCGACGGCGAGCCTGATGGGCATCAATGTCAACCAGATTATCTCGCTGACCTTCTTGATCGGCGGGGCCCTCGGCGGCGCCGCGGGCGCCCTGTTCGGGCTGAATGTCGGCGCGGTCAACCCCTACATGGGCCTCATCCCCGGCCTGAAGGCCTTCACGGCCGCCGTGCTGGGCGGGATCGGCAACATCACCGGGGCCATGGTCGGCGGGATCGTGCTCGGCTTCCTCGAGGCCTTCGTGGCCTCGTACCTGGGTCTGTTCACCAATGGGGCGATCTCGGGCGCGGCCTACTCCGACATTGTGGCCTTCAGCATCCTGATCCTCATCCTGATCTTCCGACCCGCGGGCCTCCTCGGCGAGGCGACGACGACAAAGGTGTAGCGCAATGGCGACGACGACCCAACCGACCAGCGCCTGGGGACGAGTCAAGGCCACGCTGAGCCAGGGGCCGACCGCCTACGCCTTCCTGGGCCTGTATGCCGCCGTCTGTACGTGGCTCTTGCTGAGCAACCCGCGCACGGGGCTGAGCTCGGACATCGTGTTCGTGCTCTTCTTGTTGCTGCTGCTGTTCGTCTTCCGCTCGAAGGTGGCGCGGCTCTTCAAGATCGCCCTGGGCGTGGCGATGCTGGTGATTGTGCTGCCGCTCTTCGGCACCCTCAACCCGTTCTATATCGACGTTGCCACACAGGCCGGCATCTTCGTGGCTCTGGCCCTCGGCCTCAACGTCGTGGTCGGCTTCGCCGGCCTGCTCGACCTCGGCTACGTGGCCTTCTTCGCCGTGGGCGCTTATCTGTGGGGCATCTTCAGCACCCCGCAGATCACGCTGATCAACCCGGCCTGGAGCCCCGTGCCCCCGATCATGTTCTACCCCTTCATCCTGTTCGGCCTGATCGCCGGCGGCGTCTTCGGCGTGCTGCTCGGCCTGCCGGTGCTGCGCCTGCGCGGCGACTATCTGGCGATCGTGACCCTGGGCTTCGGCGAGGTGATCCGCGTGCTCGCGAATAACCTCGATAAGCCGATTAATATCACCAACGGCTCGCAGGGTATCCGCGACATCGAGCGGCCGCCCTTGGTTTTCGCCGACTTCCTGCGCAGCATGGGCGTCACGCTCGACGACCTGCAGTTCTACCAGCAGTTCTTCTACTTCATCGTGCTGGCGATCGTGCTGGTCGTGATTGTCGTGGTCAGCCGCCTGAAGAGCTCGCGCATCGGCCGAGCCTGGGAGGCCATCCGCGAGGACGAGACCGCCGCGATCGCCCAGGGCATCCCCCTGGTGCGCATGAAGCTGCTCGCCTTCGCCGTCGGCGCCTCGTTCGCCGGGGCCATGGGCGTCGTCTTCGCCGCCAAGCAGCTCTTCATCAACCCGCCCACCTTCGACCTGCTGCGCTCGATCAACATCCTCTCGATGGTCATCCTCGGCGGCATGGGCTCCATCCCGGGCGTTATGCTCGGCGCGGTGCTGGTGACCCTACTCGACCTGCAGATCCTGCCGCGTATCGCCACCGTGCTGCGCGAGGCCCAGGACGCCGGCTTCCCCATCCCCGAGACCTTCGACCCGACCCAGTATCAGCGCCTGCTCTTCGGCATCCTGCTGGTGCTGATGATGATCTTCCGCCCCGAAGGCATCCTGCCCGACGAGCGTCGGCGCGAAGAGTTGGCCGAGAGCGACGACCCGAGCGTGCCCGACGATATCGAGCGCCCGCCGCCGACCTATACCGAGCCCGAAATAGGCCTCAAAACCTGACGAGGTGCGTCGTGACACTGCTCGAAGCCAAGAATATCACCAAGACCTTCGGCGGCCTCACCGCCGTCAACGACGTGACCCTGACGATCGAGAAGGGGCGCATCGTCAGCGTGATCGGCCCCAACGGCGCCGGCAAAACCACCTTCTTCAATATCCTCACCGGGATCTATAAGCCCGATAAGGGTAGCGTGATCTTCGACGGCAAGTCGATCGCCGGCAGCCGACCAGACGAGATCGCCGCCCTGGGGATGCGCCGGACCTTCCAGAACATCCGCCTCTTCGGCAATATGACCGTGCTCGAGAATGTCCTGATCGGCATGCATACGCTGCTGCACGCGCCCTTCTGGCAGATCGTCACCCGCGCAGCAGGCGTGCGCCGCGAAGAGCTGCAGGCCCGCGAGAAGGCCCGCGAGCGCCTGGCCTATGTCGGCCTCGACAACAAACGCGACGAGCTGGCCAAGAACCTGCCCTATGGCGACCAGCGCCGCCTCGAGATCGCCCGGGCCCTGGCCGGCAACCCCAAGCTGATCCTGCTCGATGAGCCGACCGCCGGCATGAACCCCCAGGAGACCGGCGAGGCCACCGAGCTGATCCGCCGCCTGCGCGACGATCTGGGCCTGACGGTGGTGCTGATCGAGCACGATATGCGCCTGGTGATGTCGATCTCCGAGCGCATCTCGGTCCTCGACTACGGCACCAAGATCGCCGAGGGTGACGCCGGGGTCATCCGCAGCAACCCGCGGGTGATCGAGGCCTACCTCGGCAAGGGCGCCGCCGGCAACCCGGCCTAGGGGCGCGCCCCCTACGCCCGGCGCCCCAAAAACACGGAGGTGGCCTATGGCCTGGCTGAGACGCAGCAAGTGGCGCTGGGTGGCTGGCGTGGGGGCTCTGGCCCTCGCGCTCAGCCTCGTCGCCCTCGCGGCCCTGCGCGAGCCGGCGGCGGCCAGCAGCAGCCTCGCCGAGGCCCGCCGGCTCTGGGCCGCCAACGGCGTCGCCAGCTACACCCTCAGTGTGAGCCAGCAGACCCGCCTGGCCACCTGCGACCAGCAGATGGCGACCCAGGACGAACGCGCAACGCCAATCGCCAATACCTGCGGCATGCCCGCCACCTGGACGGTGCCGCGCCTCTTCAACTGGATCGAAGAGCTCGAGCGCACCGAGGCGAACTGCTACCCCGACCCGTCGATGTGCGCATGCCGCGGCACAATCTCTACATTGGTGCGCTACGACGAGACCATGGGTTACCCGGTCGAGGTCGTCTACGAGTGGCGCAAACGCCCGAACCTGCTGAACGCCGCCTACTATCGCTCGCTCCTTGACCGCAGCTTCCCCGGCTGCGACAAAGACGGCCGCGGCGGCCCCGTCATCTACACCGTCAGCCTGACGGCCGACTCCTGATAAGGTGTGCTATGGCCCTGCTTGAGCTGCACAACGTCCACACGTACTACGGAAAGATCCACGCCCTCAAGGGCATCTCGATCACGGTCGATAAGGGCGAGATCGTCACCCTGATCGGCTCCAACGGCGCCGGCAAGAGCACGACCCTGCGTACGATCTCGGGCCTGCTCACGCCCAAGATCGGCGAGGTGCGCTTCAGTGGCCAGCGCATCGATAAGGTGGCCTCGCACGAGATTGTGAAGATGGGTATCGCTCAGTCGCCCGAGGGCCGGCGCATCTTCCCGCGCCTCACCGTCCTCGAGAACCTCGAGATGGGCGCCTACCTGCACAGTACCCGCAACGCAACCTACCAGGAGGACCTGGAGCGGGTCTTTTCGCTCTTCCCCCGTCTGCGCGAGCGCACCTCGCAAAAGGGCGGCACCCTCTCGGGCGGCGAGCAGCAGATGCTCGCCATCGGTCGGGCTCTCATGACCCGCCCCCAGGTGCTGCTCCTCGACGAGCCCTCGATGGGCCTCGCCCCCGTGCTCGTCGAGCAGATCTTCGAGATCATCCAGACGATCAACAGCCAGGGCATGACCGTGCTCCTGGTCGAGCAGAACGCCCTCCAGGCCCTCGGCATCGCCCATCGGGGCTATGTGCTTCAGAGCGGCGCGATCGTGCTCGAGGATGAGGCCAAGGCCCTGCGCGAGAACGAGGCCGTCCAGAAGAAGTATCTCGGCCTCGAGTAGCCCCGGGGGTCGGCGGCTCAGGGCGGGGCCGCCCCCTCGCCGACCTCGCGCGGCACCCGCGGCAGAATGCCCGTGATCACCTCATAGCTGATCGTATCGAGCCAGCCGGCCACCTCGTCGGCGCCGATCCGCTCGCCCCCCTGCTCGCCGATCAACACCACGGCGTCGCCTCGCCGTACCCCCGCGACCTCGCTCACGTCGACCATGGCGTAGTCCATGCAGATGCGCCCCACGATCGGCGCGCGCCGCCCGCGCACCAGCACCTCGCGCCACGGCGGGCTCCGCCGCAGCCCGTCGGCATAGCCGACCGGGATGGTCGCGATGCACGATGGGCGCCGGGTGACGAACGCGCCGCCGTATGAGATCGGCGTCCCCGCCGGGTGCGCCTTGACCTGGGCCACCTCGCTGTGAAAGCTGAGGGCCGCCCGGAAGCCCGGCGGCAGCGGCGCGTCGGCCGAGGGCGCCAGGCCGTAGCAGGCGATGCCGGCCCGCACCATGTCGAGCCGCGCGGCCGGCAGACGCAGGGCCGCGGCGCTGTTGGCGGCGTGGGCCAGGGGCGGGCGCAGCCCCGCCGCCTCGAGGGCGCGCAGCAGCCCCAGAAAGCGGGCCAACTGGGCCTCGGCCGAAGCCAGATCCGCGGCGTCGGCCGAGGCGAAGTGGGTGTAAATGCCGGCCACCTCGAGACCCGGCAGACCGCCCAGCCGGGCGAGGAATGGGCCAGCCTCGTCGGGGTGCAGTCCGAGCCGGCCCATGCCCGTATCCACCTTAACGTGTACGACCGCGCGCCGCCCCGCCGCCAGGGCTGCGTCGCTCAGAGCCTGGGCCGCATCTCCGTCGAAGAGGGTGCAGGCCAGACCCAGGCGCACCGCCTCGTCGGCCTGCCAGGGCGGCGTGTAGCCGAGCACCAGTATCGGCGCCCCGATGTCGCTACTGCGCAGGGCTCGCCCCTCGCCAAGGGTGGCCACGGCCAGGGCGGCCGCCCCGGCCCCGAGGGCGGCCCGGGCCGCTCTGACCGCGCCATGGCCGTAGCCGTCGCCCTTCAGCACGGCCATCAGCGGCGCGCCGGCGATCCTCGCCAGCAGCCGCACATTGCCCGCGATCGCGTCCAGATCCACCCGCAGCCACGTCGGCCGATCGGGCGCGCCGATGCGCACCGTGCGCCACCCCGGCTCCTGGCGCACGAGCGTCGTGGCCGCCGCCTCCATCTCAGCCGGTGCGACCAGCCGCGCCACCAGCCGCTCCAGGCGCGCCTCTGCGCCGCCCTTGACCAGCAGCAGGTCGCCCGGGCCGAGGGCGGCGGGCAGGGCCGCCAGGGCGGCCTCGACCGTGTCGACCACCGCCACCGCCACCCCCGGCCGGGTCTGGCGCGCCGCGCGGGCGCCGGCCACTCCCCAGTCGCCCAGCAACACCACCTGGTCGGCGCAATGGGCGGCGAGCGCCCCCAGCTCGGCCGAGAAGTCGGCGTCGCCCGTGGGCAAGTCGGCGTTGGGGCCGAGGACGGCGATGCGCCGGCGGGCCGGCAGCCCCGCCAGGGCCCGCAGGGCGGCCCGCGCCGAGGGCGGCGAGGCGCTGAAGGTGTCGTCGAGTATGGTGGCGCCGCCTCGCGCAGGCAGCGGGCGGAGCCGGCCCGCCAGGGGCTCTACGGCGGCCAGAGAGGCGACACAGGCCTCGAGCTGTAGCCCGCAGGCAAGGCCCGCCGCCACGGCCGCCAGGGCCGCGTAGGCGGCCGGCTCGCCCACCAGGGGGATGTGCGCCGTCACGGGCGCCCCGCCGCGCCAGCGGAGGCGCAGGCGCGTGCCCGCCAGGTCATACTCCGCCGCCTCTGCGCGCAGGTCGCTGGCGGGCCCGAAACCATAGGTGATTGTTCTGCCCGCGTCAATCCCGCCGGCCAGGGCGGCCGCCCAAGGGTCGTCGCCGTTCAGCACGGCTGCGCCGCCGGGAGGCAGGGCGGCCACCAGGGCGCCATGCTCGGCGGCGACCCCTGCAAGGTCGCCGAAGCCGCGCAGGTGGACCTCGCCGATCGTCGTGATCACGGCGACCTGGGGCCTGAAGAGGTCAGTCAGGCGCGCGAGCTCGCCCGGGCGGTCGCTGCCGTACTCGAGGACGGCGTAGCGGTCGCCATCACCCAGGCGTGCGAGGGCCACGGGCAGGCCGAGCAGCGAGTTGAAGCTGCGCCTGCTCTGGAAGGTCGGGCCGTGGGGGGCCAGCACCGCGGCCAGAGCACGGCGCGTGCCGGACTTGCCGACGCTGCCGGTCACGCCCAGCACCAGGGGCGCGACTCGGGCCAGGCGGGCGGCGGCCCAGCGCTGGAGCACCAGCAGGGGGTCGTCGGCGAGGATAACCGTCGCGCCCGCGGCGTCGGCAGGGGGCCAGCGACAGAGCACGCCCGCGGCCCCCGCGGCAACGGCGGCGGCGATATAGTCGTGGCCGTCGGCACGGGCGGTGCGCAGGGCGATAAAGCATGATTCCGGGGAGGTCAGGCGCGAGTCGTAGCTCCAGTCGGCGAAGGCCCCGGCACCCTGCGGGCCGTGGAGCCGTCCGCCGGCGGCGATCAGGTCTGCGAGGAGAATCATCGGCTTGCTCGCGCCCCTGCCGATCGGACCAGGGGCGGTATGAACTAATAGCCGCTGGCATTATAATGGCCCCTGTCGCAACGCCGCGCCGCCTAACCTGCAGGACATATTATGAGCAAAGCAACATCGCTGCCGACGGCGCGCGGCCAGCACGACCAGGCGGGCATCTCGTGGGCCTGGATGGGGGTCGCCCTCTTCGCCCACACCGCGTGGGGGGCCTACCCGGTCCTCGCGCGCTACCTGCAGACGGTCAGCGGCCTGCCGAGCATGGCGCTGCTGGCCCTCGGCAACCTGATCGCCCTGGCGGTCTTCGCGCCTCTGGTGATCAAGCGCATGGAGCGGCGCTTCCTGCGCTCGCCCGCGATCTGGGGGTTCACTCTGGTCGTCGTGCTGCGCGCAATCACCAACGTGCTCTCGGCCCGCTTCACCCTGGCGATCTATGTGCAGCTGATCACCCTGATGACGCCCCTGGTCGTCGCCCTGCTCAGCGCGGCCCTCTTCCGCGAGAAGCTGCCGCCCTACACCTGGCCGGCGATCGGGGTCTCGCTGCTCGGCTCGCTGCTGATGATGAGCGGCGACATCGGCGGGCACGGCTTCAGCCTGGCCCTGAGCGGCGGCGACCTGCTCGGCATCGGCCTGGCCGTGATCAGCATGCTCTCGCTGTCGCTGTATATGATCCTGGTGCCCCGCACCGTGAAGGCGGCCGTGCCGGGCGAGGCCGTGCTGCTGGTGCAGCTCGTCGCCCTCACCGCGACCTCGGGCGCCCTCAGCCTGCTGATCGGCGAGGACTGGGGCCGCTACCTGACCCTCGCGCCGTCTGACTGGGGCGCCTTCTTCGCCTTCGTGATCTTCGTGCTGCTCGGGGCCAACCTTGGGCAGATCGCGGCCCTGCGCCACCTCGGGGCGCCCCTGGTGAGCAGCACCATGGCCTGGCGCTTGGTGGCGACCCTGGCCCTGGCCTCGCTGCTGCTCGGCGAGCAGCTCACCTCTCTCTGGCAAGCCCTGGGCGCCCTGATTGTGCTCGGGACCATTACCGCCTACCTTCAGCGGCAACGGCGGCCGTAAGGGACCTCTATGTCTGCACCGACGACCATCCGCTCGCTCACGGTCGAGACTCTCGACATCCCCCTGCACGTCCCCTTCGGCATCGCCGGGGGCGCCCAGGAGATCGCCCGCAACCTGCTGGTCACCCTCGAGCTGGCCGACGGCACGCGCGGCTACGGCGAGGCCGCGCCCTTCCCCGCCTTCAACGGCGAGACCCAGGCCAGCGCGCGCTCGGCCATCGAGCGCGTCCGCGCGCAGGTCGAGGGCGCCGACGTGCGCGAGTGGCGTCCGATCGCCGCGACGCTGCGCGAGGCCATCGGCGACTCCGGCAGCGCCCGCTGCGCCATCGAGACCGCCGTGCTCGACGCCCTGACCAGGCGGGCCGGCCTGCCCCTGTGGGCCTTCTTCGGCGGCGCCGGCAGCGCCCTCGAGACCGACATGACGATCACCACCGGCAGCGTCGAAGCGGCCTCGACGGCGGCCCTCGACATCCTCGCCCGCGGCATCAGCACCATCAAGGTCAAGATCGGCTCGGGCGACCTCGACCTCGACCTGCAGCGGGTGGTCGCCATCCACGCGGTGGCCCCCGACGCCCCCCTCATCCTCGACGGCAACGGCGGCATGAGCGCCGACGCCGCCCTCAAGCTGATGGGCGCACTCCACGCCCAGCAGATCAGGCCGGCCCTGCTCGAGCAGCCCGTGCCCGGCGACGACTGGGAGGGCCTGGCCAGGCTGACGCGCTGGGGCGACGTGGCGGTCGCCGCCGACGAGAGCGCCGCGAGCGCCGCCAGTGTCCTGCGCCTGGCCCTCGAGCAGTCGGTCCACGTCGTCAATATCAAGCTGATGAAGTGCGGCGTGGTCGAGGCCCTCGACATCGCGGCCATCTGCCGGGCTGCGGGCCTGCGCCTGATGATCGGCGGCATGGTCGAGTCGCTCCTGGCCATGACCATGTCGGCCCACTTCGCCGCCGGCCTGGGCGGCTTCGAGTTCGTCGACCTCGATACCCCGATGTTTATGGCCACAAACCCCTTCAGGGGCGGCTTCCGCCAGAGCGGGGCCCGCCTCGAGCTTGGCCAGATTGCGGCCGGTCACGGGGTCGACCCGCTCTAACCTGCAAGAAGGCGTGGAGGGCCAGGCCCTCCACCTCTACAAAGTACAGGCAGGCTTGTACAATTGTTCCGTAGCCCGCCACCCTCGGCGGACAGTATACTAGCCCATACCGCAAACAGGTTGCACTGTGGCCCTGCTGCGCCGTCGTCGGCGTGCGCGGGGCCACTTTTGTTTTTGCTAGAGGGTAGGCTATGACCAAGCGAATCCTGATTGCCGATGATGAACCGCTGATTCGGATGAACCTGCGCGAGACGCTCCAGGAGCAAGGCTATCTGGTGGTGGGCGAGGTCGGCGACGGCCAGAGCGCCGTCAACCTGACCAGGCAGCTACGCCCCGACCTTGTGCTGCTCGACATCAAGATGCCCGACTGCGACGGCATCTCCGCGGCCAGGCAGATCGTCGGCGATGGTATGGCCCCCGTGCTCCTGCTCACGGCCTACAGCTCGCGCGAGCTGGTCGAGCAGGCCCGCGAGGCCGGCGTCCTCGGCTACCTGATCAAGCCGGTGCGCGACGCCGAGCTGATGCCCCTGATCGAGGTGACCATCGCCCGCTGGGCCGAGCAGGTCGACCGCCGCAAGGAGCTCGGCCAGCTCAAGGACCGCCTCGAGACCCGCAAGCTGGTCGAGCGCGCCAAGGGCTACCTGATGGACCAGCAGGGCATGACCGAGTCCGAGGCCTTCCGCAAGATCCAGCAGCTGGCCATGAACAGCCGCAAGACCATGCGCGAGGTCGCCCAGGCCATCCTGCTCGCCCAGCAGCTGACCGCGTAGCCGGGCGCGCCGGCTCTTCGAGGCCGGGGGCGCTTTGTGGTATGCTCTCACGCGGAGCGCGCCAGCAAAGGAGCCCCCATGGCCCAGAACCCCCAGCCCCCGTGCGCGACGCGCCACGCGGTCATCCTTGCCGCCGGCGAGTCGAAGCGCACCCGTCCGCTCACCCTCCACAGACCCAAGCCGTTGATCCCGCTCCTCGACCGTCCTCTCCTCGCCCATATCCTCGACGAGCTGCACGGCCTGGTCGACCGGGTGACCCTGGTGGTCGGCTATCGCGCCGACATGATCGAGGCGACCTTCGGCCGCGAGTATCGCGGCATGAGTCTGCGCTATGTGCAGCAGCGGGTGGTCAACGGCACGGCCGGGGCGGTGCTCGCCGCGCGGCCGATCGACGAGCCCTTCTTTCTGCTCTACGGCGACAACCTGATCGCCCGCGAGGACGTGCTCGGCGTCTGCCGCGGGCGCTACGGTGTCGCGGGGCTGCCGGTGGCCGACGCGCGCTCGTTCGGCGTGCTCGAGGTCGCCGACGGATTGGTACACGGCATCCTCGAGAAGCCGCCCAGCCCGCCCCCTGGCGCCCTGGCCAACCCCGGCATCTATCAGTTCGACGCCGCCGTCTTCCCCCTGCTCGAGCGGATCACGCCCTCGCCGCGGGGCGAGCTCGAGCTGACCGACCTGATCGGCGCCATCGCCGCCACCGACCCCGTGCTGCCCCACGTCTGCACCGGCCACTGGGTGCCCGTCGGCACCCCCTGGGAAGCCCTGAGCGCGGCTCAGTTTCTGGCAGCGCGCCGCCCCGCAGGCCCGGTCTACATTCACCCCGAGGCCGTCATCCACCCCGAGGCGCAGATCGTCGGGCCCGCAGCGATCGGCCCCGGCAGCAGGGTGGGCGCCGGGGCCCTGGTCGAGGCGAGCGTCCTGGCCGCCGGCTCGTCCGTGGGCGAGGGCGCCCGGGTCAGCGCGAGCTGGCTCGACGACGGCGCGTCGGTCGGCGCGGGGGCCGTGCTCGCGGCGCGGGCCTTCGCCGAGCTGCGGCCGACCGCCGAGCTACGCGGCGTCCTCACTCACGAGCAGATCATCACCCGTGGGGCCATTCTGGGCCGCGGGGCGTCCGTGGCCGCAGGGGCGCAGGTGGAGGCCGGCGCAGTCCTGTCGTAGCGCCGGCTCGCCTCACCACATCGCCGTGAGCAGCTCGAGCAGCTCCTCTTCGGTGGCGATGCGCGGGTTGTTGAAGATCGCCGGCTCGACGATCGAGAGGGCAGCCAGCTCGGGCAGGGCCTCCTCGGGGACCTCGACGTCGCGCAGGCGGGTCGGCAGGCCACAGTCTGCGACGAGGGTGCGCACGGCCAGCACGCCGTCGGCGATCACCTCCTCGTCGCTGCGGCCGCCGGCGTTCACGCCCATGGCGCGGGCGATGCGCACATAGCGCTCGGGGGCGACGACGCTGTTGTAGTGCATCGCGTAGGGCAGGATCAGGGCGTTGAGCGTGCCGTGGTGGACATGATACTTCGCCCCGATCGCGTGGGCGATCGCGTGGACCACGCCGAGCAAGCTGTTCGAGAAAGCAATCCCGGCCATGGTCGAGGCCAGGAGCATCTGGCCGCGGGCCTCCCGATCATTGCCGCTCTGCACGGCATCGCGCAGGTGGGTAGCAATCAGATCGATCGCCGACAGAGCCAGGCTGTCGCTGAAGGGGTTATTCTCGGTCGAGACATAGGTCTCGATCGCGTGCGAGAGGGCGTCCATCCCGGTGGCAGCCGTGAGCCGCGGGGGCAGGGTCAGAGTCAGATCCGGGTCGAGCACAGCAATATCGGGGTAGAGGTAGCGGCTTACCAGCGAAATCTTGCGGTTCTCGTCCTCATCGAGGATGACCGCGATCGAGGTGACCTCGCTGCCCGTGCCTGCGGTGGTAGGCAGTGCGACCATGGGCATGAGCCGGCCCGGGATCACATTGTAGCCCTCGTACTCGGGGATCGAGCCGCCGAAGGTGGCCAGCAGCCTGATGCCCTTGGCGGTGTCGATCGGGCTGCCGCCGCCGACGGCGATGATCACGTCGGCCTCGGCGGCGCGGGCGGCCTCGGCGCCGGCCGTCACGACGCGCAGCGAGGAGTTTGCGGGGACGTTGTCGAGCACGCCGACGACGGCCACGCCGGGTTCGAGGCCGGCCAGGACCGGCGCGAGCAGCCCGACGGCGACCACCCCTTGATCGGCCACGACAAAGGCCCGGCGCACGCCCATCTCCTCGAGGACCTGGCCCAACTCGCGGGCCAGGCCAGCCTTGTAGAGCACCCGGCCACCCAGGCCAAACTCGAAATATTCCTGCATACGGACCGTCCTTTGTCTCGCTGCGTCATGTCCTAGCTCTATTATACGAGGCCTGTGAAGGGGCCCACCCCTGGACATCTAACAAAGGTCTAATTGCACCGTGGCAATCCTTCAGGTACAATAGACCATAGCACGTGTATACCCGCACCGGGTATCAAGGAGGGCCATCGCACCAGAGGCGAGCGCCCTCCTTGGAATGTGGCACGCTCACACAAGTCTTAACGGCACGGAGGTCGAACAAGGTTATGCCTACCTACGTCTACGCCTGTGACGCCTGCGGCAAGCAGTTCGAGCAGTTTCAGAGCTTCAAGGACGAGCCCCTGACCGTCTGCCGCTGCGGGCAGTCGGGCAAGGTCCGCCGGGTGATCCAGCCGGCTGGCGTCGTCTTCAAGGGCTCGGGCTGGTATATTAACGACAGCCGCGGCACCGGCAGCAGCGCGGTCGGCGCCGAGCCCGCCAAGAAGGCCGAGGGCGCCGAGAAGGTCGAGACGACCGAGAAGAGTGTATCAACCGAGAAGAGCGAGACGACCGAGAAGAGCGTAAAGAGTGACCCTGCTCCCGCAAGCACCGACGCCTAACGCTCTCAGCCTGTCCGAGGGCCGGCCCGGCTACGCCGTCGCCGGTCGCGCCGCTCGCCACGGGTGCATCTGTAGTCAGGGGCGCTGCGCCATGCAGCGCCCCTAGGTGCGTTTCCGCCGCCCCCGCCGTCGGAAGTCAACCCAGCGAGAGGTGCCCAATGGATGACTCGAACGTCCTGCGCATCCTGCGCGATGATGTGCGCGCGATCTTCCGCAATGACCCGGCCGCCCGTAGCCTGCCCGAGGTGCTGCTCTACCCTGGCCTGCACGCGATTGTGCTCCATCGCCTGGCCCACGCCCTCTGGAAGCGCGGCGTGCCCTTCCTGCCCCGCCTGATCTCGCAGATCTCACGCTTCTTCAGCGGGATCGAGATCCATCCCGGGGCCCGCATCGGCCGCGGCTTCTTCATCGACCACGGCATGGGCGTGGTGATCGGCGAGACCTCTGAGATTGGCAATGGGGTGATGCTCTACCAGGGCGTGACCCTCGGCGGCACCGGCAAGCAGAAGGGCAAGCGCCACCCGACCCTCGAGGACAATGTGGTGATCGGGGTGGGCGCGATTGTGCTCGGCGCGATCACTATCGGCGAGGGCGCGCGCGTGGGCGGCGGCGCCGTGGTGGTCAAGGATGTGCCGCCCCACTCGACGGCCGTCGGCGTACCGGCCCGCGTGGTCGCCGCCCGCGACCCCGCCACCGGCGAGACCCGGCGCATCGAGAGCCTGCCCGACCCCGAGGGCGAGATGCTGCGCGGTCTGCGCGCCAAGGTCCTCGAGCTCGAGGCCCGCATGGCCGACCTCGAGGAGACGACCCAGACCCACCACGACGAGCACCATCTCTCCTACGACGCCCTGCCCGCAAGTCTTTGGCGCATCCTCGACGACGACCGCCGCAACGGCCGTCAGGATGAGGAGTATAATCTGGGCTCCGGGATTTAGGAGAGGCCCCGATGGCAATCAGCATCTATAACACCCTGACCCGCAAAGCCGAGCCCTTCGAGACCATCGAGCCCGGCGCGGTGCGTATGTACGTCTGCGGCGTCACACCCTATGACGACGCCCATATCGGCCACGCCATGTCGGCGATCGTCTTCGACGTGATCAGGCGCTACCTCGAGTACCGCGGCTATGACGTGCGCCATATCGTCAACTTCACCGACGTCGACGACAAGGTGATCGCCCGCGCCGAGAAGCTCGGCCGCGACGCCCTGCAGCTCTCCTCCGAGCTCGCCGACGAGTTCCTGGCCCAGCTGGCCGCCCTGAATGTGCAGCCGGCCACGGCTTACCCCCGCGTCACCCAGACCATCCCCGAGATCATCGCCTTCATCCAGGGCCTGATCGACGGCGGGCACGCCTACGCCGCCGAGGGCGATGTCTACTTCCGCGTCGCCAGCGACCCCGACTACGGCAAGCTCTCGGGCCGCTCCCTGGGCGAGATGCTCTCGGGCACCCGCTTCGAGGTCGACCCGCGCAAAGAGTCGCCCGCCGACTTCGCCCTCTGGAAGGGCGCCAAGCCCGGCGAGCCGTCCTGGCCAAGCCCCTGGGGCGAGGGCCGCCCGGGCTGGCATATCGAGTGCTCGGCCATGAGCGTCAAGCACCTCGGCGAGCAGATCGACATCCACGGCGGCGGCAACGACCTGGTCTTCCCCCACCACGAGAACGAGATCGCCCAGAGCGAGAGCCTCACCGGCAAGCCCTTCTCGCGCTACTGGGTGCATAACGGCATGCTGCAGCTGGTCAACCCCCAGACCCGCGAGGTCGAGAAGATGTCGAAGTCGCTCGGCAATGTGGTGACGGTCGCCAACTTCCTCGAGCAGTACGACGCCGATGTCTTCCGCCTGATCGTGCTCGGCAGCTACTACCGCAGCCCCCTCACCTACAACAGCGAGATCGCCGCCGACAACGCCCGCAAGCTCGAGCGGCTGCTCACCGCCCTGCAGCCCGCCGTCGGCGCAACCGAGAGCGGCCCCGCCGCAGATGCGCTCGCCAGGGTCGCCGACGACGCCCGCCAGGGCTTTGCCCTGGCCATGGACAACGACTTCAACACCGCCGGGGCCCTCGCCGCCCTCTTCGAGCTGGTGCGCGCGCTCAACAGCGCCCGCGACGCCGGCATCGGCGGGGCGCCCTTCGCCGCGGCCCAGGCCACCTTCAAGGAGTTGGCCGGCGTCCTCGGCCTGCGCCTTAACCCGGCCCCCAAGGGCAAGAGCCAGGACGTCGCACCCTTCGTCGATCTGCTGATCGAGGTCCGCGCCGAGCTGCGCAAGGCGAAGCAGTTCGCCCTCTCGGACCTCGTCCGCGACCGGCTCGCCAGCCTCGGCGTGACACTCGAGGATAGCCCCCAGGGCACTCGCTGGAAACTTTAACTATGACATGGCTCGAACTCTCCGTCCAGGTCGATAACGAAGCGGTCGAGTCGGTCTCAGAGATTCTGGCCCGCTTCGGCTATAACGGCGGGGTCGTGGTCGAGCCGGCCTGGACGCCGGGCGACGAGGGCCCCGAGTTCAGCTACGACCTGTCCCGCCCCGCCCTGCTGCGCACCTACCTGCCCCTCGACGAGCAGACCGAGGACACCCGCCAGCGCATCGAGCAGGGCCTCTGGCACCTCGGCCAGATGCGCCCCGTCGGCTCGCTGCAGGTGCGCACCGTCGAGGAGGAAGACTGGGCCAACGCCTGGAAGCAGCACTACCACGTGATGCGCGTCGGCGAGCGCACGGTGATCGTGCCCTCGTGGCTCGAGCACGAGCCCGGGCCCGGCGATATCATCCTCAACCTCGACCCCGGTATGGCCTTCGGCACGGGTCTGCACCCGACGACCCAGCTCTGCCTGCGCCTGCTCGAGCGGATGGTCAGCCCGGGCCAGCGCATCCTCGACCTGGGCACCGGCTCGGGCATCCTCGCCATCGCCGCGGCCAAGCTCGGCGGCGCCCCGGTCCTCGCCCTCGACAACGACCCTGTCGCCGCCCAGGTGGCCGCCGAGAATGTCGCCCGCAACGGCGTCGCCGACCGGGTCACAGCGGCCGAGGGCAGCCTGGGCGCCGGCAATACCATGGGCCACTGGCTCAGCGGCAACTTCGGCGATGCGCCGCAGGCGCCGGGCGCAGTGGCCGATTCAGGCCCGCCATTCGATGAGGTTCAGTTCGACCTGATCGCCGCCAACCTGATCGCCCGCGTCCTGGTCATCCTGGCCGCCGATATGACCGCCGCCCTCGCCCCCGGCGGGCTGCTGATCAGCTCGGGCATCATCGACAGCCGCGAGCACGAGGTCGTCGCCGCCTTCGAGGCCGCCGGCCTGCGCCAGCTCGAGCGCCACGTCGAGGGCGAGTGGGTGGCCCTGGTCCACACGCGCTGAGGTGGGGGCCTGGGGAGTTAGGCTCCCCAGCCATCACTTACGCACGAAGTAGCTCGCCTCGTCGTCGCTGTAACGCAGCTCCCAGGCCTCGGGGCGGGCCTTCGCCCAGGCCACCAGATCGGCCTGCTCCGCGTTGCTGAGCAGCAAGCCGTCGACCTGGTACGTCGCCAGCAGCTCGTCGACACCCTCGGCCGCGCCCAGGCGCCCGTACTCGAGCCACTGTGCCAGCGGGTAGAGCTCGATGCGCGGGTCAGCCCAGACCTTCTGTTCAGGCGCAGCCCAGATCAGGTAGCTGCCATAGCCCATCTCGTGGAAGAGCCGCTCGGGCCGCCGCTCGTCGGCCAGCAGGTGCTCGACCGCCGCCACAGGCGTCACGGGGTGGACGAGGGCGCCCACCTCGGGGGGCAGGCCAAGCCATGGCTTGACCCAGGGCAGGGCCAGCAGCAGCAGCAGCCCGATCAGCCCGGCCAGGGCGGCGTTGAGCACGGGCACGCCCCTGTAGGCTGGCCGCCGCCCCTCGGCCTCGGGGAGCCACGAGGCCAGCTGGCGGGCCAGCATGGGCGTGGCCACGGCCACGAACCAGATGTTGTTGCGGCCCGCGCCCAGGGCCAGCCACAGGAAGGCCCCGCTGAGCAGCAGATCGACCGGGTCGGGCCGGCGTCGCCCGTAGGCCAGGATGACCACCCCGGCGAGCACGAACAGGAAGAAGATCGCCCCATTCGGGTCGCGAATGGTCGGCGGCGCCCACTCGGTCACCAGCCGGGTCACCTGCGAGCTGCCCAGCAGGTTGCGCACGTAGCCCAGGACCTGCAGGCCGCCGGGGTTGGCGAGCCAGGACAGGCCGGTCAGCGCGCCGGCGACCAGCAGGTGCCAGAGGGGCGGCCCCGTGATCGCCGCGCCCCTGCGCCGTGCCAGCCAGCGCCGCCCGGCCTCGCCCACGAAGGTCAGGCCGATCAGCGCCCCGCCGAGCACGAACGAGCCGTGCAGGTTGACCCACAGCGCCCCCATAGCGGGCAGCAGCAGCAGCGGCGGCCAGAAGGCCTGCAGGCCCAGCCCCTCGGCGCGATCGCCCCGCGGGTCGCGCCAGGCCGTCAGCAGATAGAGCGTGGCGACGAAGAGCGGGAGCGTATAGGTCTGCGGCCGCACCAGCCAGTTGTCGAACGAGGCCGGCAATGTGCCCAGCAAGAGCACCCCGACGCTCAGGCGCAGGTTGCCGCTCTGCCTGATCGCCAATCGCAGCAGCAGCCCATAGGCACAGGCCAGCACCAGAGCCTGGAAGAGCACCAGCAGCGCCGGGCCGCCCAGCTCGAACAGACCAAACATGCCGAGTTGGGCCAGCCAGCTCTGGTTATAGAAGGGCTCGCCGGCCCGCGTGTACGAGAAGCTATCGACGGTCGGGATGACGCCCGTGGCGACGATCTGCCGCCCGGTGGCCAGATGCCACCAGAAGTCGTGGGGCATGATTGGGGTCAGCAGGGCGCGCAGGGCGATGCAGGCCACGCCCGCGAGCAGCCAGACATGATCGAGGCTCAGCCCGGACGCCGCCGGGCCCTCACGGGCGCGCGCGAGCGCCTTCATTGGTCACCTCGTCGCCAGACTTCGCTGCGCCCCGCCGCGAAGCTGCGTCGCCAGCCCTCGAGGCCGGGCATCGCCGCGGCCAGGCCCGCCTGCTCCTGGGTGTCCAGCACCACGCAGGCGACCTGCTGCTCGTCGAGGAAGGCCGCGACGCCGTGGCCATCACTCACGGCGGCGTAGCGCTCCCAGATGGCCAGGTCGAACAACTCGACCCGGGGGTCGATATAGTGCTGGGCCTGCGGGTAGAGGGCCCAGGCCATGTACGAGCCGTAGCCCATCTCGTTGAAGATCCGGCCGGGGCAGGGCTCGGCCAGCAGGTGCTCGACGGCGGCCACGGGGGTCTCGTCGCCGAAGAGCTGGGGCGCGCCGGGCAGCTCGGCGAAGAGCGCCTGGTAGGGCGCGGGCAGGGCCAGGAGCGGCTTGGTCCAGGGCTGCAGGGCGAGCACGATCAGCAGGAGCAGCCCGGCGAGGGCCAGGTTTGGGCCTGCGCCAGCGCCCCGCTCGCGGCGCGAGGGGCTGGGCACAACGCCGGGGGCAGCCCGCGGTCGGCCGAGCGACTGGGCGACGATCGGCATGGCGGCCATGCCGAACCAGACCACATAGCGCACCCCCACGAAGGCCTGCCAGGCCAGCCCGCAGACCAGGATCAGGTCGGTCAGGGTCGGGCGGCGACGGCCCAGGCCGAAGGCCGCGATCAGGGCGAGCACACCCAGGTAGAAGGCTGCGCCGGCCAGGTTGCGCGGCGTCGGCGACTGCCACTCGCTGACCAGCTGCTGGCTCGGGGCGTCGCCGAGGAGGTCGAGCACATAGCCGATAATGCCGGGGCCGAGGGGGTTGAGCAACACCGCCGCGGCCATAGCGCCCACGGCGAAGTAGAGCGGGCGCAACTGGTCCCAGTAGAGGGCCTGGGGCTGGCGCAAGACCCGGCGCAGGGTCTCACCGACGGCGAAGGCCCCGGCCACGAGCAGGCCCATCACGAAGCCGCCGTGGGCGTTGACCCAGAAGACCATGATCAGGGGCAGGGCGAACAGCCAGCGCGGCGCGAGGCGACCCTCGGCGTAGCGGCTCAGCAGGATCAGGGTGGCCATAAAGGGCAGCCACGACCAGATCTGCGTACGCGTGGTGAAGTTGTTGATGGTCATGGCCGCCGCCAGCACGGTCGCGAGGGCGGCCAGGCGCCACGAACCGCTGCGGGCCCTGGCCTCCCAGGCCACCAGGGCATAGGCGACCGCGCCGAGCAGGTTGCGGGCGAAGACGACGAGCTGCAGGCCGCCCAGCCTGTAGAGCTGGTAAAATAGCCACTCGCCGAGCCAGCTCTGGTAGACGTATGGGGTCTCGGCGGGCACCGCCCAGGCGAAACGATTGGTGGTGGGGAGGCCCTCGGCGGCGATCAGCTGGCCGGCCCGCAGGTGCCACCAGAAGTCGTGGGGCGCCGTGGGCACCAGGCTGATGAAGGCGGCGACCAGGCTGAGGGCGAAGAGCGCCCACAGGTGATCGAGGCGCAGGCGGGGCAGGTTCCGAGCTTGTGCCCGGGCTGGCAGCGTCTCTGACACGAGGTATCCTGAGGCTTTTCGGGACTATCCGCTCATTGGGCGCTGGTTCATTGCCTGGCTATAATAGCATCAGCCCGTAACTGAGCGTGGCCCCAGATTCGCAGGGGAGGCAGGAATGATCATCGACGCCTACAGCGCACCCGCAGCTGAAGCCCGCACACCCATTGCGGTCGCCGACTGTACGGTCGTCGTGCCCACCTACAACGAGGCCGAGAACATCGGCCAGCTCATCCCGCGCATCCTGGACTACCCCCGTTTCCGCGTCCTGGTGGTCGACGACGGCTCGCCCGACGGCACCGGCAACCTGGTGGCGGCCCTCGCGGCCGGCGAGCCCCGCGTGAGCCTGCACCGGCGTCAGGGGAAGCAGGGGTTGGGCACGGCCTACGTGGCCGGCTTCCGCCGGGCCCTGGCTGATGGGGCCGAGTATATCTTCGAGATGGACGCCGACTTCTCGCACGACCCGCGCTACTTGCCCGCGCTGCTGCGGGCCGCCGAGGAGGAGGCCGACCTGGCCCTCGGCTCGCGCTATGTGGCGGGCGGGGGCACCACCGACTGGGGGCTCGCGCGGCAGATGATTAGCCGCGGCGGCAACATCTACGCCGGCATCATCCTCGGGCTGCCGATCGCCGATGCGACGGGGGGTTTCCGCTGCTACAGGCGCCGCGTCCTCGAGGCGATCGACCTCGACCGGGTGCGCTCCAACGGCTATGCCTTCCAGATCGAACTGGCCTTCAGGGCCCACCAGGCGGGCTTTACGATTAAGGAGGTGCCGATCATCTTCCCCGACCGGCGGGTCGGCCGCTCGAAGATGTCGCGCCGAATCGTCGTCGAAGCCCTGGTGAATGTCTGGAAGCTGCGCCTCGGTCTGATATAATTCCCCCAGTGCCCCCTGTCCATGAAGGAGTCGCCCGTGGCCGCCGACGATATGCAGCAGAAGCTCGACGAGGCCCTGACTAGCTACCGCGAGGAGCTGGAGCGAACCCGACGCGAGGCCCAGGAGGTCGAGGTCCTGGTGCGCCAGAGCACCGTCGAGGTCGAGAAGCTCTCGCAGCGCGAGCTGTCGGTCTCGAACCGGGTCCGCGACCTGGAGGTCAACCTCGAGCGTTATAGCAAAGACGAGATCAAGAACTTCTACACCACAGCCCAGGAGGTGCAGATGCGCCTCCAGATTATGCGCGGCCAGCTCGAGCAGATCCAGGGCCGGCGCGACGCACTGAAGGCGCGCCAGAGCTACCTCTCGTCGATGGTGGCCGTGCTGGGCGATCTGGCCGACTCGCTGAAGGCGGGCGGCGGCAAGGCCCAGGGCGCGGCCGCCGGGATCGACACCGAGACCATGGTGGCCAATATCATCCAGTCCCAGGAGAGCGAGCGCCTGCGCATCTCGCTGCAGATGCACGATGGGCCGGCCCAGGCCATGAGCAACCTGGTGCTGCGGGCCGAGATCTGCCAGCGCCTGATCGACCACGACCTCGACCAGGCCAGGGCCGAGCTGAACAGCCTGAAGACGGCGATCAACGGCACGCTCCAGGACACGCGCAAGTTCATCTTCGACTTGCGGCCGATGACCCTCGACGACCTGGGCCTGGTGCCGACCCTGCGGCGCTACGCCACCCAGTTTGGCGAGAAGAGCGGGGTCGAGGTCAACCTGATGATCCAGAACATGGAGCAGCGCCTGCCCAGCCACTATGAGGTGACGATCTTCCGCTTCGTCCAGGAGGCGCTGAACAACGTCGCCAAGCACGCGGGGGCCAACCAGGTGCGCGTGCTGCTCGACGGCGCGAGCCATACGCTGCAGATCCTGATCGAGGACGACGGCAGCGGCTTCCATGTCAACGAGACCCTGGCCCACGCCAGCGCCCGCCGCAACATGGGCATCGCCAGTATGCGCCAGCAGATCGAAGTGCTGCTGCGCGGCGAGTTCGGCATCGAGAGCGCCATCGGCCGCGGGACGCGCGTGGCGGCCACGCTCCCCCTTCCGTAGGCTCAGGCGACGGCCGCGGCGGCGCTGCCGTCGCGGCCGGTTTCGTGTGTGCAGAAGCCGAAATCAGCGTCTACTACGACGTACAGTAGTATTTTCGGCAGGCAGAAGTACTACCATCAGTACTCCCAAAAGCTCAGGACTATCAGACTATTGTCTGAGCTCTATCAGAATTCTATACTGCGGTGCGTAGGGCCAAACTACACGACTTAATCCACACGGGAGGGAGGTGAAACACATGCTTCGCAGCTTCTTCGCTAAGGAAGAGGGCCAGGGCCTCGTCGAGTACGCGCTCATCCTCGTGCTCATCGCTATCGTTGTTATCGGTATCCTGACGCTCCTCGGCGGCAAGGTCTCGTCGGTCTTCTCGAAGGTCAACAGCGGCCTCAAGTAGACCACCCACGTACGCGCCCCTGACGGCACGCTTCGCACTACATCTATCAGCCTGAAGGAGGAAGACCGATGCTTCGCAGTTTCTTCGCTAAGGAAGAGGGCCAGGGTCTCGTCGAGTACGCGCT
>CAZKTU010000049.1:0-26215 GCA_964555675.1 uncultured Oscillochloris sp.
CTGGTCGAGGTCCTGCACGTGCAGGTGCTCCAGCAGCTCCCAGCCCTCGCGGATCCACTGGTCGGGCGGCGGCCCGCCGGCCCGCTGCATCAGGAAGGCGTGCCCGGTGTCCAGGCTCAGGCGCAGATACGGGCTGTCGAACGAGCGGATCATGGCCAGTAGCGGCGCGGTGCTGGTGTCGTAGCAGACCTCGACCACCAGCGGGCAGCCGACTTCCTCGGCCATGGGCAGAACGTCCTTGAGCGTGTCGTGGGCCAGCTCGATCTGCTGCCCGAGCCCGTGGCGCGGCGCGTGGGCCACCTGCGGGTGCCCGAAGAAGTCGAACGGGCTATGCACGACCATGTGCGTCGCGCCGAAGGCCGCCGCGCACTCGAGGCCCTGCCGCAGCCGATAGGTCGTCAGCTCGCGCACGCGCCGGTCGGCGCAGATCAGCGGCAGCCCGTCGGTCGGCCCGTGGATGCCGAGCCGCCCGCTATAGCCGTCGAGGGCCGCCTTGGCCTCGCGGGCCATGGCCCGCCAGTCAGTGTCGAGCAGATCGCCGTCGTAGAAGTCCTGGATCTCCAGGTCGCGCTGGGCCTCGATCAGCCAGGCGCTATGTTCGGCCAGGGCGCTCACCGGGAGGGCGGCGCCAATCGTCAGCGGCAGTGCGGGCATGGTGGGCTCCTTTCGCTCAGGCTTCAAACGCCTGCGGCGCGAGCGCCGCTCCGACAGTCAGGGCCGCGGGGGCCTGGGCCGCCTGCAGCTCGGCGAGCGGGATGTGGCAGCGGATGCTGTGGCCGGCAAGCCCCTCTTGCCAGGGCGGGGCCTCCTCGGCGCAGATGCTCCCCAGCCGGCGCGGGCAGCGCGCGGCGAAGGGACAGCCGCGCCCCGTGGCCGGCGCGGCGACGGCTGTGTCGGCGGCCATGGCCTGCCCACGCCGCCCGGGCGTAGGCGCCGGGGCCGCCGCGATCAGGCTCTCGGTGTAGGGGTGGAAGGGGGCCGCGAAGACCTGGGCCGCGGCCCCCTGCTCGCAGAGCTGCCCGCCATAGAGCACGGCCACCCGGTCGGCGATCGCCCGCACCACCGCCAGGTCGTGCGAGATGAACAGGTAGGTCACGCCCCGCTCGGCCTTCAGGCCCATCAGCAGCTCGAGCACGGCGGCCTGCACGCTGACGTCGAGCGCCGAGACCACCTCGTCGCAGAGCACCAGCTCGGGCTCGGCGGCGAAGGCCCGCGCGATCGCGACGCGCTGCTTCTCGCCGCCCGAGAGCTGGCCGGGGAAGCGCGTGGCGTAGTGGGCGCCCAGGCGCATCTGATCGAGCAGCCCGGCCACGCGCCGTCGCCGTTCGCCCTGGGGCAGCCCGAAGAAGATCTGCAGCGGCCGCTCGAGGATCTGGCCCACCGTCTGCCGCGGGTTGAGCGAGGCGTCGGGGTTCTGGAAGATCAGCTGGATACTGCGGCGCAGGGCCGCGGGCCTCTGGGCGCTGTCGCGGCGCAGGTCGTCCGCGCCCATGCGCAGCCCGCCGGCGCTCACCGGCAGCAGCCCGGCGATCGCCCGGGCCATGGTCGACTTGCCGCTGCCGCTCTCGCCCACCAGGGCCAGGGTCTCGCCGCGGGCGATGCGCAAACTCACGCCGCTCAGGGCCGGCGGGCCGGGCGCAACCCCACGCAGCCGCCGCCAGAGCGCGTCGACCCCGCCGCGGGCGTAATGCACGTACAGGTCGCTGACTTCGACCAGGGGCGGCCCCGCGGCGACGGGCGCGAGCGGGGTCAGCGCCACTGCGCGCTCAGCCGGCCCGCTCGTCGCCACCCGCTCGCTGTGGTAGCAGCGCACCACGTGGGGTGTGAGCGCGATCGTCGGAACCAGCGGCGGGGCGGCCCGCACACACTGCTCGTCGGCGAAGGCGCAGCGCGGCGCGAAGGCGCAGCCGGGCGGCCGGGCCAGGGGCGCGGGCGGCTGCCCCGGTAGGGCCTGGGGCAGCCCCGCCTGGTCGAGACGCGGCACCGAGCCGAGCAGGCCGCGGGTGTAGGGATGGCGGGGGCGGGCGAAGAGCGCCGCGGTCGCCCCCAGCTCGACCACCTCGCCGGCGTACATCACCGCCAGGCTGGCGCTGACCCGCGCAATCACGCCCAGGTCGTGGCTCACATAGACCATGGCCACGCCGGTGCGCGCGCGGATCTCGTCGAGCAGATCGAGAATATGGGCCTGGGTGGTGACGTCGAGCCCGGTGGTGAGCTCGTCGAGCACCAGCAGCTCGGGCCCGCCCGCCAGGGCCATGGCGATCGCCACGCGCTGCTGCTGGCCGCCCGAGAGCTGGTGCGGAAAGCGCTGCGCCAGCTGCGCGGGGGCGGGTAGGCGCACCTGGCCCAGCAGGCGCTCAGCCTCGGCCCGGGCCTCGCCTGCCGCCATGCCCCGGTGGATGGCCAGCGACTCGGCCAACTGCGCCCCGATGCGCATACTCGGGGTGAGCGACTGGGCCGCGCTCTGGGGCACCAGGGCGATGCGCCGGCCCCGCAGCTTGCGCAGACTCTCGGGGTCGAGCCCGAACAGATTGACCCCCTCGAAGCGCACTTCGCCCGCCAGCACCCTGCTGCCGTCGCGCAAGAAGCCGAGCAGAGCTAGACCCAGGGTGCTCTTGCCGCAGCCCGACTCGCCGACGATGCCCAGGCTCTGGCCGCGCCCCAGGCTCAGCGAGACATCTTGCAGCACCGGGGCGATCTCGCCGGTAGAAGTCGCGTAGCCGATACTCAGGCCGCGCACCTCGAGCAGCGGGTGGCTCATAGGGGTGCCCCGCGGCTGCGGTCGAGGCCGAGGGCCTTGGCGACCCCGTCGGCGACCAGGTTGAGCGCCACCACCAGGCTGCCGATCGCGAGCGTCGGGAAGATGATGCCCCAGGGCGCCAGGGCCAGCATGCTGCGGTTCTCGCTGATCATCAGGCCCCAGTCGGGGGTGGGCGGGTTGACCCCGAAGCCGAGGAAGGAGAGGCCGCTGACCGCCAGCAGCATCCACGAGGCGCGCATCGCGAATTCGAGCAGCAGCACGTCGAGCACATTCGGCCACAGCTCACGCGTGGTCACCGCCAGGGCGCCCTCGCCGCGGGCCCGGGCGGCGGTGATGAAGTCGCGCGGCACATACTCGAGGGCCGCCGCGCGGGCCACCCGCACCACCCCCGGCGCGTACGAGAGCACCATGGCCAGCACAATCGCCCCGTAGCCAGTGCCCAAGCCGGTCACGATCACGAGCAGCAGCAGCAGGCCGGGGATGGCGATCAGCGCGTCGATCACGCGCATGCTCGCCTCGTCGACCATGCCGCCCAGGTAGGCCAGGGCCACGCCGAGCAGGCCGCCGAGCAGCACCGCGAGGGCCGCGCTGACCAGGGTGATCGCCAGGACCACCCGCCCGCCCAGCAGCACCCGCGAGAAGACATCGCGCCCGAAGCGGTCGGTGCCGAAGGGGTGGGTGAGCGACGGGGCCTGCAACATCTGCTCGGCGTCGATCGCCGTGGGCGAGTGGGGCACAATCGCTGGCGCGATCAGCGCGAGCAGCAGGTGGGCCAGCAGCACCGCCAGCCCGAGCACATTGGCGCTCGAGCGGCGGTACGAGCGCCAGAACTGGGCGAGTGGGGCGGCCCAGGGGCGGCTCGCCCCGGTCGTGATCGCGCTCATCGGTGGGCCATCGTCCGCAGACGCGGGCTGAGGGCCAGGGTCAGCAGGTCGGCCGCCAGGTTGAGCCCGATATACAGGGCCGCCCCGAGCAGCCCCAGGGCCTGCACCAGCGGCAGATCGCGATCCTCGACGGCGCTGACCAGCAGCCGGCCGATCCCGGGGAAGTTGAAGACCGTCTCGACCACCACCACGCCGCCAATCAGCCAGGCCACCGTCAGGGCCACGGCGCTGATCGTCGGCAGCAGGGCGTTGGGCAGGGCATGGCCGAGCACGATGCGCCGCGCGGGCAGACCCTTAAGGGTCGCCATCTGCACATACTCGCTGGCCATGACGTCGATCAGGCTGGTGCGCACCATGCGCAGAATGTAGGCCACCATCACGATGGTCAGGGTGACCGCCGGCAGGACCATGCTCGGCAAGAGTACACCCAGAGGCGCGTCGGCGGATACCAGGGTGACGGCGGGGAACCAGCCCAGCTGCACGGCGAAGTAGAGGATCAGCAGCGAGCCGATTACGAACTCGGGCAGGCTCTGGCCGAGCAGGGCGAGCGTCGAGATCACCACGTCGGGCCAGCGGTCGCGGGTCAGGCCGGCGACGATGCCGAGGCCGATCGCCAGTGGCAGGCCGATCAGGGCGGCCAGGGCCGAGAGCGCGAAGGTATTGCGCGCGCGCACGCCGATCAGCTCGCCCACCGCCTGGTTCTGGCGGGCGAGCGACATGCCGAACTCGCCGCGCAGCGCGCCGCCCAGCCAGTCGCCGTATCGCTCGAGCGCGGGCCGATCAAGGCCGAGCTGCTCGCGCAGCCGCTCGAGCGACTTCGGGCTGGCCTCGCGCCCGAGGATCGCCGTGGCCACATCGCCGGGCAAGATCTCGGTCGCCCAGAAGATCACCGCCGAGACGATCAGCAGCGTGACGAGCGAGAGCAAGACTCGCTGAATGACAAGGGTGAGCATAACCCCTTACGCTGTGATCGACACCTTTGCCCACTCGTAGTAGCGCTGGTCGAGGCCCGTGACGCCCTGCTTGTAGGCCAGCAGCGTATTCTGGAAGACCGGGATGATCGAGCCGCCGTCGTCGGCGAGCAGCTGCTGGGCCTGCTGGTAAATCGCCTTGCGCGGCTCGAAATCCAGGGCCTTACGCGCATCGTCGAGCAGCGTATCGAACTCGGGGCTGTTCCAGCTGGCCTCGTTCCAGCTCGCGCCCGAGCGGAAGACCTCGTTGAGC
Source organism: uncultured Oscillochloris sp. (assembly GCA_964555675.1). GTDB lineage: Bacteria > Chloroflexota > Chloroflexia > Chloroflexales > Chloroflexaceae > CAIWXH01. The sequence continues at coordinate 4,870 of CAZKTU010000049.1, forward strand.
ACCTGGTCGGCCTGGCGCTCGCCCCACGAAGAGGTGCAGAAGGGCACCTGCATCCAGACGTCGTTCCAGTAGCCATCGGCCGCGCTCTGCACAATCTCGACATTCACCCCGGCCAGGGCGGCCATCTCTTTATAGGCCACGGCCATGTTGAGCATGCCCTGGTCGATGTCCGAGGTGTGCAGCGCGATCTCCAGCCCGTCGGCGTACCCGGCCTCGGCCAGCAGCGCCTTGGCCCGCTCGATGTCCTGGGGCCGCTTCACCTCGAGGTAGTACTGGTCGCCGGACCAGACCGGGTGATCGCCCGCCACGCTGCCGTACCCCTGCAACACCGTCTGCACCATCGCCTCGCGATCGACCACCAGCTTGAGCGCGGTGCGCACCTTCGGGTCGTCGAAGGGCTTGTCGGTGACGCGCATCACCATGACCAGCCAGTCGCCGGCGGGCAGCGAGCTGACCACATAGTTGCTGTTCTGCTCGACCAGGGCCGCCGACTCTTGCGAGACATACTCGAAGTCGATCTGGCCGGCGAGCAGGGCCGCGGTCCGTCCGGGGCTGTCGGCGATGCCGACGATCTCGATCCGCTCGAGCTGGGGCGGGCCCCCGAAGTAGTCGTCGTTGGCCACGACCACGGTGGCGCCCTCGGCGTCGAAGCTCTCGAGCTTGAAGGGGCCGGTGCCGATGCCGGTGCTGCCGATCGTCTCGGCGCTGCCCTCGGGGATGATATAGCACGAGTAGTGCAGCAGCAGCAGCGGGAAGTCGGCGTGGGGCTGGGTCAGCTTGAAGACCACCGTCTGCGGATCGGGGGTCTGCAACCCGTCCAGGTCGACGATGGTCAGCACGGCGGCGCCGGGCGACTCCAGCTCGGGGTCGAGCACGGTGCGAATCGTGTAGGCCACGTCGGCCGAGGTGAAGGGCTTGCCGTCGTGGAAGGTCACGCCCTCGCGCAGCTTGAAAGTCCAGGTCTGGGCCGTCGGGTCGGCCTCCCACGAGACCGCCAGATCGGGGGCCGGGCGGCCCTGGCTGTCGTGGCGCACCAGGCGGTTGTAGAGCATCTCGATCGTGGGGAACATGCGCAGGGGCGAGGCGGGGGCGAGCACCTCTTTGCCGGCCCACTCGAGGGTGTGCGAGGCGCGTAGAACGCCGCGGGCGGCCGTGACGGCGGCCGCTCCCGCGGTGGTGTCGGCCGCAGGGGCGGCCGTGGGGGCGTCGGCGGGGGCCTGGGCGACGGGCGCCGCGCCACAGGCGGCCAGCAGCGCGCTGGCGGGCAGACCGATCAGGCCGACCCGTATCAGCTCGCGCCGCGAGAGTTTGAGGCGCCTGGCGCCTGTGGAATCGCTATTGGCCGGCATGGTGCTTCCTTTGACGCAGTCGATCGGCGCAGAACCACCCGGTCGCAGAAGCGACAGGGCGGTAGGGCCAACGCGGCCCGGTGCGTTCGGCAGGCGCAAAGACAAGAGATGCGGCCAGTGTAGGCGGGCCCGGTTAAGCAGATGTTAGGAAAGGGTTAACCGGGGTTGAAGCGCGAGTGAGGACCCTACACCTCGCCGAGGCGCTGCTCGAGCAAGCGCATGGCGGCGGTGAGCTGGTCTTGGCGCAGGGCTGCGGTCATGTCGCCGCGCGTGCGCTCGACCACGGCCCGCAGGGCGTCGGTGGTGCGGCGCAGGCCGCCGGTGACCGCGTCGGGGAAGTCGACGGTCACCAGCTCGCTGTAGACATCGTCCATGATCTGCAGCAGGGCCTCGCCGCGCTCGACCTCGCCGCGGCGCAGGCCGTCGAGGATGGCCCGGCGCAACTCGCTGGCGGCCTCGGCCAGGCCGTTCAGGTAGGCGGCCGCCTCGACGCCGAGGGCGGCGGCCGTAGGCGGCTCGCGGTTCGCCAGGAAGGCCAGGACCAGGTGGGCTTCGACATACTCCTTCAGGGCGTCCTGGGTGTAGCCGGCGAAGCGGATGTCGGGGCGGCCGGCGGTGGCTGCGGTGAGCTGCTCGGCGGTCTGCGCGGCCTCGCCCAGCAGGCGCTCGGCCTCGGCGAACTCGCCGCGATGCGCCGCCCTGATGCTATTGGCGCACTGGCGAATCAGGGCCCGCGAGGCCCCGATCGCCTGCTCGCGCGCCCCGTGGCTGGCCTCGATCTGCGCCACACACGCCGCCACCAGCGAGTCGATGCTCATCGCCGCCCTCCTCTACTCCGCTTGTGAGGGGGCCACTGTACCAGATGTCAGGCCCAGCGACAAGCCCCCTCACTCGCCGACGGCCCGCGCCAGGGGCGTCTCGCGGATGCGTTCGATCACCCCGCTCGTCGAGCGGTCGGCCAGCGTAGGCACGATGGCCACCCGGCCGCCGAATCCCTCGACCAGGGAGGCCTCGGGCAGGCGCTCGCGGGTGTAGTCGCCGCCCTTGACGAAGATCTCGGGGCGCAGCAGCTCGATCAGCGCGGCGGGCGTATCCTCGCCGAAGGCGACCAGGCAGTCGACGCTGCTGAGGGCGCTGAGCACCTGCAGGCGATCCTCGAGGCCGTTGACCGGGCGCCCCGGGCCCTTGAGCCGGCGCACACTGGCGTCGTCGTTGACCCCTACCACCAGCACGTCGCCCATGGCCTTGGCCCGGTTCAGCAGGGTCACGTGGCCGCGGTGCAAGATGTCGAAGCAGCCGTTGGCGAAGACCAGGCGCTTGCCGGCCTGGCGCCAGCCGGCCACCCGCTCGGCCAGACGCTCGCGGTCGACACACAGCTTGGCGGGCGCCGCGACCTGCTCGCGCAGCTCGGCCGCGCCACACACCGCCGTACCGTCGCGGGCCACCACCACGGCCGCCGCCGCCGCCGCCAACTCGGCCGCATCAGGGGTCGCGCCGCCCGCGGCCAGAGCCAGGGCCAGGGCGCTGACATAGGTGTCGCCGGCCCCGGCCGCCCGCGAGTGGGGCTGCGGCACGGCGTAGGTGCGGTAGGGCGGGCCCTCGCCGTCGAAGACCAGGGTGCCGTCCTGGTCCATGGTGATCGCGGCGATTCGCGTGTTCAAGGTCTCGAGCAGGCGCTGCCCGTGGGCCGCCACCGCCGCCACCCGCCCTTCGGCGCCCTCTTCGAGCCGCGGCCCGAGCAGGCGCACGGCCTCGCCGTAGTTGGGCTTGACCGCCGTGAGACCTACGCTCCTGTAGGCCCGCAGGCGCTTCGAGTCGGCCACGATCACCCGCGGGTCGGCCGCGGCGAGGGCGGCGATGGCCCGGATCACGGCGGGGCTCAGGACGCCATAGGCGTAGTCCGAGATGACCAGGGCGTCACAGCTCGCATAGAGCCTGGTCAGCCGGTCGATGATGCGCGCCTCGGCGGCCCGCCCCAGCTCGCCGGTGTCGCCCTGGTCGAAGCGCACCAGCAGGTGCGCCGCGGCGCTGAGCCGGCTCTTGGCCAGGGTCGCCCGGCCCTCGTCGACGACAATATGCTCGTCGCTGACCCCGTGGTCGCGCAGGGCCCGCCGCAGCAGCTCGCCCTCGGAGTCGGCCCCAACGACCGAAAGGAAGGCCACCTCGGCGCCGAGGGCGGCCAGGTTGGCGGCGGTGTTGGCCGCCCCGCCGGGCTGGTCAACCCGGCTGCGCACGGTCACCACCGGCACGGGCGCCTCGCGGCAGAGCCGCTCGGCCGCGCCTTCGAAATAGCTGTCGAGCATCGCGTCGCCCACCACCGCCACGCGCAGGCCCGCGAAGCGGTCGATCAGCTGGGCGAGGCCCTGGTAGATCGCCATTACTCGGTCGTCTCCTTTCGGCTTCCCCGTCACGGCCAGCTCGTCTCGTGCAGCGGCGTCACCATCAGCTCTTGCACGACCGAGCCCGCGGGGACGCGCAGGGCGAAGAGGATGGCCTCGGCCACGTTGGCGGGGTCCTGCAGCAGATCGGGGTCGGGCATGGGGATGCCCTGCTCCGCGAAGCGGTCGAAGAAGTGGGTGCGCATGCCGCCGGGGATGATGGTGGTCACGCGGATGTTGTGGGGGCGGCCCTCGACGCCGAGGCCGCGGCCGAAGCCCAGTAGCCCCCACTTCGAGGCGTGGTAGGGCGAGGCCCCGCCCCAGGCCCGCACCGCCGCCGTCGAGGCGACATTCACGATGTGGCCGCCGCGCCTGGCCCGCATCAGCGGGAAGGCCGCCTTGCTCAACAAGAAGGGGCCGCGCAGGTTCACCGCCAGCACCTGGTCCCACTGCTCGACGCTCAGCTCCTCGACGCTGTAGGTGTGGTCGATCGCGGCGCTGTTGACCAGGATGTCGAGCCCGCCGAAGCGCTCGGCGGTCGCGGCGACCGCCCGCGCCACCTGGGCCGCGTCGCTCACGTCGCAGGCGATGGCCATGGCCCGCTCGTCGCCGATTGCGCTCGCCACCCGCGCCGCCGCCGCCTCGCGCAGGTCGAGGCAGGCCACCATGCAGCCCGCCGCGCCCAAGGCCCGCGCCGTGGCCTCGCCCAGCCCGCTGCCCGCACCCGTCACCAGGGCCAGCTTCCCACTCAGGGATGTCTCCATATCGTGCACTCCTCTCCTCAGGTTATTCGTGATCCGCGCCGACCGCCCGCTCGCGCACGGGCGCGCTGCCCATGCGCTCGCCCAGCAGGGTCTCGTACAGCAGGGCCGTGCGCCTGGCCGTCATCGCCCAGGTGAACTCGCGCTCGACCCTAGCCCGGGCCGCGACGCCCATGCGCGCGAGCAACTCGGGGTTGGCCAGCAGCTCCGCCAGCTTGTCGGCCAGGGCCGCCGGGTCGCGCGGGGGCACCAGCGCCCCCGTCACCCCGTCCTGGATGGTGAAGGTCAGCCCGCCCACAGCCGAGCCCACCACCGGCCGCCCGCAGGCCATGGCCTCGAGCGGCGTCAGGCCGAAGGGCTCGTACCAGGGCGTGGTCACGGCGATGTCGCCCGCGCCATAGTAGAGGCGCAGACTGTCGGGCTGCTGCTGCCCCGCGAAGATCACCCGCTCGGCGATGCCCAGCTCGTGGGCCAGCCCGCGCAGATGGTCGACCTCTTTCGAGGCCAGCGAGTCGGGCGCGCTGTCGCCGCCCACCAGCAGCAGGCGCACGGGCGACCGACCCTCGCGCGCCAGCAGGGCCACGGCGTGGAGAACATTGCGCACGTCTTTGCGCGGCAGCATGCGGCCCACATAGACGACCACCGGCCCCTCGCCCTCCAGGCCGATCGCGCGACGGGCCTCGGCGCGAGGCACGGGGCGGAACCGCTGCGCGTTGACCGCCGCCGGGATGAGCGCGATCCGCCCGGGGTCGGCGTCATAATCCTCGATCAGCTCGCTGTACTCGGCGGGGCACTGGGCGATCACCCGGTCGACTCCCGCCACTACCTCGCGCTCGACGGCGATCCGTTCGTCGGGGCTGGTGTCGGCGCCGCCCTGGTGGCGACGCTTGGTCATGCCGTTGGCGTGGAAGAGCTGCACCGCCGGGATGTTCAGCTGGCGGCTGAGCCGGGTCACGACCCAGCCCGACATCCAGAAGTTGCCGTGGAGCAGGTCGTAGCGCGCGCCGCTGCGCAGCATGAAGCGCAGGAAGGCGCGCTGAAAGGCGGGCATCAGGGCCCAGAGCTGGTCCTTCGGCAGGAACTCGGGCGGCCCGGCCGCCAGGTTGATCACCCGCACGCCCGGCGCCCAGGGCGTCACCTCGGGCAGCTCGGGGCTGTCGCGCCGGGTGAAGACGTCGACCAGGTAGCCCATCGCGCCGAGGCTGCGGCTGAGCTCGTCGACATAGACATTCTGGCCGCCCGCGTCCTCGCCGCCCAGCAGGGCCAGGGGGCTCGCGTGCTCGCTGACCAGGGCGATGCGTGTTAGTTGTCGCATAGGGTCTCCTCCAGGGGCTTCGGGCGCACCACACGCACCCCGCACATTGACGGCCAGGGCGGCTACGGCCCCTCTATTCGGTCACCACCCGCAGGGCGGCGTTCCAATCCTCGATAAAGCGCTCGATGCTGAAGCGCTCGCGGGCCAGCTCGCGCCCCGCGGCGCCCAGCCGCCCGGCCAGCTCGGGGTCGGCCACCAGGGCCGCCATGTGCTCGATCAGGGCGTCGAGGTCGCACGAGAGGTAGCCGGTGACCCCGTCCACCACCGCCGACGCGAGGGCCGTGGTCGCCAGGGCCACCACGGGCATGCCGATGGTCATGGCCTCGATCACGGCCAGAGGCAGGCTGGTGTAGCGCATCGGGCTGAAGAGGAAGCGGTAGGCGGCCACCCGACGATGCAGCTCGCGGTAGGGCACATCGCCCAGGCCGCCGATCTGCTCGGTCTCCATGCCCACGCAGGTCAGGGGCACGCGCTGGCGGGCCTCCTGGAACAGGTCGTACCCCGTGACCCGCCCGCGCCGCTGCATGCCGTTGGTCACCACGATGCCCTCGGCGCGGCCCCCGTCGTAGCCCACCCCCGGGTCGATCGCCACGGCATGCTCGATCACCAGGCTGGGCGTGCGCCCGTTGTCCCACATCAGCCGGTTGTAGTGGGTGACGTGGATCAGCAGTACGTTGGGGTCGTCGACCGGGTGGCGGGTGTTGGTCGGGTGAGGCTGGGGGGTGTTATGCTCGAGGTAGATCACCGGCAGCCGGCGCTGCTCGGCGCTCAGGACGGAGTGACGATCCTCGTAGAAGTTCTCGGGGGCCTGGCAGATCACCAGGTCGAGGGGCAGCCGGCTCACCGCCTCGATGGGCACCTCGCGTACATACTCCGGCAGGTCGAAGGTACGCCCGCGCCCGCCATAACGCGGGCCCCGCTCGGGGGTGACGGGCAGGTACCAGTCGTGATCGAGGCGGGCCAGAGTGTTGAGGTAGCTACCGTGGATGTGCCAGATCAGGATTTTTAGCCGGCGCATACGGTATCCTCGCCGCCGATGGCCCGCGCGAGCCGGCCAAGCTGGACCAGGGCGGCCACCAGGACATTGTCGACCGGCAGTCTGCGCAGGGCCGTCGCCGGGTCCTCGCCCGCCAGTGCGTACTCGCGGGCGTCCACCACCAGGTGCAGCCCGCCGTCGAGCGGGGCGTACTGCTCGGGGCGGCTCGGCCCGAACAGCACCACGCTCGGCGTGCCCGTGGCCGCGGCGAGGTGCGAGGCGCCCGTGTCGTTGCAGACCAGCAGATCGACCCGCTCGAGCAGCGCGGCGAACACGCCGAGCGCGGTGCGCCCGGTCAGGTCGAGGACAGGGGCTGCCATGGCCGCGCGCACCTGGGCCGCCAGCCCCTGCTCGCCGGCCGTGCCCGTGAGCACGATCTGCGCGCCGCAGCGCTGGGCCAGGGCGTCGCCCAGGGCGGCGAACTTCAGGGGCGGCCAGCAGCGCTCTGGGTCCTTCGCCCCGAGGTGCAGGGCCACGATGGGCCCGGGGCCGACCGGCAGCAGGGCGGCCGCCGCGGCCCGGTCACCCATGGTGAAGTGGAACTCAGGGCGGCTGTCGCCGCTCGGCGCGCCGAGGGTCTCGACCAGGCGCAGCCAGCGCGCGACCTCGTGCTGGCGCTCTTTGTAGGGCAGCCGCACGCTCAGACGCTCGTCGCCCGGGCGCGCATAGCCCAGGCTGACCCGAGCGCCCAGCTCGGCGACGAAGCCGTTGCTGACGCTGCCGTCGCCGTGCATCTGCAGGGCCAGGTCGTAGCCGTAGGCCCGCTGCTCGGCCAGAAAGTCCGCCGTGCGCGCGGGATCGTACGGGAGCTCGGGGAGGCCCGGGTAGCCCGGAAAGGGGAGCAGCCGGTCGATCAGGTGGGGCGCCCCGGCGACGAAGGCCTCGGCCCATGGCAGGCCGATCAGGGTCAGCTCGGCGCGCGGGTAGCGCCGCCGCAGGGCGCGCCAGGCCGGCACGCTCAGCAGCAGGTCGCCCAGAAAGAGGGCGCGCAGAATGACGATGCTCGCCACTTCGCCCGCGGGGCGTTGCGCGGCACCTATGACGTCAAGCGGCATGATCGCTCCTTTGATCTGATGGGGCTCCCGCGGCGGCTGGCGCCGGGGTTGCGCGGCGCGGCGCGGCCAGCAGGGCGAGGGCCGCCTCGAGCACCTGCTCGGGCGTGAAGGCGAGACAGGGCTGGCCGATCGGGCACTCGAAGCGGTAACAGGGATAGCAGTCGGTCGGGCGGCGCAGCAGGGTGTGGGGCACAGCCCGCGGCCGCCACTGCGACTCGAGGTCGGTGCCAGCGTAGAGCGCCAGCAGCGGCGTGCCGAGGGCGTCGGCCAGGTGCAGCGGCAGGGTGTTGCCGCAGATCACCAGGGCGGCCCGCTCGATCAGGGCCGCGTACTCGGGCAGGCCGGCCTCGCCGATCAGCGCCCGCACCCTGGGGGCGGCGAGCAGCGCCGGCTCGAGCAGAGGCAGCTCGCGCTCGACCCCGGTGATCAGCACCTGGTGGCCCCGCTCGCCCAGCAGGCGCGCCACGGCGCCCATCGCGGCCGGGTCGTAGCGCCGGGCCTGGGCGCTGGCCCCGGGATGCACCAGCACGTAGGGCTGCAGCGGGTCGATCCCGACCTCGCTCAGCAGGGCGACCGCCCGCGCGCGCGCCAGCCACGGCAGGCTCACCTGAAGCTCGCGGCTGCTCGCGGTGAAGCCCACGGCCTCGACCAGGCGCAGGTTGCGCTCGACCTGATGCAGCTCGTCGGGGGCCGGCGGCACAGTCGTGCTCAGCAGGGCCCCGCCGAACTCTTTCGACTCGCCGGCCCGCAGGGGAATGCCGGCCATGTAGCAGGCGTAGGCCGGCCCGTGGGGCGACTGGCTGAACGAGGTGAAGATCAGGGCCGCGTCGAAGCGCTGCTCCGCCAGGTCGCGCACCAGCTCGAGCTCGCGCGCGGGGTCGAAGGGCAGCCGCCCCAGGTCTTGCCAGATCGCCCGCAGGGTCAGCACCTCGTCGACCCAGGGCAGCAGCGCCGCGGCGGCGGCCCCCGCGGGGCTGGCCAGCAGGGTCAGGCGGGCCTCGGGGGTGCGCTCCTTCACCGCCCGCAGGGCGGGGCCGAGCATCACCACGTCGCCGGTGTTGTCCAGCCGTACGGCCAGGATGTTGCGGGCGGCGGACCAGCTAGACATGGCGCCTCTCCCGAGCTATCCGGCGCTGCGCCGCGGCCGGGGCGGCCAGCAACTCGCCGGCGGCCTTCAGAATGCTCGCGGGGCTGACCCTGCGCAGGCAGGCGTGGTCCGTCGGGCAGACCCGGCTGTAGCAGATCCGGCACGGCACGTCGTGGTAGAGCATGCGGTGCGCGACACGCCACGGCCCCCACTGCTCGGGCGGGTTGGTCAGGGCGAAGAGGGCGATCACAGGGGTCTTCAGCGCCGCCGCGATGTGCATGGGGCCGGTGTTGTTGGTCACCACCAGGTCGGCCGTCTCGATCAGGGCGCACAGCTCGGGGAAGGGCAGCGTGCCGGCGGCCGCGATCGCGGGCCGGCGCATGCGGGCGCGGATCTGCTCGACGAGCGCGAGCTCCTCGGGCGCGCCCGTGAGAATCACCCGCGCCCCCAGGGCCTCGACCAGCAGATCGGCGGCTTCGGCGAACGACTCCCAGGGGTAGGTGCGGGCGGGCATGCTGCACCCCGGGTGCAGCACAATCAGGGGCCCGCCGGCCGGCCCGAGAGCGTTCAGGCGCGCGCGCACCCGGGCCCGCGCCTGGGCCGGCACCCGCAGCCCCAGCTCGTCGCTCGTGGCCTGCAGCCCGATCGCGCCCACGGTCTCGAGGTGGCGCTCGGCCTCGTGCATCATAGTCTCGGCGGGCTTATGGCGCGTGGTCAGCAGCGAGCCCGCGCCGTCCCAGGTGGCGCCCAGGCGCAACGGGATGCCCGCCAGGTAGCAGAAGTAGGCCGCCGGCAGGGGGCTCTGGCGGAACGAGGTGAAGATAATGGCCGCGTCGAAGGCCCTGGCCCGCACCGCCGCGATCACCCGCCGCTCGCGGGCCGCATCGTGGGGCAGCCGCTGCCAGGGATCGACCCAGGGCGCCTGGTAGGTCAGCACCTTGTCGACCCCCGGCGCCAGGCGGCCGACCTGCGCCCCGACCGGGCTCGCCAGCAGGGTGAGCGTGGCCTCGGGCAGCGACTCCTTGATCGCGCGCAGGGCCGGGGTTGTCACCAGCACGTCGCCCAGGTTGTCGAGGCGCACGGCCAGGACGCGCCGCGCGGCGCGCCACTCGGGCGGGATGGGCCCCATGTTACTCGCCAGGCTCATGCTGTGCTCCCCAGAGCGCCCAGGCCGGGCCGCCCACGGTCAGCGCCCGTGCTTCCCAGCCCGGCGGCCTGTAGTCCAGCTCGACGGGGCCAGCCAGGCCCTCGACGGCGGCAATGGCCCGCAGGGCGTGGGCCGTGTCGCGACCGATCAGCTCGGGGGCGCGCAGCAGCGACTCGGGCACAGACTCGGTGCCCAGATCGACCAGGGCGGTCCTGCAGCCGGCCCTGTGGCCGGCCTCGACATCGTCGAGAATGTCGCCTACAAACCACGAGCGGCCGAGTTCGAGGTGGCGCTCGGCCGCGGCCCGCGTCAGCATGCCCGGCCGCGGCTTGCGGCAGTTGCACTCGACGTTGAACGGCTCGACCGAGCCCTCAGGGTGGTGAGGACAGTAGTAGACCGCGTCGAGGCGCGCGCCCCGCTGCGCCAGGTCGGCGGCGAGGCAGTAGTGCATATAGGCCAGCTCGCCCTCGCTCAGATAGCCCCGGGCGACCCCCGACTGGTTGGTGATCAGGACGATCTGCCAGCCGTTTTCCTGAAAGACTCGCAGCGCCTCGGGCACGCCGTCGAAGATCTGCAGCTCGCTGGCCCGCGTCGGGTAGTGCCGAGGAGCGACCAGGGTGCCGTCGCGGTCGAGAAATAGTGCGGGCTGGCCCATGGCGGCCTTTCTAGTCGCCGGCGCGAACAGAAGCACAGACGTGCTTCTCCTCACGTCAGCGTCGGGATGGCCCCTTCCCGTGCGGAAAGAGGGCAAGGCTTGCCCCTAGCCGTCGCTTCGCCCCCTCGCAGCAGAGCGGCCCGAGGCCTCGAGTGAACGTCATCGTGAACAGGGTTGGCGCCAGACGCCGCGCTTCTTCAGCCCAGCGGCGGAGCGTCAGAGACTGAACTCAGCCTCGCCGCCAGGGTTATCAAGTCGCGTGCCAGTGATCGGCCCCGCCCCGGGCCCGGGCCCGCTGGCACGCCACGTGCGAGGGTGACTTCGCCCGCCACCGTCGGCGGGCCCAGCCGACAGTACCAGAGGAGGTCTACCCCATGGCTATCCGCACGCTCGAAGAGAAGTTCGTCCACGACCTGGCCGATATCTATGATGCCGAGCACCGCTTCCTTGAGGCCCAGCAGGAGATGATGCAGAACGCCATGTCGCCCCAGCTCAAGTCGATGATCCAGGAGCACATCGGCCAGACCCAGCAGCAGATCGGCAACCTCGAGGCCGTCTACACGCAGCTCGGCTCGCGCCCGGTGCGCGTCAAGTGCGATGCGGCCGTGGGCCTCGTCGCCGAGGGCCAGAAGGGCATGCAGGAGTCGCTGGCGAACCCCGCCGTGCGCGACTGTATGATCGCCGGCAGCGCCGCCAAGGTCGAGCACTACGAGGTGGCTTCGTACCGCGGCCTGATCACCGCCGCCGAGGGCATGGGCCAGAGCCAGATCGCCTCGCTGCTGCGCCAGAACCTCCAGCAGGAGGAGCAGACCGCCCAACTGGTCGAGCAGAGCGTGCCGATGCTGCTCCAGCAGGCCATGCGCGCTCAGGAGTACGGGCGCTAACTGCCCGCAAGCCATACTTGCGGCACGACCTTCTGCAGCCGAGCGAACCCTGGCACGCCTCCTGCTTATGTCACGCCATACCGGCCCGGACGCGCTCAGCGCGCCGCCCGTGAACATACAAGGAGGCTCAGGAATGTCGCTCGGAACAGCTCCTGCCGGCACACGCAGCCGGCATACCCATATCGGCGCTGCCCGGATCTACTCTGAGGTCGTAGGCGAGGGGCCGCCCGTCGTGCTGATCCACGGCCTGGCCGGCTCGACCCGCTGGTGGGCCAGGAACCTCGCCGCCCTCGCCCGCGGCCACGAGGTCCATATCATCGACCTGGTGGGCTCGGGCAAGAGCGGCGGCAGCTTCGTGCTGCGCGACGCCGCCAACATTTTGGCCGCGTGGATGCAGCGCTGCGGCCTGCGTGGCGCGGCGGTGGTCGGCCACTCCATGGGCGGCCATATCGCCGCCGATCTCGCCGCCGCCCACCCGGCCCTGGTCGAGCGCCTCGTCCTCGTCGACGCGGCCCTCAACTTCGCCGGCGCGCCGCAGCCCAGCGCCCAGGCCCTCAGCTCGCTCTCGTACCTGCCCTTCGGCATGCTGCCCCTGATCATGCCCGAGGCCATGCGCACTGGCCTGCCCACCCTCGCCCGCGCCGCCCACGACATGGTCAGGACCGATATGGGGCCCACCCTGGCGCAGATCCGCGCGCGCACCCTGGTGGTCTGGGGCGAGCACGACCCGTGCGTGCCCCTGAGCCTCGGCTACAGGCTGGCGAGCATGCTGCCGGGCAAGTCCCTGGCCGTGATCAAGGGCGCCGGCCACGTGCCGATGTGGGAGCAGCCTGCGGCCTTCAACCAGATCGTCACGTCCTTCCTCGACAGCGGCGACGGTGTGCTGCCGGTCAGAATCCCGCAGGCCCAGGGGCGCCTGGCCTCCTAAGTTCAACAGCAACCGGCGGCGGTCGCCCCGTGGGCCCAGGCGTCCCCGCCGTGGACATAGATGGCATTGGAGAGCTGGGGGCGGACATTACGCCGGGGCCTCAGGCCCTCAGCCCTCCAGGGCCGCGAGCTCATCTGAGACGCTGATCAGCGGCAGCCGCACCGTGAAGGTGCTGCCCTGGTCGACCACGCTGCTCACCTCGACCGTGCCGCCGTGGAGCCGCACGATCTCGCGCACCACGAACAGACCGACGCCCACCCCGCTCACCCCGCGCGTCTCGGGCCGGTCGACTCGGAAGAAGCGCTCGAACAGGAACGGCAGGGCCTCGGGCGCAATGCCCATGCCCTGGTCGGCCACGCTCAGCAGAGCCGAGGCGCCGTCGCGCCGCACGGTGACCGTCACGGTGCTGCCCCGCGGGCTATACTTCACCGCGTTGCCCACCAGGTTCTGGATGACCTGCTCGAGGCGCACGACGTCGCCGCGCACCATCACCGGCCCACCCTCGACGGCGCAGAGGATGCTGTGGCTCTGGGCCATGGGCAGGCTCTCCTCGACGATCTGGCGCGCCCGCCGGCCCAGGTCGACGGGCTTCTGGTCGAGCACCAGCTGGCCGCTCTCGAGGTGAGCGCCGTCCAGCAGGTCGCCGATCAGGTGGCTGAGCCGGCGCGCCTGGCCCACCACCACCTGCAGCGAGCGCTCGTTCGGGCCCGAGAGCTGCCCCGATTGGGCCAGGCGCCGCTCGAGCAGCTGGGCTTGCCCCAGCAGCGAGGTGAGCGGGGTCTTCAGCTCGTGGGCCGCGACCGAGAGGAAGGTCTCGCGGATCTGCAGGGCCTCCTCGGCCTGGGCCTGAGACTCCTGGGCCGCCGTGCGGGCGGCCTGCTCGCTCGACAAGAGGCGCTGGCGCTCCTCTTCGGCCGCCTTGCGCTCGGTGATGTCGGCCACGACCATGCCGATGCCGACCACCGGGCCGTCGCCGACCCGCACGGGGTAGTAGCTGGCCAGGACGTGGCCCGTTCTCCCGTCGGGCCCGGGGCCGCTCAGCTCGATGTCGACCACGGGCCGGCCCGTGTCCAACACCTGGCGCCAGTAGGGCTCCCAGACGCGGTAGAAGTGCGGGTAGAGCTCGCTCGCCAGCCGTCCCAGGTGCTCGGCGGGCGGGCGCCCGTTGAGCTCGGCCAGGCGCCGGTTGATGCGCGTGTAGCGAAACTCGCGGTCCATCACCGCCATGCCGATCGGCGCCGAGTCGATCACCGTATCGAGCAGGGCCAGGGCCGCGTCGGCGGCGGCCAGGGCCTCGCGCTCCGAGGCCATCAGGCGAGCCCGCTCGAGGGCCTGGGCACACAGCCCGCCGAGGGTCATCAGGAAGGTGCGCTCCTCGTCGCCCAGGCTGATCGGCGCGGCATAGCTGAAGCCGATCGCCCCGATCACCTTAGTGTCGAGGGTCAGAGGCACGGCGGCCCAGCCGCGCGTCTGCGATAAGACGAGGCTGCGGCCGAAGGTGGGGTAGCGCTCGAGCAGCTCCTCGGGACTCCCGATGATCACCAGCTCGCCCTGCAGCACGGCATCCGAGATCGGCGCGGGCAGTGTCAGCGGCACGCGCCGCCAGTTGCTGACGACTTGCTCGCCATAGCCCCGGCTGAAGAGCATGATCAGGGCGTCGCCCATGGGCTCGAGCAGCGAGACCTGGCCGGCGAAGGCGCCTGTGACCTCCAGGCCCGCTTCGAGCACCAGCTCGGCCACCCGCTCGGGGGTGAGGGCGCGCGAGAGGGCGGCCGTGATAATCAGCAGCCGGCTCGCCCGGGCGGCGGCGGCCTCGGCGGCCAGACGCGCCTGCTCCTGACTCAGCAGTAGCTGCTCGTAGTGGGCATCGACTTCCCTTTCGGTGGCGCGGGACGAAGAACCTGGCGACGACGCGGGCAACGGCATGCTGACATCCTTCCAGAGCAGGCGTGGGCGTTGGGCCACGACTCGCTCTGCAAGAAGTGTGCCAGACGCAGCGCGACCCCTCTCCAGAATGAAGAGGGGGCGCCTCACCCACACGCGTGGGCGGCCTCAACTCTCGGCCTGCCGCCTCAGACCTCGCGCCGCACCTGCTCGAACGACCGCCGCGCCTCGTCGACCTGGTCGGCCAGGCGGTGCATCAGCATCGCCGCCGCCTTCAATACGCCGCGCGCCTCCAGGGGGCGACAACGCATCGACGGTGCGGGCTCGTCGACGCTTACGTAGATGACGGAGACGGGGGCTACCGTCAGGGCCCTGGAGCCCTCGCGCTCGAAGTTCATACCCTCAGACATAGACCTTACCCAGACTACTCAAGCCGCGCGGCCAATGCTGCCGCAGCCCTCCCCATTGCACACCACGTGCCAGAGGGCAGGGCCGGCGCCCCGAGCGAGGCCAGGAATAGCCCTCTACGCGCTGCGCGTCAGATGCCGAGCCAGCGCGCCCCGACGGGCCGCCCGCCCAGGCCCGGGGCGGCGACGACGCGCTCCTCGTCGGGCAACAGGTCGAGGCTGTTATCCTCCCACGCCACCCCGTCGCCGGCCGTCAGCCAGACGGCCTTGGCCGGCCGCACGCAGCGCAGGGCCACCCGCTCGTCCGGCAGGCTGGTCACGCTGAGCCCCGGGTCGGGCAGGTCGAGGTACTTCAGCGGCTCGGGCCAGAGGGTGGCGCGCGAGACGACGGCGTCGCCCACCAGCAGGCGCGCGCCCACGATCCAGGGCCCGCCCTGGGGCAGCTCGACGCCCCCCAACTCGAGGGTGCCGAGGGCCGGCAGAGTCGCTTCGCGACGCCCCAGCTCGACCACGGCTCCGTCGAGCGAGTAGGCCTTCAGCTCGATAGCGGCGGCGACCGGCTCGGGGTTGGCGTTCACCGCCCACGCGGCCGCCCCGCCGGGGGCGGGGGCCAGGCCCACAGCCAGGGGGGCCAGCTCGCGACGCGTCGCGTAGAGGGCCGCCTTGGGGCGCAGCGACCAGTCGATCAGGGCCCAGCTGATCACCGGCCAGCAGTCGTCGAGCTGCCAGACCAGGGCCCCCGCTACGGCATAGCGGCCCGGGCCGTGCCAGCGCCGCCGCCACGCCCTGTAGGCGTGGCTCACGGCCTCGGCCTGGATGAGCTGAGTATCGTAGCTGTAGGTCTCGAGACTCAGGTCGGTCGCGCGCAGGTTCTCGGCCAGGTAGGCCGCCAGGCGCTTGGGGCCGTCGACGGCCTTATTGTGGTGGTCGAGGACGCGGCTCTGGGGGCGATCCTCGCCGGGGGGCAGGTAGGGTCGCAGCGAGACGGGGTCGGGGCAGCCCTGCATGCCGAACTCGCTCACGAAGCGGCCGGCGAACTCGCCGTAGCGCTGGTAGGCGGCCATCCCGCCGTGCCAGATATCCCAGACGTGGCGGTCGCCGACGGTGCCGTCGCTGGTGGTGACCCCCGCGTAGGGGCTGCCGGGCCAGTAGGGCCGGGTCGGGTCGAGGGCGGCGCAGACCTCGGGCAGCACCCGCTCGTAGATCAGCCGGCCCGAGAAGGCCGTATTCTCCTCGGCCGCGAGGGCCGGGTTGTAGGCCTTCAGCGACTCGGCGATCTGGTAGTCCTCGTTGTTCCCGCACCAGATCACGATACAGGCGTAGTTGCGCAGCCGCCGCAGCTGGGCCTCGGCCTCGGCCCGCACGCTGGCCAAGTAGGTCTCGTGGGCCGGGTACATGCCGCAGGCGAACATGAAGTCCTGCCAGACCAGCAGCCCCAGCTCGTCGCACAGCTCGTAGAAGGCGGGGTCTTCGTAGATGCCGCCGCCCCAGATCCGCAGCATGTTCATATTGGCCGCGACGGCCGCCGTCAGCAGATTGCTGTAGGTCTCGCGGGTGAGCCGGGTGGTGAAGCTGTCGGCCGGGATCCAGTTGGCGCCGCCGCAGAAGATCGGCCGGCCGTTGATCTCGAAGAGGAAGCTCGAGCCGGGCTCGCCCTCCACCGGCTCTTGCACCAGGCGCAGCCGCCGCAGGCCCAGGCGCAGCTCGGCGCGGTCGACGGGGGCCCCGCCGGCGTCGAGCAGCTCGGCCCCGAGGCTGTAGAGCGGCTGCCCGCCCTGGCCCGCGGGCCACCAGAGCTGGGGCGCGGCCACGGCGAAGCTGTGGGTGAGGACGGGCGCCGCGGGCAGGGTCGCCTCGCCGATGGTGACGCCGGCCGGGTCCGCCAGGGTCAGGCGCACCGTCAGGCCCGCCAGGGCCGCGCCGCCGTCGAGCTCGAGGGTCGCCGCCAGGGCCGCCGCGCCCAGGCTCTCGCTCACCTCGATCGGGCAGCTCAGGTCGGCGATGCGGGCCGCGCCGAGCTCCAGGCGCACGGGGCGCCAGGGGCCCGCCGTGATCAGGCTCGGCCCCCAGTCCCAGCCGTAGTGGTACTGGGCCTTGCGCACATAGACCCGGCTCGGCTCGGGGTTCCAGACGGGGCGGAAGCCCAACTCGGCCTCAAGGGCCTTGCCGTGGCGCAGCGCCGAGCGGAACAGGATCGCCAGCGTGTTGCGGCCGGCGCGCAACAGACCGCCGGCCGAGGCGCGCACCGGCACGAACATATTCTCGCTCTGCGCCACCTCGACCCCATTGAGCCAGACGGTGGCGATCGTGTCGAGCCCGTCGCAGCAGAGGGCCGCGGGCTGCCCCGCCTGCTCGGCCGACAGCTCGAAGTCGCAGCTGTAGAGCCAGTCGGCCTCGCCGACCCACAGCACCTCCAGCTCGTTCAGCCCGTAGAAGGGGTCGGGGATCTGGCCGGCCGCCAGCAGGGCCTCGTGGACCGAGCCGGGCGCCGTCGCGGCGATCCACCCGCTCGGCTCGGCCAGGGCCTCGGGCAGGGGCTGGGCCGGGTCCCAGCGACGCAGACGCCACCCCTCGGAAAGTACCAGCTGCTCCATTGCACCATCCTTTTTGCTTGAAAGGCTCGCGGGCATCGGCCCGCTCTACAGGCAGAGGCGAGCGGGTTATGGCCCGCCTGCGGTCCGCGGCTCGCCCACGGGCAGCAGCTTCAGGGCCAGGTCACGGCTGAAGGTGGGGATCGGCACGGCCAGGGTCCCGCCGCTGCTCGCGGCCTCGGCGCTCTCCAGCCAGGCCCCCGCCTGCGGGTCGTACCAGTGGGCGGTGTAGGCCCCGTCGGCCAGGCCCGCCACCGTCAGGGTCAGGCCGGCCCGCTCGGGCGGCTCGTAGACCCAGTCGGGGCCGGCGCTCTGCTCGCGCACAGCCTTGCTGCGGGCCAGCGAGGCCTCCTGGGCGTCGTAGGCTCGGTTGCGCACCCAGACCAGGGCCCTGGCCTCGCCCTGCAGGGCCACGGCGTCGACCCACGGCGAGCCCGCGCCGGCTTTGCGCGGGGCTAGCTCGGCCAGCCGCTCGCCGGCGATGAAGTCGGCCAGCGGCTTGTACTCGCTCCAGAGGCCGTTCGGGTCGATGTAGCTGTCCCACCACCAGGCCATGCCCGAGCCGGCGTAGCCCAGGAAGATCGGCGCCCAGATCCCGTTGTGGAAGTGGATGCGCTCGCGCCCGTACTGATCGTCGGCGCCGCCGGCCGAGAGACCATGCTCGGCCAGGAGCAACGGCTTATCGGGCGCGACCGCGCCGAAGGCGGCATAGCCGTCGCGGGTCAGGCGCACGGGATCGCCGCCGCTGTAGTCGTGCTGCTGGGCGAAGTCGATCTCGGGCAGCGCCCAGAGCCCGCTGTCGCCGCCCGTCGCGTAACTGCTGCTCACCAGGTGACCGTAGGGGTCGTAGCGGCGCAGGTGGGCCGTCATCTCCTCGATCCAGGGGAAGAGCTCGGCGTCGCCGATCGGGGTCCAGTTGACCTCGTTCCACCACTCCCAGGCGAAGAGATGGGTCGAGGCGCCCCAGCGCGCGGCGATGTAGCGCAGCCGCCGCTTGAACAGCTCCCTGGCCGCGGGGTCCGTCACGAAGGCCCCCGGCTCGGCGAGCATGCCGCCGTTGGCGAGGTTGTAGGGGTTGCCGTCCCACTCGGGGTTGGTGCTGGTGCTGAAGGCCCCGTGGTTGAGCAGGCAGAGCATCAGGTAGATGTCGCGCTCCTCGGCGATGCGGAAAATCTCGTCGAGCAGGTAGGCCTGGCGCAGGCGGGCGCTGTAGTCGCCGAGGCCCGTGTCCTGCCACTCGATGCCCACGCTCCACGAGGCCATCCAGACCCTGGCCACGCTACCGCCGTTTGCGCTCAGCTCGCCCAGCCAGTCCTCGTACTGGGGGATGGTCGTCTCGAGGCTCGCGGCCCAGGCGATGTTGGGGCCGATCGGCACGTAGGGCGCGCCATTGGTGAAGGCGAAGTAGCGCGGATTGGCCGGGTCGCGCCCGACGAAGCCCCGCGCCGCAGGGTCGGGCGTGACACTGAAGGCGATCGGAGCGCTCTGGAGCGCCGGCCGGGCCAGCTCGGCGCGGGCCTGCCAGGGGCCGGGCGTCGGCGGGGTGAAGCGCACCCGCCAGCCGGGTTCGCCGAGCGGGGCGAGCGTGGCCGGGTCGTAGGCCTGGTACCAGAAGGCCGGCGCCGTCAGCTCGAGCCCATCGGGACCGCTGAAGACCACGCGCAGGTCGGCCTCGGCCGGGTCAAAGGGGTTAGCGAAGACCACGTCGGTGTTGATCGTCAGCTCGACGCGGCTGTAGACGGGCGCCGTGGCCGGCGCGCCGGTCAGGGCCAGGGCGGTGGCGGGACGGGGCGCTTCTGGGGCCAGGGTTGGCGCTAGCTGCGCGCTCGGGGCTGCGCTCGCTGCATCATCGGACGGGGACGCCCCGGGCGCGGGGGCGCTGCAAGCCGCAACCAGCGGCACAACCAGCAGGCCGGCAATCAAGTTTCGCATGCCCGCGCTCGCCGTTCTTTTATTAAAACTTTAGTGAAACTTTCGCCTGGATTATACCGGCGGGCCATCGGCGCTGTCAAGCGCGCCTCAGGCTATGAACTGCACCTCGACCAGCGGGCTGCCCGCCACCCAGGCCTCCAGGTCGAAGCGCTGGGCGCGAAACCAGCTGTTGCTCGCCATCACCGCCGCCATCACCCGACGTCGCTCCGCGGGGTCGTCGATGATCCGCGCCTCGGCCGCCAGGTCGGCCTGGGCGCCCTCCTTCACGTGGAACGTCATCGCCCGATTGACCCGCAGATTGGCCAGCCAGTCGCGCGGGCCGGGCGTGCCGGTCAGGTATACCCGGCCCTCAACTACGAAGTACCAGATCTCGATACGGCGCGGCAAGCCGCTCTTGCGCCCGCTGGTCGTGATATCGCAGGTCAGGCCCTGCTCGAGGGCGCGCCAGATCGTCGCCTCCATCCCCGCACTCCTCTCATGGATGCTCGCCGAAGCCTCCCTGGCCCATCATAGCCCGCCGCGCCCCGCGGGGCAAGGGTCCGCCGCCAAAGGTCTGCTATACTACACCCACCGTTCGCGCAAAGAAGCCAGCGGCAGACGGCGCAGACGCCCCGTCGCGCCTGGCCCCAAGATCACCCAATGTTCACCAGCTTCGCCCGCGGCCTGCGCGGCCTGGGTCCCGACGTCCTGCGCTACCTCCTGGCCACCGGCCTGGTCGGCTTCGCCCTCGACGGCGGCATCTACTCGGTGCTGCTCAACCTCTACCTGCTGCGGATGGACTACGGCCCGGCCCAGATCGGCCTGGTCAACTCGGCGGGCACCTTCACCTTCGCCCTGGCCAGCCTGCCGGCGGGCCTGCTCGGCGCCCGCTGGGGCAGCCGCCGTATGATGCTGGTGGGCATCGGCATGATGCTGGCCGGCTCGGTGCTGATGCCCCTGGCCGACGCCCTGGCCGCGCCCCTGCGGCTGCCCTGGCTGCTCGGCAACTCCTTCGTGACCTACCTCGGGCTGGCCCTCTTCTTCGTCAACACGGCGCCCTTCCTGATGGCCGCCGTCCCCCCCGAGCGCCGCACCCACGTCGTCGGGCTGCAGACCGCCATGATCTCGCTCTCGGCCTTCGCGGGCGGCCTGATCGGCGGCCTGCTCCCGCCCCTCTTCGCGTCGCTCACCGGCGTCCCCCTGAGCGAGCCCGCCCCCTACCGCTACGCCCTGATCGTCGGCGGCCTCGGCCTGCTGGCCTCGATGATCGTCATGAGCGGCGTGCGCGTGCCCGAGCGCCCGCCCGCCCCGCCCGCCTCGCCCGCCCCCGCCCAGACGCGCCCCCGTGGCGCCCTCGCCGCCCCCGTGCTGGGCATCCTGGCCATGATCGCCATCGTGCGCATGCTGCAGGTGGCCGGCGTCGCCGCCCTGAGCTCGTACATGAATGTCTACCTCGACGCGGCCTTGCTCGTGCCGACCACCCTGATCGGCGTGATCATCGCCAGCGCGCGCCTGCTCGGGGCCGGGGCCGCCCTGACCACCGCGAGCCTCACGCGACGCTTCGGCAACTGGGCCGTGACCTTCTGGGTCAGTGTCTTTACCTCGCTCTTCCTGCTGCCGATCGCCTTCATCCCCCACTGGGGCGCCGCCGCCGTCAGCTTCATCGGCGTGATCGGCCTCTCGTGGATCCGCTACGCCGCCTCCCTGGTCTTCTTCCTCGAGCTCGTGCCCGAAGAGGCCCGCCCCACCACCTCGGGCGTGCTCGAGGCCTCGGCCGGGGTCTGCTTCACCATCGTCACCTTCGGCGGCGGCCTGATGATCGCCAGCCTCGGCTATAGCAGCCTCTTCCTCAGCGCCGCCGCCATGACCGCCCTCAGCGCCGCCAGCTTCTGGCTCTTCTTCCGCGGGCGCGCCGCTCCGCCGCCCGCCGACCAGCCCGCGCCCAGCACCAATGTCAG
>CAZKTU010000049.1:26315-33920 GCA_964555675.1 uncultured Oscillochloris sp.
GCGGGCGCGCCGCTCCGCCGCCCGCCGACCAGCCCGCGCCCAGCACCAATGTCAGCTAATCAGCATTCCGGAAGTGCCAGTCTGGTTGCGACCAAGGACGAAAGACCAAAGACCAACTACCCGGCAGGAGCCCGGCCTTGGTCCTTGGTCGCTGGTCTTTGGTCAGCACTAGCCTGCTGCTCTCTTCGTGACCTTCGTGGCCTTCGTGGTAAAACCCAGGAGTCATTTGA
Organism: uncultured Oscillochloris sp.; assembly: GCA_964555675.1. GTDB lineage: Bacteria > Chloroflexota > Chloroflexia > Chloroflexales > Chloroflexaceae > CAIWXH01. Next base: position 26,546 of record CAZKTU010000049.1, read on the forward strand.
GGAGCCGCCATGGACCCGATTGCCGCCATCCTGCGCGACTACCCAGTCCTGATCGTCGACGGCGCTATGGCCACCGAGCTCGAGCGCCGCGGCTGCGACCTGCGCGACCCCCTCTGGTCGGCGAAAGTCTTGCTCGAGGCCCCCGAGCTGATCCGCGCGGTCCACGCCGACTACTTCGCCGCCGGGGCCGACGTGGCAATCACCGCCAGCTACCAGGCCACCTTCGCCGGCTTCGCCGCCCGGGGCCTCGAGCAGGCCCAGGCCGCCGAGCTGATGACCCGCTCGGTGCGCCTCGCCGCCGAGGCCCGCGACGCCTGCTGGGCCGACCCCGCCAGCCGTGTCGGCCGCCCCCGCCCCCTGGTGGCCGCCTCGGTCGGCCCCTACGGCGCCTTCCTCCACGACGGCTCCGAGTACCGCGGCGACTACGCGATCGGCGAGGAGGAGCTCATCGCCTTCCACCGGCCCCGCATGGCGGTCCTGGCCGCGGCCGGGGCCGACCTGCTCGCCTGCGAGACCGTCCCCTGCCTGGCCGAGGCCCGCGCCCTGGCTCGCCTGCTCCCCGAGTTCCCCGGCCTCTGGGCCTGGCTCAGCTTCAGCGCCCGCGACGAGGCCCACATCAGCAGCGGCGAGCCCTTCGCCGCCTGCGCGGCCCTGCTCGACGCGCACCCCCAGGTCGCCGCCGTCGGCATCAACTGCACCGCGCCCGAGCACATCCCCGCCCTCGTGACAGCCGCCCGCCAGGCCACCACCAAACCGATCGTCGTCTACCCGAACTCGGGCGAGACCTGGCATGCCGCCGATGGCGTCTGGCAGGGCCAGGCCTCGTGCACGGCCTTCGGCGAAGAGTCGCGGGCCTGGTACGCCGCCGGGGCGCGCCTGATCGGCGGGTGCTGCCGAACCACCCCCGAACACATCCGCGAGCTGGCAGCCTGGGCGCGCGGCGCGGGGGCCTGAACCCTACCGCCCGCGCTTGTTGGCGATCGCCCGCTCGTAGGCGGCCACATAGGCCTCGGTCTGGCGCGTCCACGAGAAGTCCTGGGCCATTGCCGCGCCGATCAGCCGGCCCATGTGCTGCTCGCGGTCGAAGTACGTGCTCACCGCCCAGCCCACGGCGTCATAGACCGTGCTGGCGCTGGGCTCGACGAACTTGAAGCCGGTGCCCGCGCCGCTGGCCTCGTCGTACTGCTGCACCGTATCGTCGAGGCCGCCCGTGGCCCGCACGATCGGCAGCGTGCCGTACTTGAGCGCATAGATCTGGTTGAGGCCGCAGGGCTCGAAGTACGAAGGCATCAGGAAGAAGTCGGACCCCGCCACGATCCAGTGGGCCAGCTCCTCGCTGTAGCCGATATAGCTGCCGATGCGGCCGGGGTAGCGCCCCGGCAGGGGGCCGAAGAACCACTCGAGGCCCTTCTCGCCCGCGCCGAGGATGGCAAACTGCACGCGCATGTCGCCCACGATGCGCTCGATCGCGCCGGCCAGCAGGTCAAGGCCCTTCTGGCCCACCAGGCGGCTCACCACGCCCACCAGGGGGGTGTGCGGGTCTTCCTCCAGCAGCAGGCGGCGCTGTAGCGCAGCCTTGACCGCGGCCTTGCCGCCCATATCGGCGGGCGAGTAGTGGGCGGGGAGGTAGCTGTCCATGGCCGGGTTCCACTGCTCGTAGTCGACCCCGTTGACGATGCCCAGGTAGTTATCGCCCTTCCTGACCAGGTAGGGGGCGAAGCCGTCGGAGCCGGCGAGGGTGCGCGTCTCGCGGGCGTAGTTCGGGCTGACCGTGGTCACCAGGTCGGCGTAGGCGATCCCGCCCTTGAGGTAGTTGATCCCGCCGAACTCCTCGAACTTATCCGCGGTGAAGTTACCCCACTGCAGACCCAGGTAGGGGTAGTCGCCCACGGGGAAACGGCCCTGGTGAGCCAGGTTGTGGATCGTCAGCACACTGGCCGCCCCGCCCAGCATGGGGTCGTCCCAGTGCCAGACCTTGAGGTAGGCCGGGGCCAGGGCAGTCTGCCAGTCGTGGGCGTGCACGATGTCGGGGGCGAAGCCCATGTCGCGGCAGAGCTGCAGGGCCGCCCTGGTGAAGAAGGCGAAGCGGCGCCCATTGTCGCCGTAGTCGCGGAACTCGGCGTCGTTATAGAGGCCGGGGCGCCCGAAGTAGCCCTCGTGCTCGATGAAGTAGACCGGCATGCCGCCGTAGCTGGCCGACCAGGTGGCGCACCACTCCTGGGTGTCGCCCATCCAGACCCCGAGGGGGCTGAGGAAGGGCCGCAGGGCGAAGCGCTCGGCGCTGACCGCGGCGTACTTCGGCAGGACGACGATCACCTCGTGGCCGGCGCTGTGTAGCGCCTTGGCCAGCCCGCCCACCACATCGGCCAGGCCGCCGACCTTGGCGAACGGGAAGCACTCCGACGCAATCATGACGATCTTGAGGCGCGGCATCACAGCACTCTCCCTTGGGGGTTTCAGCGTAGGCCCTGGTCAAACGGCTTCGGCGTGTTTCGGTCGGCGAGGGGAGTTGCCTGCGGGCCCTGCGAGGTCCCGGCACGTGGCATAGTACCACGAACATGAGCATTGATCACACGCCCCCCGCGCCCAAAGCGAGGGAGGCGCGGAGGGCCAGGCCCTCCACACCTACGTAGTCGAATTACGTAATCCCCTTGATGTGCGCCGACGTCCCGCGCCGTACACTACAGACAGATGAAGACAGCGGCAACGCAAGCAAGGAGCAAGACCATGGCGAGCATCGAGCAGGCCCGGCGCGAGGCGATGAACGGTTCGATCGGTTTCTTCGGGGCGATTGGCGCGGCCCTCAGCAGCCTCGCCTCCCTCCGCACCGGCTACGCCGCCGTCGACGCCCCGGCCCGCCCCCAGGCCGAGACGAGCGAGCTCTTCGCCCGGGCCCTCCACACCAACCCGAACAACGCGATGGACTGGGTCTACTACGCCGCGCAGCTCAAGGACGGCGAGCGCAGCCACTGTCTGGGCCGCGCGATCAGCCTGGCCTACGGCGACGAGATCGTGATGAGCGAGGTCCGCCGCCTGCGCCGCGCGTAGGCCGCCATCGCCCACCGATAGAGCATCACGGCCGCCGGGGAGATCCCCGGCGGCCTGTCTTTGCGCCCCGCCCGTTTTGGCGGTACAATCAGCAACGCCCGCTTCTGTCATGCCAGCCGCCCACCGCAGCCCGCCTACCTCCGGCGGCGCCGGCCCGAACCAGGGGAGATTATGCGCGTCGTTGCGATGATCCTCGCCGGCGGCGAAGGAAGCCGGCTTAGCGTGCTCTCAGAGAAGCGCGCCAAGCCCTCGGTACCCTTCGCCGGAAAGTACCGCATCATTGACTTTCCGCTCTCCAACTGCGTCAACTCGGGCATCTTCGATGTCGCTGTGCTGACCCAGTACCGCCCGCACTCGCTCAACGACCACATCGGCATCGGCAAGCCCTGGGATCTCGACCGCGCCCGCGGCGGCATCCGCCTGCTGCAGCCCTACCAGGGCCGCAACGATCAGAGCTGGTACAAGGGCACCTCCGACGCGATCTACCAGAACCTCGGCTTCATCACCGAGCGCCGCGCCGACCTGGTGCTGATCCTCTCGGGCGACCACATCTACAAGATGGACTACAGCACCATCATCGACACCCACCGGCGCAACCGCGCCGACCTCACCGTGGGCGTGATGGAGGTCCCCCTCGAGGAGACCGACCGCTTCGGGATCATGACCGTCGACGAGAGCGACCGCATCGTCGAGTTCACCGAGAAGCCCAAGGCCCGCGACAAGGGCACCCTGGCCTCGATGGGCATCTATGTCTTCCAGGCCGACGCCCTGGTCCGCCGCCTCTCCGAGGGCAACGACGACCGACCGCGCATCGACTTCGGCAAGAATGTCATCCCGGCTATGGTCGCCGAGGACCGCGTCTTCGCCCACCGCTTCGCCGGCTACTGGGTCGACGTCGGCACCATCCAATCGTACTGGGAGACGAGCATGCAGCTGCTCGACCCCAGCCTCGACTTCGACCTCTACGACCGCGAGTGGCTGATCCGCACCCGCAGCGAAGAGCGCCCCGCCGCCAAGATCGGCCCCCAGGCCCGCGTCACCAACTCGATCGTCTGTAACGGCTGCACGGTCCGCGGCACCGTCGAGCGCTCGGTGCTCTCGCCCGGGGTCTATGTCTCGCCCGGCGCCGTCGTGCGCGACAGCGTGGTGATGAACGATACCTGGATCGGCCCCGGCGCCGTCCTCGACCGGGTGATCGTCGACAAACAGGTGGTGATCGGCGCCGGGGCCCGCCTCGGCTTCGGCGACGACCTGACGACGCCCAACAAGGCCCAGCCCGACAAGCTCAATACCGGCGTCACCGTGGTCGGCAAGGCCGCCCACATCCCGCCCGGGATCAGCGTGGGCCGCAATGTGGTGGTCAACGCCGACCGCGACGAGGGCGACTTCCCCAGTGGCGACGTGGCCTCCGGCGAGACGATTTAAGGTGATCTGACTATGCTGCGTACACTGGCCCTGATCCTCGCCGGCGGCGACTCGCCCGCCCTCTCGGTGCTCACCGCCGAGCGCACCGAGGCCGCCGTGCCGTTCGCCGGGAAGTACCGGATTATCGACTTCACCCTCTCGAACTGTGTCAACTCCGGCATCTTCAATGTGGGCGTGCTCACCCAGTTCAAACCCCGCTCGCTCAACGCCCACCTGGGCGTCGGGCGCCCGTGGGACCTCGACCGGGCCCAGGGCGGCCTGCGCATCCTGCACCCCTCGCCCACCCCCGAGGGCGGCGGCTGGCAGCGCGGCACCGCCGACGCCGTGCGCTATAACCTCGACCTGATCGAGGATCAGCCGATCGAGGCCGTGCTCATGCTGGCCGGCGACCACGTCTATAAGATGAACTACGCCCCCCTGCTCGAGCTCCACGCCGAGCGCAAGGCCGACATGACTATGGCCGTGCGCAGCGTCAGCCCCCACGACGCCCGCCGCTTCGGGATCGTCGCCGTCGGCGGCGATGGCCGCATCGACCGCTTCGACGAGAAGCCCCGCCGCGCCATCTCGAACCTGGCCTCCATGGGCATCTATGTCTTCCGCAAAGAGTTCCTGATCAACCTGCTGCGCGGCAGCGCCGAGCAGGACTTCGGGCGTCATATCTTGCCCAAGATCGTCAGCAACTCGAACGCCTACGCCTACAACTTCCAGGGCTACTGGGCCGATGTCGGCACCGTGCAGGCCTACTACGAGGCCAACGTCGCCCTCCTGGCCGAGTCGCCCGCCCTCGACCTCTACGACCCCGAGTGGGTCATCCACACCGCCAGCGCCGACCGCCCCGGCGTCGAGCTCGGCGACGCGGCCCGCGTCGAGAATAGCCTGCTCAGCGACGGCTGCCGCGTCTTCGGCACCGTCGCCCGCTCGGTGCTCTCGCCCGGGGTCTATGTGGCCCCCGGCGCCGTGGTGCGCGACTCGGTGATCATGGGCGACGCCTGGATCGGCCCCGACGCCGTGATCGACCGCTGCATCATCGACGAGGAGGCCTACGTCGGCGCCGGCTCCCTCGTCGGCGACGGCGACGATACAACCCCCAACCAAGAGGCCCCCGAGCGCCTCAACACCGGCCTGACTCTGGTCGGCGCCCATGCGCGCCTGCCCGAGGGGCTGACGGTCGGCCGCAACGTCGCGATCAGGCCCCGCAGCGTCGAGACGGCCTTCCCCAAGGGCCGCAATGTGCCCAGCGGAGCGACAATCTAGATGAGTGTCCCCGAGATCCAGGTCGACCCGGCCCTCAAGGCTCGTCTCGCCCAGGGCCACCCCTGGATCTACCGCAACCACGTGCGCGAGGTCGCCCGCCTGCGCTCGGGCCAGTGGGTGCGCGTTCGCTGCGGCGGCTTCAGCGCCTACGGCCTCTGGGACGCCAGCAGCGCGATCGCCGTGCGCGTCTTCAGCCGCCTCGCCCCGCCCGACGCCGCCTGGGTCGGCGAGCGCGTCTGGGACGCCTGGGAGGGCCGCGCGACGATCAGGGACGGCGCCGCGCCCACCACGGCCTATCGCTGGATCTACGGCGAGGGCGATGGCCTGCCCGGCCTCGTGGTCGACCGCTACGGCGACTACGCCATCATCCAGACCTACGCCGAGAGCCTGCAGACCCTCGTGCCCCTGGTGGCCTCGGCTCTGCGGGCCTGCGACCCTGACCTGCGCGGGGTTGCCCTGCGCGGGTCGCAAGACGAGGCGAAGCCTCTGCGCCCCCCCGAGGACGACCCTGCCGCCGCCGAGGACCGCGCCACCGCCGAGGACTCGACCCCGCCGCGCCTGCGCACCCTCTGGGGCGAGGCCCCGCCCGCCGACCTGGTGGTGCAGGAGCACGGGCTCTACTTCCACGCCGACCTCTACCGCGGCCAGAAGACCGGGCTCTTCCTCGACCACCGCGAGAACCGGCGCGCCCTCGAGGGGCTGGCAGGGGGGCGCAGCGTGCTCAACTGCTTCGCCTACACCGGGGCCTTCTCGCTCTACGCACTACGTGGGGGCGCCGCCGAGGTGGTCAGCTCGGATATCGGCAAGGGCCTGGCCGAGGCCGCCGACGCCAACATCGCCCTCAACCGCCTCGACCGCTCGCGCCACAGCTTCATCACCGAAGACTGCTTCGCCCTGCTCGACACCTACGCCAAGGGCTCACGACGCTTCCAGATGCTCATCCTCGACCCGCCCAGCTTCGCCCGCCAGAAGAGCAACCTGCACGCGGCCCTGCGGGCCTACGCGCGCATCAACAGCCTGGCTATGCGCTGCATCGAGCCGGGTGGCCTGCTGGTGAGCGCCAGCTGCACCAGCCAGGTCGGCCCCGAGCAGTTCAGGGGCATCCTGGCCGAGGCCGCCGCCCAGAGCCAGGTGCGCCTCCAGATCATCCACGAGGCCGGCCAGCCCATCGATCACCCCGTCCCCGCGGGCTTCCCCGAAGGCCGCTACCTCAAGTTTGTCGTGGCGCGCGTATTGCCGCAGGCGTAGGGCGGGTCGGGGGGGCGGCTCAGCACCGTGAATCACAAAGCGCCCGCCTCACAGAGTGAGACGGGCGCTTCGTAGTTGTAACGTGCGTGGACCTACGTTCCCAGGGCTCAGGCCCCAGTAGCATCGGCGCTGCGGCGTTTCACGACCCGGTTCGGGATGGGACGGGGTGGGACCACCGCGCGAGTCACACACGTATTGGTAGCGGCGAGTGGATTCGAACCACTGACCTTCGGGTTATGAGCCCGACGAGCTGCCACTGCTCCACGCCGCGTCGTTCCAGCTGCATACCGCTCTGTGATAGATAGATGTGTCCTGCTTGCCACGGCCCACTATAGGACAGCGGACAGGGAAGCCCTCGACCATGCGCACCCTTGGCCTCCACGTGTTACCACGCGTCCAG
>CAZKTU010000050.1:0-24474 GCA_964555675.1 uncultured Oscillochloris sp.
TTGCCTTGTGGCACCCCCTTTTTGCCTTGTGGCACCCCCTTTTTGCCTTGTGGCACCCCCTTTTTGCCTTGGGGCGCCCGCCGAATCATTCTCAGCGCACGGCGAGGCGGCAGCGGCGCGGCGAGAGCGCTGCCGCGTGGACCGGCGAACGGCATGCACCGTGTATGAATATCTTCCGTGGCTGGATCTACGCCTCTGCGCCTATGGTCCGGGCGCTACGCGTTGTGCTACTCCTACGCGCCGTGCTGCGTGTGTAAAGCGTTTCGCGGCCTGAGGAGCATTCTCAGCTCGCTCGGCGAGCGCTCGGGAGGTTGCAATGTTGCTACCGTGCGCCTCATGTGCTTGCGTCGGCGTATCTCGTCCGCTATACTTTCGTCAGCATCCGTTCCAGCAAAAAGGCATACGATGGCGGCCCTTACCCCGCACGAGTTCGTCGCGAAGTGGCGTGGCGACACCCGCAAAGAGCGCAGCGTCAGCCAGGAGCACTTCATCGACATGTGTCGCCTCGTCGGTCACGAGACGCCGGGCGAGAACCGCGACGGGACGCTCGTCTTTGAGGCTGGCGCCGCGACGAGCGCGAGGAGCCAGGGCTAGGCCGACGTCTGGAAGAAGGGTCACTGTCGACAATCTTGGTTTCTCTGTGGAACTTAGCATACAATGAGATCTCGATATCACCACGTCTCGCTATTCGTTTTTTCGGTCTTTGCCCTGGCTTTGCTCCGCCTGATTACGCCAACCCAAGCCCAAAACTCGCCGTTTACGATTATCACCACCCGTGACCTAGAGAAGCGAGCAGCTGACTTCGTCGCTACTGTCGGCGGCGCAGCGGCTACGACCGGATTTCACATCACCTGTGCGCGCGAGCTTACGGATGCAATACCTGTGCAGGTGGCATCGAGCAACCCTGAATTTATCGTCACTCCAGCCTTCACAACGGTCTTCTGCGGCTCTATCAACACACCTGCCGTCACATTTCAACCACGCCACGGAGGCGTTGTTTCGACAACTATTACTATTGACAGCAACTTTGGCTCAACGAGTCTAGAGCTCATTGGCAATGGTGTTCTCCAAGAGGCGGCAATGCACTATAGCATTGAACTCGGGCCGAACACACGTGTTTTCAGCCAGGTTTATGATGATCAGCGCAATCGTTTGTATTTATCTGATTTTGGGAACAATCAGGTAATCGTGTTTGACCCTGTAGCTCGGGCGGTGATTTCAAGAATAGCCGTAGGTGCTGGTCCTAGAAATCTCGACATCGCCCCTGGCAACTCACTGCTTTATGTCGCCAACAGGGACGACTTCTCTATTTCCATTATCGACCTTGATACTTTTAGCGAAATTAGGCGCATCGAGCTACCATCACTCTATCCCAATCCCAATCCAGCTTTGCCAGATCAATTCAATGTCAGACCATATGAGATAGCGGTCCTAAGCGATCGACTAGCGCTTTTGGGTGGAGATCCCGGTGCTGCATCAGGTGGGCCACTCTTCAAGCTTGATCTCAGTACCGAGCAACTCACCGCGCTTGACATACCGCGACCTCGCTCTCAGGCCGCCCGTCCCGTAATGAATAAAAGCCGTGATGGGGCGTCAGTGCTTATCAATTTAGAGCCGGGTAGTTCGCCAACAAATATTGTTCGCTACAATATAGCGGAAGACCGCTTCACCAGCGTTGCGTATGGCATCGAACGGACGATTGCCGTAGCACCAGACAGTTCGAGCAGTGTAAGTACGCATTTCGACTGCAACAACCTTATATCGAATTACACCATTTACGACGCAACACCTTTACCGATTAGAACCATTAAATCTGTCGGCTGCCAGAGCACCGGGCCTGTTTTTAGCCCAATAGACCCTGCCATAGTTTACGGTTTAGACGATAGGGCAGTGGGGGTCGAGGTGCTAGATTTAACCAAGCTGCAGCAGATACAAGCATTAACCTTCCCGTTCTCGCCCCAATTGCCTGGCTACGGCACGTACTTCTTTGGAAGTTCTGGCCGGCCCGCGGTGATAAGCGGTGATGGACGTTGGCTCTATATACCGCTTGTCCAAGTTAACATTGAACCTCCCTCGCGCCTCCTCGCGGTCTACATCGGACCAAAGCAGAAGGTTGCATTACCACTTGTCCAACGCTAATTTCAGCTATAGCATTCCCCCTCACGGCTCAAGGGCGACAGCTGGTTCAGCGCCGCGATGATGCTGTCGTGCAGTTCGCGCAGCGTCGCCACCTCAGCGAGGCCAGGTGGGGCAGCATTCCAGCAGAGCGTCCATCCAGCCTTCGTGACCTTCGTGCCCTTCGTGGTAAAACCAAGAGCGATTAAGGCCGAGCACTACCTGAGGGGTGGGGCGCGCCGGCTTCGAGGCGGCGCGGCGAGAGCGCTGTGCACCAGCGCAAAGCCTTATGTCATGTGAATCCTACAACCCCACGGTGCATCATTCTCAAGCCAAGCTTATACTTTATATGCATCTTCACTATTGGTAATAGTATGGTAATCCGATTTTTAGACAATTTACACTATCGAAGTAGCATCGCTCTCATCATACATCTAGGAATAATCCTGTGAACCCATCCATCGCCACCCAACAACAGGAAATCAGCGCCAAATTCAAACTCGGCATGACCCGCCTTGAGGCAGCAGATCGCAATCAGAGCGCCCTTGAACAAGCGCTCCTAAGCTTCCACGGGGCGCTCGAAGATCATATCAGATTAGCCTTATCGCAGAAGGCGACAATTTCAGCAGAGACACGAGCGGTAATACATGATCGAAGCAAAACCCAATGGCGTGAGCTTGCTAATTTAGCACAATTCCACGAAATAATCACGACAGATAATAAATACTTTATTCTCAGAATGAACAAGAAGCGACAAGCGGTAGCCCATGGAAAAGCCTGCGAACTCAGCAAACAAGAGGTCATTCAATACGCCAAACTCATTTCGTCGATAATCCAACGTCAAGGGACAGCCGCGCCTAATTCTCTCACAACAAGCCGGCCCTATTCCACGCATCCTGTTGCAATTCACAAATCCTCGCGCGCTTCGATGTACAATGTTGCGGTCGTAATCGCCTTCATCATTCTTCTCGCCATGGTTATCGGCGTTGTATTCATGCTTGCACAGCCAAACAAAGGTCTGCTTGCACCATCCGCGGCCATAACATCACAATCCACCTGCGAAATTAAGGGAAACATATCGATCAGCACTGGCGTCCGCTATTATCACCTTCCGGGCATGGAAGACTATGACTCAACAATCATTACACTAGGTGAAGGGGAACGGTGGTTCTGCTCTGAGGCAGAGGCAATCGCCCAAGGATGGAAAAAAGCTCCCAGATAAGGAGCAAATACCGCTTTCAGCGCTGCCACTTCACACGCAGCGTGCAAGAGGCCAAACAGACGTGCTATAATTCCCCGTGTCGTTTCCGCAGAGCATGCCCCAGTTAGAACCACGACATATGCACGTCGATGGAGCCATACTCCATGCCTGAGTCTCAGCATCAGTTCACTACAATCGACGACTATATCGCCTCCTATCCCCAGGAGGTTCAGGCGGTGCTCCAGAACCTTCGAGCAATCATCAAAGAGATCGTGCCGGAAGCCACAGAGGCAATCAAGTACCGTATGCCGACCTTTGTCTTCCACGGCAACCTGGTCTATTTCGCCGCCTGGAAGAAGCATATTGGCTTCTACCCGATCACATCGGAAATGGAAGCGACCATCCCAGAACTGTCTGCATACAAGACATCGGGACGGGGAACAATCCAGTTTCCACTCCAGCACCCACTTCCCGTAGCGCTCATTCGCAAGATCGTCGCCTTTCGCAGGCAAGAGAACCTCGACAATAAGGCATGATGAACCTGCGGCCGTCACATGACGCCAGGAGCTGTCGGGCATGATCCTCCCGCAAGTGCGCGACCCGCGTTTCATCACCATCCGTCGCGGTGGCACCCTCAGCGACGCCGATCACCAGCTCCTCGCCCTGTGGGCGGCAGCGTGCGCCGAGCACGTCCTTCTGCTCTTCGAGTCGGCCCAGCCCGAGGACCCGCGACCGCGCCACGCGATCGCCCAGGCCCGCGCCTGGGCCCGCGGCGAGATCCCGATGACCCAGTCTCGCACGGCCGCCGGTCACGCCAACGCCGCGGCCAGAGACCTGCGCGGGGCTCCTCGTCACGCCGCCTACGCCGCCGCCCAGGCCGCGGCCGTCGCCCACGTCGCCGCCCACGAGCTCGGCGCGGCCGCCTATGCGATCAAGGCCGCCCGCGCCGCCGCGCCCGCCGAGACCGCCGCCGACGCAGCGCGCAACGAATGCCGCTGGCAGCGCAACCAACTCCCCCCGGCAATCCGCGAGCTCGTCCTCGACGACCAGCGGCTGCGGAACGCTATCTGCTGGTCGGTATTCGATTGCTGAGGGCGCCGGGGCGCCCGCGGCGCTTCGCGCAACGTTTCTGAAGGAGGCCTAGATGGCTACCTTTCTCAAATCCCTCGTGACCATTTACTCGCAGGATATCCAGCAGGCGGCTGATTTTTATGGTCGGATCATGGGCTTGGAGGAGACGTATCGTTTTCCCTCAGAGGGCATCGCTGAGCATATTGAATATGCTGTTGGCACCACGACCCTTGCCATCAGCTCACCAGCAGGTCTGCAAGCTCATGGAATGCCACCGTCGACCCCGGGCCACCCCTTTGAGCTTGGCCTCAAGACGGACGATATCCACGCCATCGTGCAGCATCTGCGCACGCAAGGGGTGTCAATCCTCAAAGAACCGGCCTTGAGCGCCGCCGGCAATCTGTATGCCTATGTAGCCGATCCCGATGGGAATTGGATTTCCGTGTACCAGAATGCGGCACACTGACAGCGTAACTGCCATCGACCAAGGGCGAGGCCACCGCCTGAGCAGTTGATCCTTCATCCTTCATCTTTCGTCACACAGGAGACTACATGAACGGCTGGAGGCGTATCGAGGGGGGCGCAACTACGCAGGTAGGCCCTTCAAGCGGACAGCTGCAACAGTGGGGCGGATTCGCCTGCCTGCTGATGGCAGTGGCGTTGCCCGTTGCACACTGGATCTACCTGACGGGGAACCTGCGCGCCGCCGGCGGCCGCCTGGTCTACGCCCTCGCTGATCTCCTCTATGGGCCGCTCTGGGGCGCCGGCCTGGTCGTAGCTGTCCTCGCGCTCCAGGGACGCATCGGCGCGCGCGCTCCGCGCCCCATGGGCCTCGCGCTGCCCGTCGCGCTGATTGCGGCGGGGGCAATGGTCTGTGTCGCCGCTATCCGCTCGGTCAATCGTCAATACCTCCTGGCCCATCCCGAGCTGTCTGACGAGCTGTCCTCGACGCTCTTGACGGCCTGGAGCACGATTGTGGCGGGCATGAGTGCGACCGGGTGGCATTTCTTTGGCTGGGCGCTGCTGCTGATTGGCTCGGCAGCCTGGGCTTCCCGCAGTCTGCCCCGTGGGCTGGCAGGACTCTATCTGGTGACAGGGGGCGCGGCGCTGGTCGTATTGTTGCTTCCCGATCTGGAGGGGGGCGTCGTGGCCCTGAGTGTGGCCCTCAATCTCTGGCAAGGCCTCGTCCTGTGGCGAGCCGAGCCTGTAGAGGGGAACTAATTGCTGATGGATGCAAGCTACTGGAGCGACTATATCTGCACGACCTTTGCCGATGTCGAGACCAGCCAGGCCTACGGGTACACCTTCTTCTTCTACCGCAGCGACCATATGCTCCCGTTCGCGACCCTGGCGAGCAGCGATAATGAGCATGACCGCGTCTCACAGCTCGACCGGCCCGGCGTCTTCCGCCTGAACATCGGGGTCAGCCGAGCGACCTTCCAGGGGCTCTTTGGGGCCGGCCCGCTCGATACCGGCAGCTACGACTATACCGCCCTCGACACGTTGATGCCGCACCCCGACTACGCGCCCCAGGCCTTCCTCTGCGTGCTCAACCCCGACGCCACCGCGCCGCAGGTCCAACAGCTGCTCGCCGAAGCCCATGAGCTGGCGGCCAGGCGCTTTCAGCGCCGCAACCCCGCATGAAGTGGTACACTCGCGACAGCGTGTAGCACGTTGTACGGGAAGCAATATGGACCCCACATCGCCCGCCCCGGCTTTCCTGGCCGGCCCCAGCGTCGCCCTGCGCCCGGTCGAGCGCGCCGATATGGAGCTGATCCGGCGCTGGGTCAACGACCCCGAGATCCGCGCGCTGATCGGCGAGACTCGCCCGCTCACCGCGAGCGGCGCCGAGACCTACCTGCAGAAGCTGCAGACCGACGAGAGCCGGGTCTGGTTTATCATCGTCGAGCGCGCCACCCAGCGGCCGATCGGCGAGTGTGGCCTGCTACGTATGATGCCCGCCTGGCGCACCACTGACCTCTCGATCATCCTCGGCGAGCGCGAGGCCTGGGGCAAGGGCTACGGCACCGAGGCGATCACACTGCTGATGAACTACGCCTTCGGATTCCTCAACTTCCACCGCATCGCGATCGGCGTGGTCGGCTTCAATCAGCGCGCCCTGCGCTTCTACGAGAAGGTCGGCTTTCAGCGCGAGGGCCTCCAGCGCGAGGGCTATTTCTACGACCACCAGTACCACGACTTCGTTATGATGAGTATCCTGGAGCATGAGTTCCGCACGCGCCACGGCTGAGCGTGTCGAAACCAGTTGTTGGGAGTTAGAGGCACATGAGCACTAGCGATATCGGCGCCCCGAAGGCCCCGGCGACGCCGCGGCGGCCGGTGAGCGACAGCTACCACGGTATCACGGTCGACGACGACTACCGCTGGCTGGACAACCTCGACGACCCCGAGGTGCGGGCCTGGAGTGACGCGCAAAACGGCTACTCGCGGACGCTCCTCGCTGGTCTCGCGACCCTGGGGCCGGTCGCCGAGCGCATGCGCGCGCTATACACCGCGGCCTCGGCCGACTACGAGCACCTCAGCGCCTGTGGCGGCCTGCTCTTCGCGATCAAGCACCAGCCGCCGCAAGCCCAGCCCCTGCTCGTCACCCTGGCCTCGGCCGACGACCCGGCGAGCGAGCGGGTCGTGCTCGACCCCAACCGGCTCGACCCGAGCGGCGCGACCGCGATCGACTTCTACCAGCCCTCTCGCGACGGCCGCCTGGTCGCGGTCTCTCTCTCGCAGAACGGCAGCGAAGAAGGCACGCTCCACTTCTACGAGGTGGCGACCGGGCGCGAGCTGGGCGACCTGATCCCGCGCGTCACCTACCCCACCGCGGGGGGCAGCGTCGCCTGGGACGCCGACGGCGCCGGGGTGTTCTACACCCGCTACCCCCAGGGCGACGAGCGCCCCCCCGCCGACTACAACTTCTACCAGCAGGTCTACTACCATCGGCTCGGCGCACCGACGGCGGCGGACACCTACGTGATCGGGGCCGACTTTCCGCGCATCGCCGAGATCGAGCTCCACTCCTCGGGCGATGGGCGCTATCTGCTGGCGACGGTCGCCAACGGCGACGGCGGCGCATACGCCCACTATCTGCGCGGGCCCGACGGCGCGTGGTCGCAGGTGGCGCGCGACGAGGATGGGGTGACGCGGGCAGCCTTCGGTCCCGACGATGGGCTCTATCTGCTCTCGCACCACGAGGCGCCGCGCGGCCAGATCCTGCGGGTGCCCCTGGCAGCCCCCACCCTCGCCGGCGCCCGGACCATCGTCCCACAGCGCGACACGACCATCGCGAGCTTCGCGCCCGCGGCGACGCGCCTCTATGTGGTCGAACTCGACGGTGGCCCCTCGCAGGTGCGCGCATACGACCTCGCGGGCCGCGAGGAGGGGCTGCTGCCCATCCCGCCGGCCTCGGCGGTGAAAGAGCTGGAGCCCGTGCAGGGCGACGAGGTGCTGATCCGCATCGTCGGCTACACGCGCCCGCCCGCCTGGTTTCGCTTCGACCCGGCCGAGGAAGAGCTGGCGCCCACAGCCCTGGCCCGCGCCACGCCGGCCGACTTCAGCAATGTCGCGGTCGAGCGGGTGTACGCGACCTCGCGCGACGGCACAAACGTGCCCATCAGCATCCTGCGCCGCAAGGATATGGCGCCGAACGGCGACAGCCCGACCATCCTGTACGGATACGGGGGGTTTGGGATCAGCCTGGCGCCGAACTTCAACCCGAGCGTGAGCGTCTGGCTCGAGCACGGCGGGGTGTTCGCCTTCGCGAACCTGCGCGGCGGCGGCGAGTACGGCGAGGAGTGGCACCGCGCCGGCAGCCTGACCAACAAGCAGAACGTCTTCGACGACTTCATCGCCTGCGCCGAGCACCTGATCGCCGCGGGCTATACCAGGCCGCGGCGCCTGGGGATCATGGGGCGCAGCAACGGCGGCCTGCTGGTCGCCGCGGCCCTCACCCAGCGACCCGAGCTCTTCCGGGCCGCCGCGCCGCTCGTGGGCATCTACGACATGCTGCGCCTCGAGCTCGACCCGAACGGCGCCTTCAACGTCACCGAGTTCGGCAGCGTGAGCGACCCCGCGCAGTTCGCGGCGCTCTACGCCTACTCGCCCTACCACCGTGTGGCCGATGGCGTGGCCTACCCGGCGGTGCTGCTAATGACCGGCGAGCACGACGGGCGAGCCAACCCGGCCCACTCGCGCAAGCTGGCGGCGCGCCTTCAGGCCGCCACGAGCTCGGGCCTGCCGGTGCTGCTGCGCACCAGTGCCAGCTCGGGCCACGGCATGGGCAGCTCGCTCGCCGAGCATATCGCCGAGCAGGCCGACCTCTACGCCTTCCTGCTCGACCAGCTGACAAGCGACGAGTGACAACCCAGCCTCCGGTAAGGGCGCACCCATGTGTGCGCCCCATGTGTGCGCCCCATGTGTGCGCCCCATATGTGCGCCCCATATGTGCGCCCCATGTGTGCGCACCCATATGTGCGCCCCATGTGTGCGCCACCCCCGCAGAGTAGCTTGAACGCTACGCTAGCTTGACCGAAAATAGGGCAGCACCTCGCGGCCGAGCAGGCGGATCGCCGCGAGGGGCTCGGGGCCGAGGGGCGGGCCGAAGCTGAGGTGGCGGGCGCCCATAGCGGCGAGGCCCTCGAGGCGCGCGATCAGGGCGCGAGCGTCGCCGGCCACGCCCAGGCGCAGCAGCTCGGGCGAGACGAGGGCGGCGGCGCGCTCGAGGTCGCCCTCGCCCTGGGCCACCCGCGAGACGGCCTCGGCCTCGGCCCGGGGCACCCCGAGGCGCGCGAGGATATCGTCGCTCAGGGCATTGGCGTAATAGGCCACCTTGGCGCGCATGGCGGCCTCGGCGCGGGCGTGATCGGCGTCGACCGAGACCCAGATACAGGCGGCCAGGTCGATCTGGGCGGGGTCGCGCCCGGCAGCCTCGGCCCCGGCGCGGACACGGGGGGCCACCTCGGCGTACTGCTCGGGCGGGAAGAGCAGCGGCAGGCCGCCGTCGCCGACGGCGCCGATTAGCTCCTGCATGCGCGGGCTGAGGGCGGCCAGATAGATCGGCACGGGGCGCGTCGGGAAGCGCAGATAGGCCTCGGCGCCCCAGGTGGGCCAGGGCTCGCCCGTGAACGGCCCGACCTCGCCGGCGAGCAGGGCCCTGACTCGGCGGGCAGCCTCGGCGAGATTGGCCAGGGGGCGAGGCTGGCTCAGGCCCACCCAGCCGAGGAACTCGCCGGCCCCTGCGCCGAGGCCGAGGCTGAGCCTGCCGCCGCTCAGCTCGTCGAGAGCCCCCGCCTGCATCGCAATCTCGGCGGGGTGCATGGTCGCGGGGTTGACGATGCAGGTGCCGAGGCCGATGCGCTCGGTGGCGACGGCGCAGGCGCTCAGGATGGGCCAGACCCCGCGCAGGAACAGGTCGTCGCTCACCCAGAGCTGCTCGAAGCCGGCCGCCTCGGCGGCCTGCGCCAGGGCAACATACTCCCGCACGGGCAGGTCATTGTTCAGGCGGAGCGAGAATTTCATGGCCCCTCACGCCTGAACGACGGCCTCGACCTCGATCTCGACCAGCATCTCGGGCTCGATCGGCTCGGCGCGCACGAGGGTGCAGGCCGGGCGGATTTCGCCGAAGAACTCGCCGTGAGCGCGGGCCACGGCGGGCCAGTCGGCCATGTCGCGGACATAGATGCGCGTGCGCACGACGTCGGCCAGGGCGGCGCCGGCCTCGCTCAGGGCGGCCTCGATCTTCCTGATAATGTAGCGCGCCTGCCCGGCGGCGTCGCCCAGATGTTGCACGGCGCCGCTCGCGTCAGAGGCGGTAGTGCCCGATACGTACACACTCGCGCCGACCCGCACGGCCCGCGAGTAGCCGGCCATACCCTCCCAGGGCGTCCCGCTCGAGATGAGCTTGCGTTCCATATGGTTGCTCGTCGCGGCGCGGCATGCCGCGCCCCCTATCCTAGCGTCGTCTGCTGCGACGCTATTGTACAGGATAACGGCCGGCGACCGACGACGGGTGCGGGCGGCGCAGCCGAGAGCGCCGGGCGCAACGCACGGTGTGACGCGGGCAAGGTGCGACATGTCTATTTTTATTGGCAAGACTGAGTGCAAAAGCCAAATACACAAAGCTTTTTGGATGTATTTCCCAAACAGATACGCCTCCCTCACATCGCGACATTAGTGTTGAGCGATAAATAATCAGCTGACAGATAATATGACATGTGAAATTACAGAATGTTTACTTCAGTGCGTACAGTATGACAATACAGAGTGAAAACATCGGGTTAACGCCGTCAAGTTACACTGCAAGCATGCTCTCGGAAACGTAGCGAAGACACACTCGCCGCGGCGGCGATCAATCGTCACGATACCGTTCAGAGAGCCCTATCAGGCCATTAGGGCACACGGCAGGCGTCCCGCCGGCGAGGCCGGGGGCGGCTCTTTTTGTGCAGCCGGGGCTCTTACGAGAAATTCATAAGATCCTTAAGCATGAGAGTCGTACTGTTCACCAAGTGAGCATATTGTGAGCTACAAAGCGTGGGGCTGCGTCACGGGAAGATGGCAGAGAGGCGCAGGTCCGAGCGAGGTCGTCGCCAGCGGCCAATGGATGCATACGACACTGTGGACAGAGCCAAGGAGGCAACATGAAAGTGCTCTACATCATCCAGACCTTCAAGAATCTGGCACAGATCACACGGCTCGTAAGGACGATCAAGCGTTCCAGCCCCGGGGCGGCGGTGCTAATCAGCCACAACCGCGAGACCTTCAGCATCGACCCGTCGATCTTTCGGGATCTGCCCGACGTCCATGTGATGCACGTCGAGAAGATCAACCGGGCCGACTTCAAGATGATGCAGGCCTACCTGGACGCCCTGGCTCACGCCCACGCCTTGAAGATCGACTTCGACTGGGTGGTCAATCTCACCGGGCAGTGCTACCCGACCCGCCCACTCGCGGAGTTCGAGCAGCGCTTCGCCACCACCGCCTACGACGGATTTATGGAGTCGTGCGAGGTCTTCGTGCCGTCACCCGACAACGCCTGGGATCGCTGGGAGGCATCGCGGCAGTATAAGTTTCAGTACCACTGGCAGATCACGACCAACGACCTGCCGCCCCTGCTGCGCAAGGCCCTCTCGATCCCGCGCCGGATCGTGAACAACATCCAGCCCTTCTTTCGCATCGATACGAGCTACGGGCTCCTCTTCGGCGTGCGCGGCAGGTCGGACATCTTCCACGACGGCTTCAAACTCTATGGCGGCGAGTACTGGAAGGCCCTCTCGCGGCGCGCCGCCGACTACCTGTGGGAGTATGCCCAGCACAACAAGGAGATTGTCGACTATTTTAAGTATACGCTGATCCCGGTCGAGGTTTTTCCCCAGACGGTGCTGTTGAACAACCCCGCGTTCTCTTTCAGCAACGAAAACTACTACTACATCAGGTTCGACGGGACTAAGTTCAGGCGCCCGCGTATTCTCACCGCCAGCGACTACAGTACGATTGTGGACCGGGGCGCCTATTTCGCCCGCAAGTTCGACCCGGCCGTGGACAGCTGCATCCTCGACATGCTTGACGCACGGCTCTGCGGCGCGCCCGAGGCGCTGCAGCAGCCTCAGCTCACGTTCGCCAGAGGCGAGAGCGCGCGCACGCTGAACGGCGCCAGGGTAAACACGTAGGAAGAACCGCGCCTCCCTCGGCGCCCCCTCGCTCAGGAAGAAGGCCTGGGCGC
This sequence comes from uncultured Oscillochloris sp., assembly GCA_964555675.1. Lineage (GTDB taxonomy): Bacteria > Chloroflexota > Chloroflexia > Chloroflexales > Chloroflexaceae > CAIWXH01. Next base: position 12,117 of record CAZKTU010000050.1, read on the forward strand.
ATTGACACCGCCTGGCGTACGTGCTACCCTTTGGGCCACTCGACGCAAGCCGCCGGCGGCATCAGCGGGGTCGACGATGAACCCTCCCCTCACCACTAGCTCGGTGATCGCCCGCACCAGCGAGATTATCACTGCCCCCCTCGGCGAGGAGCTCATGATGATGAGCGTCGCCCAGGGGGCCTACTTTGGGCTCGACGAGGTCGGCGCCGCAATCTGGTCGCGCCTCGAGACGCCGGCCGCCGTCGGCGAGCTCTGCGCCGCCCTGCAGGGCGAGTTCGAGGTGAGCCCCGAGCAGTGCGAGGCCGACGTGCTGAGCTTCCTGACCTCGCTGCGCGACGCGGGCCTGGTCAATGTGGTCGGCTAGGGCCTGGCGCGCGCTGCGCCGGCGTAACTGGGCCGAACGAGCCGCCATCGTCGAGGCCGTGCTGGCCCTCGCGGTCGCGCGCCTGGGCGTGCGCTGCCTCAGCTTCGAGCGCCTGGCGCCGCACCTGGGCCGCCACATGGCCGAGACGGGGCCCGAGGCAATGGCGAGCGCGCAATTGGCGCGGGCCATCGGCAGCAGCGTCACGGCCGTGGCGCCCTGGCTGCCCTGGCGCTGTCTGTGCCTCGAGCAGGCCATCGCCGCCCAATTGATGCTGCGCCGCCGCGGGATCGCCAGCACGCTCTACCTCGGCGTGGGCCGGGGCGAGCAAGCTCTGGAGGCCCACGCCTGGCTGCGCAGCGGCGAGCTGATCCTCACCGGCGCGACCGGGCGCGAGCGCTACGCCGTCGTCGCCACCTACGCGGCGCCCTGAGCCGTGAGCGCCATCTTCGGCATCGTGCAACTCGACGGGCAGCCCGTAGCGCCCGAGCTCCTCGACACCTTGCGCGCGGCGGTCGCCAACGGCGCGACGGCAGGGGCGCTCTGGCGCGAGGGGCCCGCCGGCCTCGGTCAGCAGCCCCTGGCGCTCACCCGCGAATGCGCTTACGAGCGGATGCCCTGGGCCGACGCGGACGGCGACCTGGCCTTCAGCGCCGCGGGCCGGCTGGACAACCGCGCCGAGCTGCTGGCCCTGCTCGGGGTCGCCCCCGCAGAGCACGGACACACGGCCGACACGAGCCTGATGTTATGGGCCTATCAGCGCTGGGGCGAGCAGTGCGTGGAGCGCCTGGCCGGCGACTGGAGCTTCGCGGCCTGGCATCGGCGCGCCGAGCGGCTGGTGCTCGCCCGGGATCAGTACGGCAACACGGGGCTGCACTACTTCCACGGGGGCGGCCGCCTGGCCTTCGCCCACAGCCTGCCCGCTCTGCTGGCCCTGCCCTGCGTCCCGCGGCGGCTGAACGAGCTCGAGCTGGCACGGCTGCTGGCGATCTTTCCCGGCGACGGCTTCGGCACCTTTTTTCAGGCGATCACGCGGCTGCCGCCGGCCCATCTGTTGATTGTCGAGCGCGGCATGCTGCGCACCAGACGCTACTGGGCCATGGAGGACGCGCCACCCGTCGAGCTGCCCAGTGACGAGGCCTACGCCGAGGCCTTTCTCGAGCACCTTGGCGCGGCGGTGGCGACCCGACTGCGGGCGACGGGGCCGATTGGCTCGACCCTGAGCGGCGGGCTCGATTCGGGCGCCGTGACCGCCATTGCCGCCCGCGAGCTGCGGGCGCGGGGCGAAGGGCTGACCGCCTTCACCGCGGTACCGCTCTTCGCGGCCGACGACCTGGTCGGCCCACGGGTGGCGACGGACGAGTGGGCCCGGGCGGCCAGCAGCGCCGCCCTGATCGGGGTGGACACCCATCTGCCCGTGCGCGCCGACAGCTTCACGCCGACCGCAACCCTGGCCTGGTTACAGGCCACTCTGGGCGAACCGCAGCACGCCGCGGCGAACTTCCACTGGATCCACGAACTGCTCGTCGCGGCTCGCGAGCGCGGCATCGGCGTCGTGCTGACGGGACAGGTGGGCAACGGCGGCATCTCGTGGGCGGGCGACCCGGCGCGGGCCTACAGTCTCTTGCGCGCCGGGCGCCCCGCCGAGGCCTGGCAGGCCCTGCTGGCCTACAGGGCCGCCAGCGGGCGCTCGTGGGCGGGGGCGGTCAGGAAACAGCTGCTCGGGCCGCTGCGGCGTAGCCTGCGCGGCGAGCTCTGGAAGCTTCGGCCCAACTCGGCGGCGTGGCGCGACTGCGGGCCGCTCAACCCGGCCTTTGTGCGCCGCATCAGGTTGGCCGAGCTGATGCGCGCCGAGGGACACGACCCCACCTTCGGCGTACCGCGACCCGCGCAGGTCGCGCGCGGGAACATACTGATGCCGGGGCGAAACCGGGTTGGGGCCCTCTGGCATGGCGTGAGTATGGCGATGGGCGTCGAGGTGCGCGACCCGAGCGCCGACATCAGGCTGCTGCGCTTCTGCCTGGGCGTGCCCGAAGCGCAGTATCGCCAGGGCGACGAGGGTCGCCTGCTGATCAAGCGGGCCATGCGCGGGGCCCTGCCGCCCGAGATCTTGCGGGCCGATCGCTTCGGCATGCAGGCCGCCGACATCGGCCGACGCCTGCTGGCCGACGATCGCGCCGTCGAGGAGCTGCTCGCACAGATGGAGCGCTCGTCGGCGGCCGCCGAGTATCTGGACCTGCAGCAGCTGCGCGGGCTCTGGACGGACCTCCGGCGCGAGGCCAAACCCAGCCACGGCTATGTGCTGATGCGCGGGCTCAATGTGGGGCTATTCCTATTGACACATACGTAGGCCAGTGCTACGATAAGCCACTTTAGACATTGCCCCGCAGCCAGCGCCAATCTAGCAGACGGAGCCGCTCGATGCAGAGCCGACCCCTCCCCAGCGCCCAGCTGACGCGCGACCAGGCCATTCCCCCATCCCTCCCGACTGACAAGACCTCTCTCCGACCCTGGCGCACTCCCACTATCGAGCGTCTCCTGCTTGTTGAGACCCGCGGCAAGCGCGCCTTGCCCGGCGCGCTCGGCTTCGCCTCGTTCCCCTCGCCCTGAGGCGAGGGCCGCGCGGGGTATCAAGCTCACCCGTCACCACAGGGAAACACCGGCGTGGTGCTTCCTTCCCAGCAGCGCACCAAGTGAATAGAAGGAGTAGCCTGATGCTCAACCCGCCTCAGTCCGGCTCGCCCCTCGCTCGCCCCGCCGACCCCGCCGAGGCCGAGAACCACACGCCGACCCGGCGCCGCCCCTGGCGTACACCGACCCTCGCCCAGCTGGAGCTGAGCGAGACGCGCAACACAGGGCCGAGCCCTGATCCTGATGCCGGCGGCTTTGGATCGATTTCGTTTTAGCCTGAGCGAAGCGTCATTTCAAGGACGCAGCCCCGACACGTACCTACGGGTGATACCCTAGACGTGGAGTACCCTGATGGTCAACAGACCCGCGAACGGCCCCGAGCCCGAGCAGCCCGCCGAGCTCAACGCTAAGCCGTTCCCCACCCCCCAGCCGCCCCAGCGACGCCAGTGGCGCGCACCCGCCCTCGAGCGGCTTCCTCTCGCCGAGACCCGCTTCGACGCCGGTTCAGGCGTCGACGGGACCGTGTTCTCCTCGATCCCAGGCTAGTGGGTCCCTTGGCGCTGGCGATGGCAGTTCGGGGGAGTTGGAGGGGCCAGGCCCCTCCAAAGCTTCCCTAACAACGCCGCTCGGAGCCGCCGGCATTCGCCACCAATAGCCGCGCGGCGCAGGCCGGCGCCCAACATCTGCAATGCCCTACCACTACAGGCTCTATGGCCTGCGGCTGTGCGCCGACAGAGCGCTGCCGCCGCTCCCGGCCGTCGCCCCCGAGCCGGCCGACGTGGTGCTCAGGCTGGAGCGGGAGCTGTGGCCGGCGCCCGCAGCCGAGCCACACTATGCCCTCGGTCCCTTCACGTCCTGGCGCGCCGCGGGCGAGGCCGAGCTGCGCTACAGTCTCAGCGCGGGCGAGCTAGCCTTTCGCATCAGCGAGGCGGGCGCGCGCATCGAACTGGCCTGGGGCGAGGGGCTGAACCCGGCGGATGCTGTGCCGTTCCTGGTCGGGCCGGGGCTCGGGATGGCCCTGCGCCTGCGCGGCGTGATCTGCCTGCACGCGGCCACGGCCCTCTCACCCGCCGGGGCCGTGGCGATCATGGGCGAATCGGGGGCGGGTAAATCGACGACGGTCTCGGCCCTGCTGCAGGCGGGCTGGCCCTTGCTCTGCGACGATATCGCCGCCGTCGACGCCGAAGCCGGCCGCTTCAGCGTGCGCCCGGGCTACCCGGCCCTGCGCGTGGCCGCGGCCAACACAGCGCCCCTGGCGGCCCTGGCGGCGGGCATCTACCCGCTGTGGAGCGACCCCGAGGCCGACGAGGGCCGGCGCTACGTCGATCTGGAGGGCACAAAAGCCTTTATGCCCACGCCGGCGCCGCTCGCCGCGATCTTCCTGCTCGGCCCGCGCGTGCCCGGCGCACCACAAGCCCAGATCGAACGCCTCGCGCCCCGCGAGGCGGTGCCCGCCCTGATGGAGAACCTCTACACACAGCGCAGCCTGTTGCCCGACGAGCGAGCGGCCAGCTTCGCCTTCTGCGCGCGACTGGCGGCGGGCGTGCCGGTGAGCCGGGTCAGGGCGCCCGACGAGCTCGCGCTGCTGCCCGCGCTGGTGGCCGACCTGGCAGAGGATGTGCGGAGGAGCGCCTTGTGAGTACGCCCGAACACGCCGAGCTGCTGTTCGACCTGCTGCGCTGGGACGAGCCGCGAACGAGCCGCGCGGGGCTCGCGGGGCTGACGCCCGAGGTCTGGGACGGGCTGGCCGAGCTGGCCGCGACCCAGCAGGTGGCGCCGCTGCTCTACCACAAGCTCGGGGCGCGGGGCATGCTAGAGTTGGCGCCAGCGCCGACGGCTGAGCGGCTGGCGGCGAGCTACCAGGCGAACGCCCTGCGCACGATGCAGATCTACCGGCAGCTGGCGGAGATCGCAGGCATCGCGGCGGAGCGCGCCATCCCCCTGGTTGCGCTCAAAGGCGTGGCCCTGGCCGGGCCGGTCTATGGCAACATCGCCCTGCGACCCATGGGCGACATCGATCTGCTCGCCCCCGCGGGCCAGGCCGAGGAGCTGTACGCGGCCCTGCTGGAGGCCGGCTACAAGCCGATCGACGCCGCAGGGCTCGGCGCACACCTGCCCCAGCATTTGCCGACCCTCGGGCGTGCGGGCTCGGTCTGCCCGGTCGAGCTCCACTGGCGCCTGGGCACCGCCGAGGATCATTATCACATCCCGCTCGACGAGATCTGGGCGAGCCCTGGGCCGCTCGAGCTGCCCGGCTGCCGCCTGCTGGGATTAGGGGCAGAGGAGCTGTTGCTCTATCTGTGCATCCACGCCACCTACCACCACGAGCTGATCGGGGTGGGCGCGCGGCCGCTCTGCGACCTCGCCCAGCTGCTCAGCGTACGGGGGGCCGAGCTCGACTGGGCGAGCCTGAGTGAGCGAGCGGGGCGCTGGCGCTGCGAGCGCGGCGTCGCCCTGGCCCTGCGCCTCGCCCACGAGCTGGTGGGCGCGCCGGTGCCGCCGGCGGCCCTCGAGCAGTGTGGGGCGGCCGAGCTGCCCGCGCCGCTGCTCGCGGCGAGTCGGGTCCAGCTCTTCAGCGCCTACGCCGAGAGCGCGGCGATGCCGGCGGCCCTGGCCGACCTGGCGGCGAGCGAGGGGCCCGTGGCGCGGGCGGGGGCCCTGTGGCGACGCATCTTCGTGAGCCGCGAGGCTCTGGGCAGGCAGTTCGGGGTGAGCCCGCGCGACCCGCGCATCTGGGGCTACTACCCGCTGCGCCTGGCAGCGCTGCTGCGCCGCCACTCGGGGGCCGCGGCGGCCCTTCTGAGGGGCGACGAAGAGGCGGGGCGCCGCGCCGAGCGGCGGCTGACCATTGGCGGGTGGCTGGCGGGGCAGTAGGGGGCGATCTCGTCCTCCCGGCGGTGTCGTCGAGCTACGACATGGTCTATACTCCTGTGGACCAAAAAAGCGAAGGAAAGCCCCATGGAAATGCAAGAGGGCCTGGCGGTCTTGCGCTTTTTGCGCGAGGCCGAGCGCCTGAAGAATGTCTACCGGACTTCGTGGACCTCGGGCGGGCAGCCCGAGAGCGTCGCCGCGCATACCTGGCGCCTCAGCCTGATGGCCCTGGTCTTCGAGCAGAGCTTCCCCGAGGTGAATATCGGCAGGCTGCTGAAGATCTGCATCGTCCACGATCTGGGCGAGGCGATCGGGGGCGACATCCCCGCGATCCATCAGCAGAGCGGCGCCCCGAAGGCGGCCCAGGAGCGTATGGACCTGCTGACCCTGCTCGAGCCGCTTCCGGCGGCGATCAGGGAGGAGATCGTCGCCCTCTGGGACGAGTACGAGGCCGCGGCCTCGCCCGAGGCGCAGGTCGCCAAGGCCCTCGACAAGCTCGAGACGATTATGCAGCACAACCAGGGCGCTAACCCGCCCGACTTCGACTACGCCTTCAACCTCGAGTACGGCAAGCGCTTCACCGAGGCCGTGCCGCTGCTCGCGGCGCTGCGTGGCGTGCTCGACGCCGAGACGAGGCAAAAGGCGGAGGGGCGCGAGGCCTGAGCGTAGCAGCGCGCACCCGCAGGAGAAGACAAGCTTATGGCACGCAAACGAGCGGCGCCCGTCGGAGCCGTGCAGCCGCCGCAACTCCCCGACGCCCTGAGCCCCGCACCCGAGCCGGTGACGCTGGACGAGCAGGCGAACTTCAGCGGGCTCACCCTGCTGGACGCCGACTTCTCAGGGGCGAACGCGAGCGACATCCTGATCGAGCAATGCCTGTTGCGGCGGGTGCGCTTCACCCAGGCCGAGCTGAGGCTGGCCCAGTTCGGCGATGTGCAGCTCGACACATGCGACCTGGCCGGCGCGACCCTGACCAAAGCCCACCTACGCCGGGTCGCCCTGGTCGGCTGCCGCCTGCTGGGCGCGGCCTTGCTCGACGCCAGCCTCGACGACGTGCTGATCCAGCGCTGTAACGCCGAAACCCTGCGCTGCTGGAACGGGGCATTACGCGCGGTGCGCTTCGAGCGCTGCAGCCTGCGCGGCGCCTCATTCACCGGCTCGAACCTGGCGGGGGTGGTCTTCCGCGATTGCGACCTGAGCGGCGCCGACCTGCGCGATACGACTCTGCGCGGCGCCGACCTGCGCGGCTCGACCCTGGCCGGGCTGCAGGTGGGCCTGCGCGAGCTCCAGGGCGCGATCGTCTCGCCGGCCCAGGCGGTCGAGCTGGCCCAGCTGCTGGGGCTGGCCGTCACCCCCGAAGAAAGTTAAGGTAGGAGTGTCAAACTAAGCCCGCAGGCGAATCGCCAGGGTCTCGGCGTAGGGCACGAAGCCGAGGGAGGCCCCGAGGCGGAGCGAGGGCGTATTGGCGACCAGGGTGCGGTACTGGGCGATCATCCCACGGGCGAGCACCATCTCGGCGAGCAGGCTGACCGCCTCGGCGCCGTAGCCCTGGGCGCGGTGGGCCGGGTGGGTGACCACGGCGATATGGGCGAGCTGCTCGCCCCAGGGCTCGTAGCCGGCCAGGGCGACGAGCTGCCCGCGCACGAAGCGCCCGACCAGGGGCAAGAGCGCGAACTCGCTGCCGCCGTGGGCCCACTCCTCGGGCGGACAGGCCGCCGCCAGGTGGTCGTGGGCCGCCTCGTCGGCGGCGGTGAGCAGGCGCGTGCCGGCAGTGGGCAAGGGGCGCAGGGTTGCCGCGTCGGCGTAAGCCAGGGCGGCCGGGCCGACCAGGCGGGCGGCCCTGGCCCCGATGCGGCGGGCGAGGGCCTGCGGGTCGAGGGTCGCCGCCGGGTCGAGGTCGGCGAGGCGAGCGCGCCAGTGATCCAGGCTGTCGGGTGGGGCCGAGACGAGGGTGGTCGCGCCGCGGTGCAGACAATAGAGACCCTGGTACTCCTCCAGTTCGGCGTGGGGGAGCACGTAGAGACCAGGGCGCGCCAGATCGCCGACGCGGCAGCCGAAGAAGCCCGCCCAGTAGCGGTCGATCGCGGCGAGGGTCAGCGGCTGAAGCGGCATAGACTGTCCTTGCAGCGGGCGCGGACACAGCCGCGCCCAGGGCGACGCCAGTATTGTATAGTATCGGCAGCCGGCGGTGACGGACAGCAGAATGCCCAGATCCTCGGCGAGCGACAAGGAGCGCCCCATGGAGACACCCACGCGCTTCCCCCTCGGCGCCGCGACCATCTCGTTGCTGAATATGGGGCTGCTGAAGGTGCGCCTGGCCGAGTGGCTGAGCCTGGACGAGGCCGACTGGCCGTCGGCCTACATGCAGTACCTCGAGGCGCCGATCCTCGTGCCCGTGCAGTGCGTCCACATCGCCCTGCCCGGCCGCTCGATCCTCGTCGACGCCTGCCACCCCGAGCTGCTCGCCCAGGCGGGCGAAGAGCTCGGCGAGGGCCCGCCGGCGCCGGGGCTGCTCGCGCAGCTCGCCGCCGTGGGCGTCGAGCCGGAGCAGGTGGACAGCGTGGTGATCACCCACCCGCACTTCGACCACTACTGCGGCATCGTCGCCGCCGGCGCCGCCCCCGCGGACGAGCGCCTGACCTTCCCGCGGGCGCGCCACCTGCTCGGCCAGGCCGACTGGGAGGCAATGCAGGAGGCCTTGCGGAGCCCGGCCTCGCCGGTCAGCCGGGCCTTCGGGCTGGCAGAGCGACTGGGCATGCTCGAGCTGGTGGCCGGCGCGCGCGACCTGGGCGACGGGGTCAGCATCGTGCCGGCCCCGGGCGAGACGCCGGGGCACCAGGCGGTGCGGGTCAGCTCCGAGGGCCAGAGCCTCTACATCCTGGGCGACCTGTACCACCACAGCGTCGAAGTCGAGCAGCAGGACTGGGGTGTCCACTGGGCGGACGCCGAAGCGACGGCCCAGAGCCGCCGCAGCCTCGTCAAGGCCGCCCTGGACGAGCGCGCGCTGTTGATCGCGACCCACATTGGCGGGCTGGGGCGACTGCGGCGCACCAGCAGCGGGCTGAGCTGGGCCGAAGTTTAAGGTATGTTTCAGGCGAACTTGATAGTTCGCCTCGAAACTGGGCCGGGAGAGTGGCCGTGGAGGGGCCAGGCCCCTCCACACCTCCCCGACGAACAGCTAAGCGAGGAGTTTATGGACGAGCTTGAGCCAGTGCGCGCCGCCCTGTTGGCGAAACCGGGGGCGGAGGAGAGCTTCCCCTTCGATCTCGAGACCATGGTGGCCAAGGTCGGGGGCAAGATGTTCGCCCTGCTGTCGGTCAACGCCGTGCCACTGCAGCTCTCGCTGAAGGTCGACCCCGACTACGGCGAGGCGTTGCGCGCGGCCTATCCGGCGATCCGGCCCGGCTACCATCTCAACAAACGGCACTGGGTCACGCTCACCCTCGACGGGGAGCTCGAGCCGGCCCTGGTCCAGGGCCTGATCGACGAATCGTACGGGCTGGTGGTGCGCAGCCTGACCAGGGCCGCCCGGGCGCAGCTGCCCGGCGCAGGCGAGGCCGACACAGCGAAAGGAGCTTAGTGATGCAGTACGGCTATACGATTATCTATGTCAGCGATGTCGCCGCGACCCTGGCCTTCTACGAGCGGGCCTTCGGCCTGAGCCGCCGTTTCATGGCCGACGGCGGCGACTATGGCGAGCTCGACACGGGGGGGACGGTGCTGGCCTTCAGCCGGCACGACCTGGCGAGCACGCTCTTCCCCGGCGGCTACACGCCCATCGACGGGGGCCAGCCGCCAGCGGGGTTCGAGATCGGCCTGGTGAGCGACGATGTGGCGGGCGCCTTCGCGCGGGCCGTCGCGGCGGGCGCGACCGAGCTTCAGGCCCCGAAGCAGAAGCCCTGGGGCCAGACCGTCGGCTATGTGCGCGACCCCAACGGCATCCTGATCGAGATCTGCAGCCCGATGGGGTAGTACTGCCCGTTGTACGTTCGCAAGGAGTCGGGACCAGGGACGAAAGACCAAAGACCAAGCTTTACCACGAAGACCACGAAGAACGCGAAGGCTTGAAGCCTGCCCGGCGCCAGAGCCGTGCGCCTGGGCCAAACGAGCGGCTCGCACGGACTCGGTCTGGCGCTGCTTCTCTCCTCCCTTCGTGCCCTTCGTGGTCAATTTGACAGCGACCAGGGGCCGGGCTGCGCCCCTCGTGCGGCCAGTCATCTCTGGCGCTGGCAAGCGCAAGAACCGAGGTTTCGCCTAGCCCCCCTGCCGGCTGACAAGAGTATGGCGCTCGGCGGCGGGCACGAAGCGTGTCATATCGTCGAAGAAGCTCAGCTGCGGGGGCGGCAGGGCGAGGCTCGCGCCGACGCTGCGCAGGCGCGGCGCCCACCCGTCGCAGAGGGCGGTCAGGGCCGCCTCCTCGCCCGGGTCGAGCTCGAGCAGCCTGTAGGCCAGCGACATGTGGAAGCCGTAGCGGTCGTGGTCCGGGAAGCGCACGCCGGTGGCCTCGGCGACGGCGGACCTGTAGTCGCGCAGCGCCGCGGCCGTCCTCGCATCGCCGGGCTGCAGAGTCAGCATCAGATTGTCGCGGTGGTAGAGACCGTCGACGGCCATCGACAGGTCGGCGGGCGCGACGAGCGGAGGGACGCGCTCGAGGAAGAAAGCGTCGGTCGCGGGCAGGGGCGCGTCGAGGGCGAGCTGGGGGGACCAGCGCTCGGGCAGGCGCACCTGATCGCAGAGCAGCTCCATCACGGTCATGTGGAAGCTCGAGGGCGGGAGCATGACAAAGGCCCCCCCGAAGGGCTGGCGCGCGAGCTCGCGCTGGAACGAGGCCGCGGCCTGGCCGAGCTGGCCCTCGGGGTCGACGAGGCAGATGATCGTATTGCCGGCGAACAGGCGCGGCGCGCCGTCGGCGAAAAACTTCCGTCCGACCTCGCGAGTGTACCTGGGCGTAGTCGTCATCGGTTTCTCCACAGCGCCGAAGCTGGGGTCGGCGCCTACATCAGCAGAATACCGGCCAGGCCGGCGAGGCCGAGCAGCACGAGCACAGGGACGCGGCCGGTCGCGGCGAGGGCCATGCTGGCGCCGACGATGGCGAGCTTGCGCGGGTCGAGACCCTCGGCGAGCAGCAGCGAGAACATCACGACGAGCACATTCCCCGCCACGGCCAGGCTGAGCCCGCGGATGAAGCCGCTCATGGCGGGGTGGTGCTCGATCCGACCGTAGACCCGCTCGACGACAAGGCCGAGCAGAGGCGGCAGGCTAATCGCGACGGCGGCGAGCAGCGCGCCGCGCAGACCGTCGGTCAGGTAGCCAAGGGCGATCACCCAGAGCCCATTGGGCCCTGGGCTCACCTGGCCGATCGCCAGGGCCTCGGCGAACTGCTTATCGCCGGCCCAGCCGCGGGTGAGCAGGTCGGCGTGGAGGCTGGGCAGGTTGCCGGCGCCGCCCGTCGAGAAGAGCGAAGCCTTGAGGAAGAGCCAGAAGTAGAGCAGCGGCTCGATCATGGGCGACCGCCGCGGGCGGCCCACCACCAGGTGACGAGGGCGCCGATCAGGCCGGCCCCGGCGAGGATGGCCGGCACGGGCAAGCGCAGGAGGGCCGTAGCGGCGATACTGCCGCCGAACAGCAGCAGGCTGAGCAGCAGGCTGGCATTGCCCTCGCGGCGGCTGGTCTGGAGCAGCGGGCGGGTCATGCCGAAGCTGAGCAGCAGGCCCAAGCCGACGGTCGCGGGGATGACGCCCTCGAGGCCCGCCTGCACGAGGGCCACCTGCTGGAGGCTGCCATAGGCGGCCGTGATCACGATCGTGATCGCCACACTGGGGACCAGCAGACCCGCCAGGGCGACGAGGGCGCCGGCCAGCCCGGCCACGCGGTTGCCGAGCAGGATGGTCAGGCAGAGCAGGTTGATGCCGGGCACCGCGAAGCAGAGCGACCAGGTGCGGGTGAACTCCTCATCGCTGAGCCAACCGTAGCGCTCGACCGCCGCGCGGCGGATGAGGAAGAGGGTCGCCACGCCGCCGCCGAACGACTGGGCGCCGAGCGCGAGCCAGATCAGCAGCAGCTGCCACAGCGACGTCCGCGGCGAGGCCGCGGTCAGGGCCGGCGGTTCGGGCGGGCGGGCCGCGTCGGGGCTGGTCACGTCAGTCGATCCTTTTCCGGTAGGGGTCGAGCGAGTGGTGCGCCAGTAGTATATACGATGTGCGAGCAGGCCCTTTTAACTCCTTATAACCATTTACATCGGCTTAACCGGGCCTTAAACGGGGCGCGCTACACTGCTTTGTCCCCTTCGTACCGAGCATAAGAGAGGAGCGGCCCCATGTCCGCCGACGAGCAGGAGCTGAGCGCTAGCGATTCCGCCGAACTTCCCGAGAGCCCTGTGCCCGCAGAGGAGCCGATCGACGAGAGTGTGGCGGCGGACGAGGAGGAGGCCGAGGAGGCCGACGACGACGACGACGACGATGATGACGACGACGATGACGACGATGATGACGATGA
>CAZKTU010000050.1:24574-26972 GCA_964555675.1 uncultured Oscillochloris sp.
GACGACGACGACGACGACAACGATGATGACGATGACGAGGATGCGCAATAGCGCTCTCGAGCTGATCTAAGGTTGTCAGCAGCCCAGACGAGCCTTCGCGAAGCCTTTAAGCAATCTTCGCCCGGCATTAACAGGCGCTTAATCGGGTCAGGCTACGCTTAAAGCGCATGCTCGCAATCTCATAGCAGCGACGACGCGCGTGACCGAGTACGTCCGCGCGTCTTATTACGCCACGTCTGGAGCGACCGATGAGTTTGCTGGAGATCAACGACCTGCGCATGGTGTACGCCAACGGGCACGAGGCCCTGCGCTCGGTCTCACTCAACGCCGAGCGCGGCGAAATCGTCGCGATCATTGGGCGCTCGGGGGCGGGCAAATCGACCCTGCTGCGCTGCATCGCCGGCCTGCAGCGGCCCACAGAGGGCACGATCGTCCTGGACGGCGAGAACATCGTCGGCGCGGGCGCGGCCCGGCTGCGCGAGCTGAGCCGCAAGGTCGGCTTCATCTGGCAGGAGTATAACCTGGTCGATCGGCTGCCGGCGCTGACCAACGTGCTGACCGGGCGGCTCGGGCACACGAGCGGCCTGGGCCTGGGCAGCATGCTGGGCTACTTCAGCCGCGATGATCGGGCGATCGCCGTGCGCAACCTCGAGCGGGTGGGGCTGCTTGAAAAGGCGCGCCAGCGAGCCGACCGGCTCTCGGGCGGCGAGAAGCAGCGCGTCTCGATCGCGCGGGCCGTCTCGCAGGAGCCGACCATCCTGCTGGCCGACGAGCCGGTGGCGAGCCTCGACCCCGAACTGGCGGCCCAGGTGATGGCCGACCTGAGCCGGGTGGCGCGCGAGGACGGCGTGCTAACCCTGATCAATATTCACCAGGTCGAGCTGGCCCGCGAGTTCGCCGACCGGGTGGTGGGCATCGCCCGAGGCGCGGTGGTCTATGACGGCCCGCCCGCGGGCCTGAGCGAGCGCGTGCTCGACCAGGTGTACCGCTTCGACAAGCCGGCGCGTCAGGCGCACGAACTGGGCGTGGCAAACGTAACCAGCTACTAAGAGGAGCGAGCCAATGGCCTCCGAAGCCCAGACGAGCGCGGCGCCGGCGCGGGTGCCGCCGACAAGTCGTGAGCAATTGCTGAGCCCCTGGCCGCACGTCGGCCCGCGCCAGGTGATCACCTGGGTGGTGCTCGCCCTGATTCTGGTCTGGTCGCTCAGGGGCACCAACGCCGACCTGGGCACCCTGGCCGAGGGCGTGCCGAATATTATCGACTTCATCACGCGGCTCTTCCCGCCCAGGTGGGACATCACCGCGGTGAGCGTCGCCGTCCCCGGCCTGTTGCAGGGCCTGCTGGGCGAGACGGTGAGCTTGAACATCCCGCGGGTGGTGCCCTATATCATTGAGACCCTGCAGATGGCGGTGGTGGGCACCCTGCTGGGCGTGCTGCTCTCGCTGCCCTTCGGGCTGCTGGCGGCGCGCAATGTGGCCCCCTACCCCTGGGTCTACACCACGGCGCGCCTGCTGCTGAACGTCAACCGCGCCGTCCCCGACATCATCTTCGCCCTGATCTTCGTGGCCGCGGTCGGCCTGGGGCCGTTCGGCGGCGTGCTGGCCCTGGCGGTGGGCGCGGTCGGCTCGACCGCCAAGCTCTACGCCGAGTCGATCGAGGCGATCGACCCGCAGCAGGCCCTGGCGGTGCGAGCCACAGGGGCCGGGCGCATGCAGACCTTCATGTTCGGCGTGTTGCCCCAGGCTCTGCCGCTGATGGCCTCCTATTCGCTGCTGCTCTTCGAGCACAACGTGCGCTCGGCCACCATCCTCGGGCTGGTGGGCGCGGGCGGGGTCGGCTTCATCCTGAGCAAATATATCAGCCTGTTCCAGTACCGCGAGCTAATGGGCGCCCTGATCTTCATCATCATCATGGTGACCCTGATCGACTGGCTCAGCGGCTACCTGCGCAAGCGGCTGATCTAGATGCGCGCAAGCGTAGCTTGCGGCATCTCAATGGGTGAACCAGGGTTTCCCGGGGCTGAGAGACCCCGAGAACCGATAGACAGATGTCTCATACGAAGGAGAACGCGCTCATGGTTCGCAAGCTCTCCGGGCTGCTAGGGCTGCTCGCCCTGGCCGTCGCCCTCGCCGCCTGTGGCGGCCAGGCCGCCCAGATCGCCCCCACGGCCGCCGCCGTGGCCACCAACGTCGCCGAGGCCGCCCCGACCGTCGCCGCCGCCGCCCAGACCACCGTCGCCGAGGTTGCCCCGACCGTCGCCGCCGCCGCGACTGCGGTCGCCGCCCCGACCATGGCCGCCACGGTTGCGCCGACCGCCGGCGCCAGCGAGGCCGCCCAGGACCGCACGGGCTGGCCCGAGACCTTCCGCGTCGGCCTCTTCGCCGGCGACGACGCCAA
>CAZKTU010000050.1:27072-29576 GCA_964555675.1 uncultured Oscillochloris sp.
CAACTCGCTGCGCGACATCGCCAAGCTGCTCGAGCTCGACCTCAAGGAGCTGGGCGGTTAGGTACTAAACGCCGACCGGTTGGAATTGGGGTATAGTTCTGGGGGGGCATAGCCCCCCCAGACCCCAGAACACAGGAAAACGATGGACGAGCAAGAACTGCTGAGCACGCTCACCCGCGCCGACGCCGGCGCGGTCAAATCGTTTGCCGAGGAGCTGCTGCCGGCCCTCGAGCCGGTCGAGGTGCTGCGCAACCGCACCGGCCTGGCCATGCTGCCCCTGCGCGAGGCGGCCCAGGGCGCGACCTTCTACGTCGGCGAGGTGCTGCTGGCCGAGGCCCATGTGCGCGCCGCGGGCGCCGAGGGCTACGCCGCCTGCCTGGGGCGGGACCTCGAGCAAGCCCTGGCCGTGGCCCTGATCGACGCCGCCCACAGGGCCGGCGTGGGTGGCCCCGCGATCCTTGCCTTCGCCCAGGCCCAGGCCGCCGCGCTCGAGGCCGAGGAGGCCGCCCTGCTGCGCGAGGTAGAACAGACCCGCGTCGATCTGGAAACATTTTGAGGTGTGCCATGTCCCAGCCCGCCATGACCCCTGCGGAAGCGCGCCAGCACGCCGCCTTCACCGCGATGATGTGGACCCTCAGCCACCCGGGGCGCATCCAGCGCCTCCCCGCCTTCGGCATCCCCGCCTTCAGTCTGATCGGCGAGACCCTGGTCGATATCGAGAGCGGCTACTTCACCCCTGACCCCGCCCTCGCCGCGACCCTGGCTGCCACCGGCGGCCGCGCCATGACCCCAGACCAGGCCCCCTACCAGTTCTACCCGCAGCTCGACGAGACCGGGCTGACCATGCTCGCAAAGGCCCCCGCGGGCACCTACCTCGACCCCGATCTGGGCGCCACCCTGGTGCTCGGCTGCGCCTTCGGCGAAGGCCGCGCCCTCACGCTCTCGGGGCCGGGCCTGGCGCGCGCCCTGACCGTACAGGTCGGCGGGCTGCCCGAGGGCCTCTGGGGGCTGCGGGCCGCCCTGGCCTACCCCCTGGGCTGGGATATCGTGCTCGTATCGGGCGACCAGATCCTCGGCCTGCCGCGCACGACCGCCGTGGAGGTGCGCTGATGGCCTACGTTGCGGCCCGCGGCGGCGAGAGCGCCATCAAGCACGCCGAGCGCCTCCACGGCCTGCTCAACGGACCCCTCAGCGCCGAGTCGGTGCGCCTGGTCGAGCGTCTGATGCCCTACCTGATCGACCGGGTGATGGGCGAGGGCTCGCTCTACGCCCCCGAGTTGGCCGCCCTGGCCCTTGCGCAGACGGGCGGCGACCTCTACGAGGCCGTGCTGCTGCTGCGGGCTTACCGCTCGACCCAGCCCCGCCTGGCCTACGCCGAGCCGGTCGCCCAGGAGCAGATGCAGACCGTGCGCCGCATCTCGGCCGCCTTCAAAGACATCCCCGGCGGCCAGATCCTCGGCCCGACCCTCGACTACTCGCATCGCCTGCTGCGGCTCGATGTGCTCGAGCGGGGCGCCACGAGCGAAGCCCAGGAGCCCGAGCAGGCTGAGGACGAGCAGGCTGAGCCCGAGGCGCCGGCCTCGCTGGCCGAACGGCTGGCCTCGCCGCGGGCCGTGGCCGAGTGGCACCGCGAGACGGGCCTGCTCGCCCCGCTGCCGGACATGCCGGCGCCCGACCCGGCCGAGCTGCCCGACGTCACGCGCGAGCCGATCGACTTTCCCGCGCCGCGGGCCCACCGCCTGCAATCCCTGGCCCGGGCCGACACGGGCGGCACCCTGGCCCTCGGCTACGCCAGCATGCGCGGCTACGGCCTGGCCCACCCCACGGTCAACGAGCTGCGCCTGGGCTACGCCGACGTGACCCTGCGCCACCCCGTCAGCGGGGCGCTCTTCAGCGCCGGGCGGGTGCGCATCAGCCAGTGCGAAGTCGCCGACACCCAGGCCACCAGCCTCAAGCTCGGCTACGCCGCCACCATGGGCTGGAACGAAGTCAAGGTGATCGCCGGGGCCATGCTCGACCTCGAGATGGACGCGCCCGCGCCGCATCCGGCCCACAGCGAAGAGTTTGTGCTCTACCACACCGAGCCGGTGGAGGCCTCGGGCTTCTGCATCCACTACAAGCTCCCGCATTATGTCACCTTCCAGAGCGGCCTCGACGCAATGCGCGGCGCTCGCGAGCTGCAGGGAGAGAAGAACGATGAGTCTCGCTGAGCTAGCGCACCAGCGCCAGGACTTCGCCTACGGCTTTCTCGACGAGCACGCCAGGCGTGAACTGCGGCGGCGCATCCTCAAGGCGATCGCCATCCCGGGCTACCAGGTGCCCTACGCCAGCCGCGAGCTGCCGATCGCGCGCGGGTGGGGCACGGGCGGCCTGCAAGTGACCCTGAGCATCGTCGGCCCGAGCGACACGGTCAAGGTGATCGACCAGGGCGCCGACGACTCGGTCAACGCCGCCAACCTGCGCCGCTTCATCGCCCGCATGACCGGGGTGGCCACCACCACCGA
>CAZKTU010000050.1:29676-33463 GCA_964555675.1 uncultured Oscillochloris sp.
AGCTACCCGGTGATGGTCCACGGGCGCTACCTGATGAGCCCGAGCCCCATCCCGCGCTGGGACACCCCCGACCTGCACCAGGCCGCGCACCTCACGCTGCTCTCGGCCGGGCGCGAGAAGCGGCTCTACGCCGTGCCGCCCTACACCGACGTCAGGCCGATCGAGTTCGAGGATGTCTTCTTCCAGGTCGAGTCGCAGCGCGGGCGGGTCTGCGCGGTCAGCGGGGCGCGCAACAAGTTCATGGACGAGCTGCCCGCCGCGGGCGGCGGCTCGCTCTTTCGCATCTCCGACACCGGCTACGCCGCGAAGCTGGTGCAGGCCGCGCGCGGCGAGCCTGTCACACCCGGCCCGACCTACTACGACGAGGCCGGCCACTTCTACCAGGCGGGGTTTCTGAAGGATGAGGGATGAAGGATGAAGGATGAAGCCGTGACCCGCCTTGATCGGCCGCGCCTGGTAGAGACCGCTCCGCTGCTGACGGCCCACGGGCTGCGCAAGCATTACGGGCGCATCGCCGCCGTCGACGGAGTGGACCTGGAGATCTACCCGGGCGAGACGGTCGGCATCGTGGGCGAGTCGGGCTCGGGCAAATCGACCGTCCTGCGCCTGCTGAACCTGGAAGAGCCGGCCGACGCCGGGGACTACCGGCTCGCCGTGCCCGAAGGCGAGGGCGGGAACCTCTTCGCCCTCGACCGCTTCCACCGGCGCATGCTGCGCGTGCTGCGCATCGGCATCGTCTACCAGCAGCCACACCTGGGGCTGCGCATGGGCGCCACCAGCGGCGGCAACGTGGCCGAGCGGCTGATCATGGCCGGCGAGCGGCGCTTCGGCACCCTGCGCGGGGCGGCCCGCGACTCGCTGGCCGTCTCGGAGTTCCCCGCCGACCGGGTGGACGACCCGCCGGCGAAACTCTCGGGCGGCATGCAGCAGCGCGTGCAGCTGGCCAAGGCGATCGCGCTACGCCCGGCCCTGCTGCTACTCGACGAGCCGACCACGGGGCTCGACGTCTCGATCCAGGCCCTGGTGCTGGACACCCTGCTGCGGCTCAGGCGCGAGCAGCCCATCGCCACCCTGATCGTCTCGCACGACCTGGGCGTCATCCGCACCCTGGCCGACCGCGTGCTGGTGATGCGGGCGGGCCGGGTGGTCGAGCGCGGCCTGACCGACCAGGTTCTGGAAGATCCGCAGCACCCCTACACCCAGCAGCTCGTGCACGCGAAACTATAGAGGCCAATGGACATCCTCACCGTCAACGCGCTGGAGAAGCGCTTCACCATCCACGCCCTTGAGCGCGAGCTGATCGCCTTCCACAACGTGAGCTTCAGGCTGCGGGCGGGCGAGCTGCTGCTGGTGCGCGGGCCGAACGGCGTCGGCAAGTCGTCGCTGCTGCGCTGCCTGTACCGCACCTACCTGCCCGACGCGGGCGAGGCGATCTTCCACTCGAGGCGCGGGCCGGTCGACCTGGCGCGGGCGGCCGACGTGGATATCGCCCTGCTGCGCCGCAGCGAGATCGGCCACGTCACCCAGTTCCTGCGCCCGCGCCCGCGGGTGAGCGCCCTCGACCTGGTGGCCGAGCCGCTGCTGGTGGCGGGGATCGCCGCCGACGAAGCCCTCGCGACGGCCGGCGGCTGGCTCGAGGACCTGGGCCTGAAGCGGGCGATCTGGGGCGCCTACCCGAGCACCTTCTCGGGCGGCGAGCAGCAGAAGATCAACCTGGCCCGGGCCCTGATCGCGCCGCGGCGCCTGCTGCTGCTCGACGAGCCGACCTCGGCCCTCGACCCGCGGGCCCGCGCGGCCCTGCGCGGCCGAATCGCCGAGCTGAAGGCCGCCGGCGTGGCCATGATCGGCATCTTCCACCACGCCGAGGATATTGCCGGCATGGTCGACGCCGAGATCGTGCTCGAGGCCCCGCCCACACTGTAGTGGTGTGACACAGCGATTGAGGAGTTCAGCGCCATCTATGCAGATTATTAATGCGCGCATTATTTTGCCGGAGGCCGTCATCGAGCGGGGCTGGCTGCGCCTGGAGGGCGGCCTGATCGCCCAGGTTGGCGAGGGCGAGGCCCCGGCGGGGGGCGGGCGCAGCGTCGAGGGGGCCGGGCTGACGGTCATGCCCGGGGCGATCGACCTGCACGGCGACATGCTCGAGCGCGAGGTCGAGCCGCGGCCGGGGGCCAACTTTCCCCTCGACATGGCCGTCCACGAGCTCGACAAGCGCCTGGCGGCGGCGGGCGTCACCACGGCCTACGCCGCGCTCTCGTTCTGGGACCACGACAACCAGGACACCGTGCGCGGGCAAGAGCTGGTCTACAAGCTGGTGCACGCGATCCACGCGCTGCGCGACGGCCTGCTGACCGACCTGCGCGTCCACGCCCGGCTCGAAGTCTCGACCCCGCAGGTATTGCCGGCCCTGGGCGAGCTGCTCGAGGCGGGCAAGATCGAGCTGCTCTCGCTGATGGACCACACGCCGGGGCAGGGGCAGTACCGCAACATCGAGCACTACGTCGGCTTCATCAGCAAGTGGCGGCGGGTGGGCCGCGAGCACGTCGAGGAGGAGCTGCGCCAGCGGCTCGAGCGGGCCGGCAGCGTCGAAGAGCGCTGGGCCCTGGCCCGCGACATCGCGGGGCTGGCGGGCGAACTGGGGTTGCCGATCGCCTCGCACGACGACGACACCAGCGAGAAGATCGACCTGGTGGCCAGCCTGGGCGCGACAATCGCCGAGTTCCCCGTGACCCTTGAGGCGGCCGCCGAGGCCCGGGCCCGCGGCATGCACGTGGTGATGGGCGCCCCCAACGCCCTGCGCGGGGTCTCGCACTCGGGCAACCTGAGCGCCCGCGAGGCCGTCGACGCGGGGCTGGTCGACTGCCTGGCGGCAGATTATCACCCGGCCACACTGTTGCAGGCGGCCTTCAGGCTGGCCGGCGAGGGCGCCCTGAGCTTACCGGCGGCGATCGGCCTGATCACGGCGGGGCCGGCGGCGGCCCTGGGGCTGAGCGACCGCGGGCGGATCGTCCCGGGCCTGCGCGCCGACCTCTGCCTGGTGGAGGATGGGCCGCGGCCGCGGGTGCGGGCCGCCCTGCGCGAAGGGACCCCGATCTACTGGGACGGGGCGATGTGGGGGCGCAGCTAAGGAGCACCGCATGTACCAGATCGACCGCTTTCCCGAGGCTCCGGGCGAACGCCAGCCGAAGGGGCTGAGCGAGCAGCCCAGCATTCACCCCACGGCGCGGATCTGGGCGAGCCGGGTGGGGGCCTGGACCGAGATCGGCCCGCACACCCACATGGCCGAGAGCGACTTCGACGACTACAGCTACTGCGCCGGCGACAACCAGATCATCTACGCGACGGTCGAGCGCTTCTGCTCGATCGCCTCGCACGTGCGGATCAACCCCGGCAACCACCCGATGGACCGGGTGACCCAGCACCACATGACCTACAGGCGGGCCCAGTACGGCTTCGGCGAGCGCGACGACGACGAGTTCTTCGCCTGGCGCCGGGCCCACCGCTGCGTGGTCGGCCCCGACGTCTGGATCGGCCACGGGGCGATCATTCTGCCCGGGGTGACGATCGGGGCCGGGGCCGTGGTGGGGGCGGGGGCCGTGGTCAGCAAAGATGTCGAGCCCTATACGATTGTGGGCGGCGTGCCCGCGCGCGCCATTCGCCGGCGCTTCCCCGAAGCTATCGCCGAGCAGCTGCTGCGTATCGCCTGGTGGGAGTGGGACCGCGAGACTCTGGCGGCCCGCTTCGACGAGCTCGGCAACGTCGAGCGCTTCGTCGAGCGCTACGG
>CAZKTU010000051.1:0-3618 GCA_964555675.1 uncultured Oscillochloris sp.
GCCGCCCAGCTGCTGGTCGTCTGGGAGCACGAGGAGTGGCGCTCGTGGTTCGGCCGCGGCCGGCGCGACCCCGAAGAGCCGACGGCCGCCGCCGCGAGCTAGGCCAAGGCCGCAAGAATCAAGCGGGCGTCGAGCACGATCTGCTCGACGCCCGCTCGTTGTTTCCCGGCAGCTTCAATCAGCCTGCGAAGTCGTCACCTCGGTGCGGGGCGGGTGCAGCCGCACCAGGGGCTTGACCTCCTCGTGCATGAGCCAGTGGTAGCAGCCGGCGGCCACGGGGGCGAGCAGCCAGAAGTTGAAGAGGCGGAAGATGATCGCGGCCGGCACGGCGGCCGGGCCGGCGCCCAACTGGGTCAGGACTGCCACCAGGGCCGCCTCGACGGTGCCGCCGCCGCCCGGCAGCACGTTGAAGGTCGAGGTGATCAGGGCGATGCCGAAGGCCGCCCCCACCGCCCACAGGCTGATGCTCACCCCGAAGGCGTAGAGCACCAGCAGCATTGCGACGCTGTGACCGGTCAGGGCCGTCAGCTGCACCAGCACCAGCAGCAGCACGTCGCGACGGCGGCTGGCCAGCAGGGTGCGACCCACCACCAGCTCGGCGATCAGGGTCTCGGCCCCGGCGGCCGACCACTCTTTGCCGAACAGGCGCGCCACCGCCTGCTGAACGCCGGTCAGCCAGCGCTTCAACGTGGCCTCGGGCCGGGTCAGCACATAGGCGGCGGCGGCGATCACGGCGATCGCCACAAATCCGGCCACATAACTCGCGCGGCCCGTGACCATGCCGTGGAAGGCCAGGAAGACCAAGCTCAGCGAGAACATCACCAGCATCGCCACGGCGTAGCTCAGGGTCTCGAGCGAGGCGATCAGGGCCGACTCGCCGGGGCTGACCCCGCGCCGGTTGAAGTTGCTGATGATGAAGGCGTAGCTGCCCACCCCGCCCGCCGGCACCGATTGGCTGATGATGATCGCCACCAGGGCCGTCGCCCAGAGGCGCAGAAGACCCAGCTTGTAGCCGAGCGAGCGCAACACGATATTGAAGACCTGGGCGCTGATCAAGTAGCTGACGAGGATCACCACGAAGCTTGCCACCAGCCAGATCGGCCGGGCCTCGCGCAGCAGGCCGAAGGCCTCGAGGATCCAGGCGCGGTTGAGGAAGGCCAGCACCAGGATGAGCAGGCTTATGGCGATGCTGGTCAGTATCTTCCAGCGGGACTGAGGCATCGGGGCGTCCTTTCGTGGCGGCCTCGGTTCTTCAGGGTAGACGGACATGACCGCCAAAGAGTTGCAGCGCCCTGAGGGCGCTCGCGCCGAGGCTGCGCGTCACTACCAGACGATGCTGAAGCCGCCCTCTTTGCCCGTCGGCTCCTCCCAGGTGAGCTCGACCTTCTCGACCTCGGCGTGGGTCGGGCCGCTGTAGCACCAGCTCACCAGGCGCTGCACCGCCGGCATGCTGCCCTCGAAGACGGCCTCGACGCGCCCGTCGGGCAAGTTGCGCACCCATCCCTCGACCCTGGCCTCGCGGGCGCGGTCGCGCGCGTAGGCCCGAAAGCTCACCCCCTGGACCCGGCCCGAGATCAGCACGTGTGCCCGCACCTGCTCCATAGAATCCTGTGACTCCTGCCTCGGCTGGCTGCTAGAATGAGGCCCGCGCCCCCAGCGTCGGGCCATCAGTGAGTATACCCTAGCCATGGGGTCGGCGCAATGGGCGATGCAGCCCTGGATCAGGGCTTCGTTGCGCCTTTGGCCTACGGCTGGTATACTGCCAGACAGCAGCCTGGAGGGGCGTTGCAGCAGCATTCACGAGATGAGATCAATAATGACCGACCAGGATCGAATTAGAAACTTTGGCGTGATCGCCCACGTCGATCATGGCAAAACCACGCTCAGCGATAGATTGATCGAGACCACCAATGCGGTCAGCGTCCGTGAGCGTCGCGACCAGATGCTCGACTCGCTCGATCTCGAGCGTGAGAAGGGGATTACCATCAAGCTTGCCAGCGTTCGCCTGACCTATAAGGCGAGGGACGGCAAGGAATATATTCTCAACCTGATTGACACCCCCGGCCACGTCGATTTCTCGTACGAGGTCGCCAGGACCCTGGCCGCCTGCGAGGGCGCTCTGCTGGTCGTCGACGCGGCCCAGGGCATCGAGGCCCAGACCCTGGCCAATGTCTACCTGGCGATGGAGCACGATCTGACGATCATCCCGGTGATCAATAAGATCGACCTGCCCTCGGCCCACCCCGAAGAGGTCGCCGCAGAGGTCGAGACTGTGATCGGCATCCCCGCTTCTGAGGCGATCATGGCCTCGGCCAAGGCCGGCATCGGTATCGAGGAGATCCTCGAGGCGGTGGTCACACGCATCCCGCCGCCCCGCGGCCAGCTCCACCAGCCCGCCCGGGCCTTGATCTTCGACTCGCACTACGACGCCTACAAGGGCGTGATCGCCTATGTGCGCATGGTCGATGGGGTCATCCCGAATAATGCGCGCGTGCAGTTCATCGGCACCGGCGCCTTCGCCGATGTGCTCGAGGTGGGTGTGCTGCGCCCCGCCATGACCTCCCTCGGCCAGCTCGCCGCCGGCGAGGTGGGCTATATCGCCACGGGCCTCAAGACGGTCGAGGAGTGTCAGGTCGGCGATACGGTGACCCTGGCCGAGAACCCCGCCGAGCAGCCCCTCCCCGGCTATCGGCCCGCCAAGCCCATGGTCTTCGCCGGCCTCTACCCGGTCGACAGTAACGCCTACCCCGAGCTGCGCGAGGCCCTCGAGCGCCTCAAGCTCAACGACGCGGCCCTCTCCTTCCTCCCCGAGAGCTCGGCCGCCCTCGGCTTCGGCTTCCGCTGCGGCTTCCTCGGCCTGCTGCATATGGAGATTGTGCGCGAGCGCCTCGAGCGCGAGTATAACCTCGACCTGCTGATCACCGCGCCCAGCGTGGAGTATCAGGTGCTGCGCACCGACGGCGAGCTGATTACGGTCGCCAACCCCTCCGAGATGCCCGAAGTGAGCAAGATCTCGGCGATCGAGGAGCCGATCGTCCAGATCAGTGTGATCGCGCCCACCCGCTATATCGGCACGATCATGGACCTGGTCACCACCAGGCGCGGCACCTTCGACGCCATGGAGTACCTCGACCCGACCCGCGTGCTGCTCAAGTACAAGATGCCCCTGGCCGAGATCGTGATCGACTTCTACGATCTGCTCAAGAGCCGCACCCAGGGCTACGCCACCCTCGACTATAGCCTCGCCGGCTACCAGGAGGCCGAGCTGGTCAAGCTCGATATCCTGGTCAACCAGGCCTCCGTCGACGCCCTCTCGCTGATCGTGCACCGCGACTTCGCCTTCCAGCGCGGCCGCGACCTGGTCGAGCGCCTGCGCAAGCTCATCCCCCGCCAGATGTTCGAGGTGCCCATCCAGGCCGCCATCGGCAGCAAAGTGATCGCCCGCGAAACAGTGCGTGCGATGCGTAAGGATGTATTGGCAAAATGCTATGGAGGTGATGTGAGCAGGAAAAGGAAGCTCCTAGATCGCCAGAAAGAAGGCAAGAAACGCATGAAAATGGTAGGAAATGTCGAGATCCCGCAAGAAGCCTTCATGGCTATTCTGTCGCTTGGCGAGGA
>CAZKTU010000051.1:3718-33385 GCA_964555675.1 uncultured Oscillochloris sp.
GAAATGTCGAGATCCCGCAAGAAGCCTTCATGGCTATTCTGTCGCTTGGCGAGGATGTCAACGAAAATTAGCTCTGGTCTAATGGAGTAGAACACCTATGCAGCGCCCCCTCACCCTGCTGGTCCTTCTCCTTCTCCTCGCCGGCTGTGCCAGCACGCAGAACGGCCAGCTGATCATGGGCGCGCCCGACAGCCCCGCGGTCTTTAGCTTCGACGGCAGGCGCTACACCGCCGCCGATTTCGAGGCGCGCCTCGAGCGCGATATCGGCCAGGGCATCGCCGACCTGCTCGCCCAGGGCCAGACCCGCGAGCAGATCGAGCAGTTGGCCGCCGATTCGAATGTGCGCGGCCAGATCTTCGACCAGATGGTCCAGGACGCCATCCTGGCCCGCTACGCCCGCCAGAACGGGATCGGCGTCGACCCGGCCGCCGTCGATAGCGAGGTGCTGGCCGCGGCCGCCCCCGCCGAAGGCAGCCCCTTCCTCGTCACCGCGCCGGCCAGGCTGCGTAGCGCCGTGAATCAGCTCAGCTTCGAGGTGATCGCCCGCAATACGCGCACCGCCATGACCAACGCCCGCCACATCCTCGTCGCCGACGAGGCGGCGGCCGACCAGGTGCTGGCCGAGCTGGCCGGCGGCGCCGACTTTGCCGCCATCGCTCGCGAGCGCTCGCTCGACCCCGGCTCTGGCGAGAAGGGCGGCGAGCTGGGCTGGACTCCGCGCGGTAGCTTCGCGCCCGAGTTCGAGGCGGTGGCCTTCGAGGCCCCGCTCAATACGCCCACCAAAGCCACCACTCAGTTCGGGGTCCACGTGATCGAGGTGCTCGCCCGCGAGGAGAGCCGGGCCTTCGAGAACTTCGAGCAGCTGCGCAATAGCGCCAGCGCCCAGCAGTTCTACGAGGAGAGCTTCGTCCCCTGGTACGAGGAGCTGCGCCGCGAGGCCGAGAATAGCGGCGACCTGCAGTTCGCCCCGAACTTCGACCCCGCGACGGTGCCGCTGCCCTTCCCCGAAGGTACGCCGTAGATGAAGCTGACGCCCGGCCTGCTGCTCGACGCTGTCGCCGCGGCCTTTGATGTTGACATAACCCGTGGGGCTCAGCTATGGCTCGCCGAGGCCCTGCTCACGGCGGCGCGCCCCGCCGGCCAGCCCGCCCCTGGCGAGGCGCCGGCGGTGCGCTCGTGGGCCGAGACGACGGGCGCCGGCGTCTATACGCCACCCGCCGTCCCCTTCCCGCTGGCCCCCGCCGCTCCCGCCCTGATCTGGTGGGAGGCCTTGCCGCCTGATGGGCAAGCACTCGCCGGCCTCCTCACGCAGCGCTACCCGGCGACGCACTCGCTCACGCTGGCGAGCATCGACGCGACCGGGGCGCTGGGCGCGTCGGCCGTGCTGTCCCTCGGCGAGCTGCCGGCACGCATCCTTCATCCTTCATCCTTCATCCTTCTGCCTCCCCTCGCGATTGTCGCCGACCTGCGCGGCGCCGAGGGCCTGGCCTGGGTCATGGCCCGCCTGCTCGGCCCTGGGGGCTGCCCCTGGGATGTGCGCCAGACCCACCAGTCGCTGCGCAGCGCCCTGCTCGAAGAGGTCTACGAGGTCCTCGAGGCCCTCGACGCCGGCGATATGCCCGCCCTCAGCGAGGAGCTCGGCGACCTGCTGATCGCCATTTTTAGCCATAGCGAGATGGCCCGCCAGGCCGGCCACTTCGACCTGGGCGACGTCTTCGCGCAGATCAGCGCCAAGCTGATCGGCCGCCACCCTCACGTCTTCGGCGCGCTACAGGTCGACGGCGAGGGCCAGGTTCTGAGCAACTGGGAGCAGATCAAGGCCGCCGAGCTGGCCGCCAAAGGCAAGCCCAGGGCCGGCGCGCTCGACGGCGTGCCGCCCGCCCTGCCCGCCCTCGCCGCCGCCCAGAAGCTCGGCAAGAAGGCCGCCCGCGCCGGCTTCAACTGGAGCGAGCAGCCCCAGGTCTGGGCCAAGCTGCGCGAGGAGCTGGACGAGCTGGCCGCCGCCGCGACCCCCGCCGAGACCGCCGAGGAGCTTGGCGACGCCTTGTTCGTGTTGACCCGCCTGGCCGACTGGCTGGGGGTCGACGCCGAGATGGCCCTGCGCGACGCCAACCAGAAGTTCCGCCGCCGCTTCACCAGGGTCGAGGCCGCCGCTGCTGCCCAGGGGCGGTCGCTCAAGGCCATGGAGCTGGACGAGCTGCTCGCGCTCTGGAACGCGGCCAAGGTCTGAGCGATGCCCAAGCCGCCCGTCGAGCTCTACCTCGATGACGTTGTGCGCACGCGCAAACCTCATCCCTGCGGCGGGGACACCTGGCGCATCGTGCGTCTCGGCGCCGAGATCGGCATTCGCTGCGAGCAGTGCGGGCGCAAGGTGCTGCTGCAGCGCTCAGAGCTCGAGCGTCGCATCAAGGCCTTCGTCTCGCGCGGGCCCGACGCCGCCCCCGAGGGGCCGGCGCAACCCTGAACATGGGTGGATGTGGAGGGCCTTGGCCCTCCACACTTCCTCTGGAGCTTACCAGACCGCCATCACGCGCGAGGGGCCGCCCGAGCCTGCGGCGACCTTGGGGGCGCCCACGAAGAGCGTGGCCCCGCTGGGCGGGATCGCCTCCAGGTTGGCCAGATTCTCGAGGCCCCAGCGATTGGTGGACAGCAGGGTGAAGTGGACGGCGAAGTCTTGTGATGGGCCGAAGTCGAGGCTGAGCGTATCGACGCCGATCCCGCTGATGCGCCGCTCGCTGAGCAGGAAGTCGATCGCGGGCTTGCCAAAGGCGGGGAAGTGCATGGTGCCGCCGGCGTCGCTATTGCGGAAGGCGGCGAGCGAGCCGGCGCGGGCGCCCCAGCCGCTGGCCATCAGCACGGCCGCGCCGTCGGGCAGGCGGCCGTAGCGGCGCTCCCAGGCGAGAATGTCGTCGGGGGTCACTACACTGTCGGGGTCGCCCGCGGCCCGCTCGCCGATATTGATCACCGCGGCGGGCACCACCAGGGTCTCGATCGGCAGCTGGTCGACGAAGAGGCCGTCCTTGGAGAAGTGGACGGGCGCGTCCATGTGGGTGCCCGTGTGCTCCCAGTAGCTGATATTGCTGCCGTAGTAGCCATCCTTCTCGAACGAGACCGCCTGCTCAACCTTAAAGGGCGCGCCGCCGGGGAAGGTGGGGAAGTCGGGGCCGAGCACATGAGTCAGGTCGGCGACGTTGCTGAAGGTGGTGCGTCTGACGGCGGCCGCCTGGACCTGGCCGAGGGGCAGGGCCATGGCCGCGGCTGCGGCGCCCAGGCCGAACTTGAGCAGGCTGCGCCGGCTGACCTCGGGGCAGTTCAGCGAGGCGAGCGTTCCCGGAGGGCACATAAGCTTGACTCCCTATTCAATGCGGCGGCTACGCGGTGAGCATCCCTATGTAATCCGCTCGGCGCGCCCGGCGACAGAGGTGGGCCGGGTGAGGGCGAGCAGCACCGGGCAGAGGCGGGCGATGTCGGCCTCGATCGCGGCCATATCGGCGTCGCTGATCGCGCCGCCGAAGCGCAGGGTGTAGGCCAGGCCGGTGGGCGGCACGCTGGCCTCGTCGCCGACGGCGAGGGTGCCGCGGTAGTCGAGCTGGGCGCTGACCTCCACCTCGAGCTGCTCGAGGGCCACGCCGCGGTCGGCGGCGATCACCAGGGCCGAGTGGGCGAGGCAGCTTGCCAGGGCCCCGAGCAGCAGCTCTGGTGCGGTGGGGCCCAGCCCATAGCCGCCCAGGGCCGCCCCCGCGTCTGTGAGCACCGTGTGGTCGCGCATCCTGATCGGGCGCACACCCGTGCCCGCGGCGACGCTCACGGCGGCGCGCAGCGCGATCGGGGCCGCCTCGGGCTGGCGTAGCTGCTCGCGGTAGGCGTCGGCCAGGGCTTTCTTGCGCACGAGATATTCGGGGAGGCTCCAGGTTGCGGGCATAAGAACAGGCCTCCTGAACAGCAGGATCGGCGGCGGGCGGGGCAATACGGGCGCGCACTAGGAATACTCAGGAAGATAGCAGAGCGGCGGGGCATTGTCAAGATAGGGTTAAGGGGTATAAAAATGCGGGGGGCCGGAAGGCCCCCCGCAGGTCGTGTCAGCCTAAATAGGCTTACGGGGCGGTCGTCGGAGCGCCGGGCTCGGGGGTCATGTCGGTCGCCCCGCCGTCGCCGGTGCCGGGGGTGGCCAGGGGATCGAGGCCGTCATTCTCGCTATCGCCGATCACATCGCCGGTGCCGGGGGTCTCGTCGCCGGCCGCGGGGCTGTCGACGTCGGGGTTGTCGGTGGTGGTGCCGGCGCCACAGGCGGCCAAGGCCAGGCTGAGAAGCAGCGCCAGGAGCAGGCTGCGAAGATTCTTCATTATGTCCCTCCAAAATTGCTCACGTCTGCCGGCGCACCGCTCGCGCCGGTCGACGCTCAACTTTGCATGAAGCGTGCCATGCCGCCGCAAATCCTGGGGTTTGCCCCCGGGGTGCAGAAGCGGTATCATGAGGCGGCTGAAACGAAAGAGCGCATCGGCTCACTGAGACAGGTCTATGCTGCATACGCCCCGACCGTGGACGCTGGCTCGCCTGGCGCGCCTGGGCTTCTACCTGCTGCTGCTGGTGGGCCCGCTGCTGGCCGGGCCGGCCCCCGCCGCAGCCCAGGCCCGCGGCCCGGTCTATACCCTCGAGCTCGACGGCGTCATCAGCCGCTACAGCGCGAGCTACCTGCGGCGCGCCATTCGCGAGGCCGAGGCCGCCGGCGCCGAGGCCTTGGTGGTGCGCCTGGGGGCCAGCGGCGCCGTCGTGAGCGATGTGCGCGAGCTGGCCGCCGAGGTGGCCGTCGCCGGCGTGCCCGTCGTGATCTATGTGGCCCCCGATGGCGTGCGCTCGGGCGTGGCCGGGGCCTGGCTGCTGCCCGCCGCCCACGTGGCCGCCATGGCCCCCGAGACCAGCTTCGGCATCGCGGCGCCCCTGGTCGAGCCCGACCCGAACCTCAGCGAGCCCACCCGCGAGCTCTTGCGCGGCGAGGCGATCGACCAGCTGAGCGGCTGGAGCCGCGAGCGCGGGCGCAGCGACGCCTGGGTCGAGCAGGCGGTGCGCCAGGGGGTCGTGCTCAATAACGAGCAGGCCAGCGCCCTGCAGCCGCCCGCGGTCGAGATCGTGGCTCGCGACCTCGACGAGCTGCTGACGTTGCTCGAGGGCCGCGCGGTGGTGCTGGCGAACGACGAGACGGTCACCCTCGCGACCCTCGGGCGCGCCCCGCAACCCGTGCAGCCCACCCTGCTCGAGCAGCTCTTGCTGCTGCTCGCTAACCCGACGGTGGCGTTTATGCTCCTGGTCATGGCCGGGGTCGCGATCTATGCCGAGCTGGTCACGCCTACAGTCGGGCTGCTGGCCGGCATCGCGGTGGTGCTGCTCCTGGGCGCCGTGACCGGGCTGCTCGCCCTGCCGGTGCGCTGGCTGGCCGTCCTGGGCCTGCTGATGGCCTTCGCCCTGATCGGGGCCGATCTGTTCCTGCCCTCCCACGGGGCGGTCACCATTGTCGGCCTGGTGCTGCTGGTGGTGAGCGCCCTGACCATGTTCGACTCCGCCCAGGCCCCGGGCGTAGCGGTGGCCCTCTGGGCTGTGCTGGCCGTGGCGGGGGCCGTGGCCGCCTTCGCGGCCCTGGGGATCTACCTGGCCCTGCGCATCCGCAACCGGCCCGTCGCGACGGGCCAGGAGGGGCTCCTGGGTCGCCTGGCCGAGGTACGCCAGCGCCTCGACCCCGAGGGCATGGTCTTTGTCGAGGGGGCCCTCTGGCGCGCCGTCAGCGAGGATGGCGACGTCGAGCTGGGCGAGTATGTCCGTGTGACCGGCGTCTACGAGCTGCGCCTGACCGTGCGCCGCCTGACCGATGATACGTCCGCCGGGGCCAACCCGCAGCACGGTGTGGCGCCCCTGCAATCGAAGTAGAAGGAGACTCTTATGAACGGCGGTGGACTACTCGTCCTTGCCTGTGTGGCCCTGCTGGCCTTCGTGGCCCTGATGATGCTGCTGTCCTCGATCAAGATCGTCCCCGAGTACGAGCGCGGCGTAATCTTTCGCCTCGGCCGGCTCATGGGGGCCCGCGGGCCCGGCCTCTTCCTGGTCGTGCCGGTCTTCGAGCGCATGGTGCGCGTCGATACCCGCGTGATCACCATGGACGTGCCGGTGCAGGAGGTGATCACCCTCGATAACGTGACGATCAAGGTCAACGCGGTGCTCTACTTCCAGGTGATCAATCCGAACTGGGCCGTGACCAAGGTCATGGACTATATTCGCGCCACCATGCAGATCGCCCAGACCACCCTGCGCTCGGTGGTCGGCCAGGTCGAGCTCGACGAGCTGCTGGCCAAGCGCGAGGTGATCAACCAGAAGCTCCAGAAGATCATCGACGAGCAGACCGAGCCCTGGGGCATCAAGGTCACGATCGTCGAGGTGAAGGACGTCGAGCTGCCGCAGAACATGCAGCGGGCCATGGCCAAGCAGGCCGAGGCCGAGCGCGAGAAGCGCGCCAAGCTGATCCACGCCGAGGGCGAGCTGCAGGCCAGCCGCACTCTGGCCGAGGCCGCCGACATTATCTCGCGCGAGCCGGTGACCCTGCAGCTGCGCTACCTGCAGACCCTGACCGAGATCGCCGTCGAGAAGAACAGTACGATTATTTTCCCGCTGCCGATCGAGACCGTCAAGGTCTTCCTCGACGCCGCCAGTCGCGGCATAGCCAACGGGGCCGCCCCCGCGCCGCCCCGGCCCTCTACACCCACTCAGCGCCTCGACTCGTGAGACACCTGGGGATGGTTTGGAGGGGCCTGGCCCCTCCAGCCTCCCCGCAGGCCCCGCCGTGTAGCGCGGACGCGCAGAGGGCGCTTCACAGGCTGTGAGGCGCCCTCTGGCCAGCGTGGCTGATTGGGTGAAGGACTATGAGCCGTTGACCTCGCGCGCGGTGCTCTGGGGGAGCAGGCGGCGCACGATATCGACGAGTTCGTCCATGAAGAAGGGCTTGGTCAGGTAGGTGTCGATAGTGAGGGCGCGGGCCTCTTTGCGCAGCTCGGCCGAGTCGTAGGCGGTGACCAGCACGATCGGGGTTGTTACGCCGCGCTCCCTGAGGATCTCGACCAGCTTGAGGCCGGTCATGCCGCGCAGGTTGTAGTCGGTGAGCAACAGGTCGAAGGGCTGCTGCTCCCAGAGCTCGAGGCCCTCTTCGGCGCTGAGCACCGTGACAAACTCGTAGGGGATGCCGAGCTCGGGCAGGGCCAATTCGATAATCCTGCCGATATGGTTATCATCCTCGACGAGGAGGATCCGCAAGCGCTTCTGCTGCGCTGTCATGGCCGTCTCCACAGGGGCTTCGATACTGCCGGGATGACCGGTCGCGTAGGCCGAAAGCCGTACCGAGACAGGTCCTGGCGTCTGAAAAACCCCCGGTTTAAGGGTGGAGGACTATCGTACCATATGGCGATTCCCTGGGCAAGTAAAAAGATCGTTACCTGCGGCCGATCCAGACGGCTTTGACAGGCCAAAAGGGCGAATCTATAATGACTCAGGGTGCTACAAAGCGTTCATCTACTCTGGATAGGAATCGCTCGCATATGCTACAAGTGAGCACACGACCTCGCCTCGTCGTGGCCGCCCTCTTCGCCTTCTACGTCTTTCTCTACCCTGGATCGATCACCCTCGTCGCCCTCGATCGCGTGCCCGTCTGGGGCACCTGGATGGGCGGGGCCCTGCTCATCCTCCAGGGGGCCATCGCCGGCCTCTGGCTGACCGTCAACTACGGCCGCAATGGCGCCGTGGCCGCCGCCTGGGTGCTCTTCCTCTCGTGGCTCGTCGAGCACGTCGGCGCGACGACGGGCTTCCCCTTCGGCTCCTACACCTACACCGATGTGCTACAGCCCCAGGTCTTCGGCGTGGTCCCCCTGGCCATCCCCTTCGCCTGGCTGCTGATCGTCACCGCCGCGGTCGGCACCAGCGACCTGATCTTCGGCCGCGACAGCGCCCCCGGCCGGCCCAGGGTCAGCGCGACGAAGGTGCTCACGGCGGCCTCGTTCGCCCTGCTGCTCGACGTGACCATCGAGCCCTTCGCCGTGCATATTAACCACTACTGGGTCTGGAGCGAGAGTGCCTCGGGCAGCTACTACGGCATCCCGGCCTCGAACTTTGTGGCCTGGTTCGTCACCAGCCTGCTGCTGAGCTGGGTGCTGCTGCTCTTCCGCGCCCGCGCCGAACAGGCCCCCGCCGCGACCAAGCCGCAGCGCTTCTGGCCCTGGCTGCCGGTGACTCTCTATCTGACCAATCTGACCATGTTTGTCGTGGTCAACCTCGCCCGCGGTCAAGAGGCGGCGGCAGTGATCGGCGGGCTCATCCTGCTCGCCCTGGCCTGCCACTGGTCGCTGCCGCGCCTGGTGCGCCTGGTGCGCAGCCTCGTCCAGGAGTCGGGGGCCTGAGGCCTTACGCCGGCCGGCGTGGCAACAGTCTCAGCAGCGCGTCGAAGCGCTGATCGATGCCGCGGCGCCCCCTGAGAATGGGGGCGTAGGTTTCGAGCCGGCCCCCAACCACGTCGTCGCGCAGAGCGTCGCAGGCATCCGTCAGCCTGCCCCTGATCTCGCTCAGGGTGCCCTTCAGGTCGCTCGGGTCGGTGGCCCGGTGGGTCGGCCCGATGCGGATGAAGGCGTGGGGCTGCTGCTGGCCCAGAAACTCGTAGCGCAGCGCGACCGGGCAGAGGGTGATCGGACCGGCCTGGGCGATGATCCGGGCGATGCCAGGGTAGGTCACCAGAGGCCGGCGGTCCTGGGGCACGATCTTGCCTTGGGGGAAGATGAAGAGGGCCCGGGGGGTCGCGCCGCCCCGCAGCAGGTTGGCGGCGTAGGTCTGCGAGCGGCGCACGTCCTCGGCGTCGTGGCGGTTGATGCTGAAGGCGCCCGACCAGCTGAAGAAGCGGTAGGCCTTGAGCTGCTTCTCCTCCATCAGCAGGTGGGCGTCGAAGCGGCCCCGCAGCACCATGCGCTGGATGACGTACATCAGGTAGCCGTCCCACCACGAGCTGTGATTCAGGTAGAGCAGCAGCGGTCCGTCGCGTGGCTCGGGTAGGGGGCCGTGACTCTGCAGCCAGACCCGGTCGAAGCTGCTGTAGAGCGACCAGCGCGCGAACAGCCAGTAGAGGGCCGCGTCGCCGAGGGGGTGTTTGGCGGCCGGGATGGCGGGGCCGGGCCCGTCGCTCATGGCAGCGCCTCGGGGTGCAGGGCCCTGGCGCGGGCGTAGGTGGCCCGAGCCAGCTCGGCGATCTCCTCGGCGAGCTCGGCGAGTTCGGCGTCGGCCGAGGCGTAGAGCTCGACCAGGATCTCGCAGCCGGCCAGCTCGAGGGCGTGGCGCAGGGGCCAGAGGGCCTCGGTCGAGCCGTCGGTGAAGGCGACGATGGCGGCGAAGCGGCGGCTCGCGGGCGGCGGGGCCGCCTCGAGGGCGCGGGCGAGGGCCGCGAGGCGGGCGGGCAGGGCCCCGCCGGGGAGGGGCGTGGCCAGCAGCAGCACCTCGGCGTCGGCGATGTCGGCGGCCACGGGGGCGAGCAGTGGGTCGGCGAACGAGGGCGCGCCCTCGCTGACCAGGATCTCGCCCAGATAGGCCGCCCGCTTGACCGGCGGCAGGGCCGCGAGCATCAGGTCGAGGCAGCCCGGCGCCGGCCCGCTGGTGCTCGCGCTCCCGCAGATTCCTAGGGTGAAGAGATATCCGTCATGCATAGGGGTGTGGGGCCGAAGGCCCCCGTGCCCCCGCCGCGGGCGGCGGCGAAGGCCGTAACTCGGTTACGAACCTTGTCTCAGCAGCGAAGGGTACACCTGCTCGGTGAGCAGGCGGCGGAAGCGCTCGCGGCGGTCGCCCTGGGCGACCCAGTCGCCGAGCAGGCGGCGGCCGACGAAGTAGGTGATGCTGTAGGTGCGCCAGAGGGGCGTGCTGATGAAGCGCAGCGACTGGCGAGCCTCACGCTCGGTGCGCAGGCCGTAGCGCATAATGTACTGCACGACCTCCTCGGGGTCGACACCATCTTCGTGGAGCAGAGCGGCGGCGTTGCTGGAGAGGGCGCGCATCGTCCACTGGGCGGCGGCGATGCTGCGCTCGCGCTCGGGGTCGCCGGCGATGCCGGCCAGGGGGTAGAGCTGCTCGGCGGCCCAGGTGAGGGCCTCGTCGCCGAAGATCATCTCGGCGGCCAGGGTGGCGATGCCCTCGGCGATCACGCACTCGGGGGTGTTGATCAGCTGGATGGCCTGCTCGCCCCAGCCCTGGCCGTGGTAGAGCAGCTGCTCCTTCAGGGCGTGCTCGGTATGGTGGCCGGGGTAGGCCTCGTGGCAGACCAGGTCGAGTAGGGCGTTGGCCCTGATCGGCAGGTCGGTGTTGATCTCGACCAGGCTGCGCCCGCCGCCGAGGTACCAGTTGTAGCCCGACCAGGGCTTATCGCTGACCAGCTCGAAGCGCACTTCGTCGGGCTCGGGCAGACCGACCAGCTGGGCGGTGCGGCGGCGGGCCTCGGCGGCGATCAAGTCGATCATGGTGCGGGCGAGCGCGGGCTCGACCTCGTAGCGCTTGCGCCAGGCGGCCAGGCGCTCGGCGAGGGGGCCGGCGCCGGGCACGAGCTCCTCGAGGGTGGCGTTGGCAGTCTCGAAGGCGGCCTCGGGGGTGCGCTCGAAGGCGACGTCGAAGCAGGCCTGAAGCTCCTCGCTATAGCCGATCGGCTCGCCGGCGAGGCGGCGGGCGGTCGTCTCCATCGCCCGCAGCTGAACCTCAAGGTAGCCGCGGCGGGTGTCGGGCAGCGCGCTGGCGGCGGCCTCAGCCCGCAGGGCGGCCAGGTCGGCGGCGATCGCGGCCGGGGGGCGCTGGACGGCGCGCGCCTTCAGCTCGGGCGGGCCGAAGTAGGCGTCGACGAAGCCCTCGACGTGCTGCTCGAGGTCGAAGGCCAGCTCGATATAGCGGCGGCTGAGGCCGTCAAGAGCGTGCGGAGTATTCATTTAGTCTGCCGCTGACGCCAGCGGCCCCTCGATGAATGGCGCGAAGTAGCGCTCGATCGCCTCGCGGGCCTGGGCGGTCGACTGCGAGGTGTGGACGGCGACGCGCAGGTGCGAGGCGCCGGGCAGGCCGACCACGAACTGCCCGATCAGCTGCTTGGCCTTGTTGAGGGCCAGCCGGCTGATCATCTCCTCCTCGCACATGGCCATGTAGCGCAGCAGGAAGTCGAGCTTATCGGCCGGGCCGGGCTGGAAGGGCGCCTCGCCGCGGCGGATCTGGGCGATCTGCATGAAGAGCCAGGGGTTCTCCATCGCGCCGCGCCCGATCATCACGCCGTCCGAGCGGCTGTCGCGCAGGCGGACCAGGGCGTCGTGGGCGTCCTTCACGTCGCCGCTGCCGATCACCGGGATGCTCACGGCGGCCTTGACGGCGGCCACCCTGCTCCAGTCGGCGCTGCCCCTGTAGGCCTGCTCGCGCGTGCGCGGGTGCAGGGCCAGGGCGGCCACGCCGGCGTCCTCGGCCAGCTTCGCGGTGTCGAGGAAGTTGAGGCTCTCTTCGTCCCAGCCGGCGCGGAACTTCAGAGTCACGGGGATCTGCACCGCCGCGCGCACGGCCCGCAGCAGGCGACCCATGCGGGGCAGGTCGCGCAGCAGCGAGGCGCCGTGGCCGCCGCCGGTGACCTTGGGCGAGGGGCAGCCGCAGTTGATGTCGAGGATGTCGGCGCCCAGCTGCTCGACGGTGCGGGCCGCCGCGGCCACCAGGTCGGGCTCGTTGCCCGAGAGCTGCATGGTGAGCGGACGCTCCTCGGGGTAGAAGTCGAGCAAGTTATGGCGCTTGAGGGCCTTCGGGCTGACGCTGGCGGCGTTGGTCATCTCGGTGCTGACCAGGCCGCAGCCGCCGAGGCGCAGAATCATGCGCCGGAAGACGCTGTCGGTGACGCCCGCCATCGGCGCCAGGGTGATATTTGGCGCGATGCGAATATGGGCGACGTGATACTCGGCGGGAAGCCGATCAATGTCCTCTCGCGTGAGCATGGTCTCGTCAGTGGTTGTGGTTTCGCTAGTCACAGACTGATTATACCAGAAGGGGTGAGCGCACGTCATGGAGGGTTTCAGGGAGGGCTTGCCCCCCGAAACCACGCCCCGCAAGCCCAACTGGGGTGGCTGGATTTTCCGGGAGGGCCGGGGAGGGCAAGCCCTCCCCGAAACCACACGCAAGTCCAACCGGGCAGGTTGGAATTGCACTAGGCCAGCTTGCTGTCGATCCAGAGGCCCTGCATGTGGCGCAGGGTCACGATCTCGCCGATATGATAGCTGTTATGGGCGAGCATGCCCTGAACGACGGCCCAGGTCGGGCCCCAGTTGGGCAGGTCGGCGGCAATCGCCGCGGGGTCAAGCTCGCCCACGGCGGCGGCGAAGGCGCTGTTGGCGGCGAGGGCGCGGGCCCGGGCCGCCTGCCAGGCCGCCTCGTCGGCCGGGTCGCCCGCGGGCGGCCAGCCCTGCCAGTCGGGGGCCCCAAACTCGGCCGGGTCGCTCTCCTGGCCGCGCACTTTGCGCAGCGGCACCTCGTTCCAGAACCAGAGGTGGTTGACCACGGCCCAGATGCTGTTCATGCGCTCGCCGGGCACCCGCGCGGCCTGGGCGGCAGTTAGCCCCTCGGTTGCCAGGCCAAAGGGGACATAAGCATTGGGCTGCGCGCTGTTGAAGGCCTCGACCAGACCGATCTGCAAATGCTTCGCCTCAGACATTGTGGGGCTCCTCGTTCTCGGAAGGATGACAGAGCTCAAGTATGCAGCCCAATAAGGGCAGGTCACGTCCCATTGGGGGCTTGACTCCGCAGCCTGCGCGTCGTAGCATAGGCGGAAACCCCTCAGCGAGGAGGCGGACCGTGGCGAAGGTAGAGGCCGAACCAGCCCGAGGCGACCACTCCCTTGCGCAGATCTGCAAGGCCCTCGGTAACCCCGTGCGCGTGACCATCCTCCGCTATGTCCTGACCCACCCCGACTGCATCGGCAACGAGATCCTACTGCACATGCCCGACGAGGGCCCCCACGCCCAGTCGACCCTCTCGCAGCACCTGCGCCAACTCCGCGAGGTGGGCCTGCTCGACGCCTACTCAGACGGCGCGGCGGTCTGCTACCGCGTGAATAGCGAGCGCATCGCCTGGCTGCGCGAGCAACTCGGCGAGCTGCGCTAATACGGGTAATACGGGAGGATGAGGGAGAGCTTGCTCTCCCTCATCCTCCATCTCTATCACTCGACGGGGGCGGGCACCTGCCCCAGAATTGCGGCGACCACATCGGCGGGGCTGCGGCCGCGCAGGCGGGCCTCGGCCCCGAGCATGAGCCTGTGGCCGAGGACGGGCACGGCCATGGCCTTGATGTCGTCGGGCAGCACGAAGGCGCGCCCGTGCAGGGCCGCGCGGGCCTGGGCCGTCTGGTAGAGGGCCAGCGAGCCGCGGGGGCTGGCGCCGAGCTCGACGTCGGGGTGTCTGCGCGTGGCCCGCACCAGCTCGACCAGGTAGCGGCGCACCACGGGCGTGACGCCCACGCTGCGCGCGTCGGCCTGCAGCCCGCGGATCTCCTCGGCGCTGAGCACCGGCCGCAGCTCGGCCAGTGGGTTCTCGCGCTCGTAGCGGGTCAGGATCTCTTCCTCCTGCTCCTGGCTGGGGTAGCCCATGGCGAGCTTGAGCAGGAAGCGGTCGAGCTGGGCCTCGGGCAGGGGGAAGGTGCCCTCGAGCTCGACCGGGTTCTGGGTGGCGATCACCAGGAAGGGCCGCGGCAGCGGCCGCGTCTCGCCGTCGATCGTCACCGTGCGCTCTTGCATAGCCTCGAGCAGGG
Organism: uncultured Oscillochloris sp.; assembly: GCA_964555675.1. Lineage (GTDB taxonomy): Bacteria > Chloroflexota > Chloroflexia > Chloroflexales > Chloroflexaceae > CAIWXH01. The sequence continues at coordinate 17,532 of CAZKTU010000051.1, forward strand.
CGCTCTGGGTGCGCGGCGTGGCCCGGTTGATCTCGTCGGTCAGGACCACCTGGGCGAAGATCGGCCCCTGGCGGAACTGGAACTCGCCCAGCTTCTGGTTGAAGAATGAGAGCCCGGTCACGTCCGAGGGCAGCAGGTCGGGGGTGAACTGGATGCGCTGGAAGCTACAGCCCAGCGAGGCGGCCAGGGCCCGGGCCAGGCTGGTCTTGCCGGTGCCCGGCACGTCCTCGAGCAGGACGTGGCCCTCGCAGAGCATGGCCACGAGCAAGAGTTCGACGATCTCGTCTTTGCCCACGATGGCGCGGGCGATGTTGGCGGTGGCGCGGGCGGCCAGGGCGCCGATCTCGGCGACCCGCTCGGGGCTAATCTGCTCCACGGGGACTCCACTCAGGGTGCGGTGTGACCCGCCTATCATACGCGACTGGCGCGCCCTGTCAACGGGGTGGTATACTCTGGCAAGAGGCTGCTAGTGTTGAGGAGGGGCCCATGCGGCTGAGCGAAGATAAGGTGCGGCGCATCGCCGAGCGGCTGCACGACGAGCTGGCCCAGCGCGGGGTGCTCGAGTACCGTGAGGCCAACGGCGCCAAGGCCGGGGTCGGCCGCGCCGCCCGGGTCAAGGCGATCTATGATTTCATTGTCGAGGATCTGCGGCTCGAGGAGGAGATCGACGCCGAGGCCGAGAAGGTGCTCGATAGCTATAGCCGCGAGATCAAGGGCACCGAGCGCGATATCCTCTTCCGCAAGCACAAAGAGGATATTGCCCGCAAACGGGGCTATATCCTGTAGAAGACTCGGGAGGGCCATGCCCTCCCGAACTCTCCCTTGAGGCTAGCGCCAGCCTCGCGCGCGCGCGACCTCGTTCCCCAGTAGCCCCAGCAGCACGCGCCCGCCGCCGTGGTCCTCGAAGCGGGCCCGCTCGAACCACTGCACGCTCAGCACGACCCCCGGCGCTACTTCCTCGAGCTGCGGCGGCGAGATCGGCTGCCCGAAGAGGGCCAGGCTCTCTGCGTAGCTCTTGCCCGCGGCCCCGTCGAACTCGAGGCCGTTGGCGCGCCAGTAGCTCAGGAAGGGCTCGCAGATGGCCTGGCCCGTGCCCTCGAAGGTGAGGCAGCCGGGCTGCCCGGCGTTGCGCGGGAAGGCGAACCAGTCGCGCCCGTTCGCCCGCAGCACGTCGTCGCCGATGCGGCTCAGCAGTACATTGTAGGGCGGCCCGTTCTCGGGGTGCAGCTCGAAGCGGTGCCGCTCGAAGTACTGCACCGTGTACGGGCGCCCGTCCTGGCCCGCCTCGACGTACTCCTCGCTGGTGGGGTAGCCGAAGATGCTCAGGCCGCCCTGGGCCTCCCAGTAGCTGAGGAAGGCCCCGCGCAGGGTGTGCCCGGTCTCGGGGAAGTGGCGCAGCCCCGGCGCGGGCGTGGGTGCGGGCACCGGCGCGAAGGCGGGCGGCGCAGCCCCCGGCACAGGCTGGGGCGCAGGCTGGGGCGCCGGAACGGGGGCCGGGGCGGGCGTGGGGGCCTGGGCGCTCAGGGGGCAGCCCTGGTAGGCCGCCGCCAGCTGCACGGCCCGCAGGGCGTTGAGGCGGCCGTAGCCGTAGTCGGGGTCCTTGCCGGGGGGGCCGCGGTCGTCGGCTGTGGCCTGTAGGATGCAGCCAACATCGTACCAGCCCAGGTCGCCGCGCAGGCTCAGCACCAGGGCGGCCGTGGCGGCCACATAGGGGCTGGCGAACGAGGTGCCGTTGGGCGGGCCATAGCTGCCCCCCGCCAGGGTCGTCCACAGGCCGACCCCGGGCGCCACCACGTCGAGGTAGTCGCCCGTGTTCGAGAAGCCGGTGAGCCCGTCGCCGGGGGCGGTGGCCCCGACGGCCACCACCTCGGCGTAGGCGGCGGGGTAGCTCGGCCGGTTGCCCTCTTCGCGCTCGTTGCCCGAGGCGGCCACAATGATCACGCCCTTGTCCAGTGCGTACTGCACGGCGTCCCGCAGGGTCTGGCTCTCGTCGGCGCCGCCCAGGCTCATGTTGATCACGCGGGCCCCGTTGTCGGCCGCCCAGCGGATGCCCGCCGCGACCCCCGCGTCGTCGCCGATGCCGCGCCTGGTCAGGGCCTTGACCGGCAGGATGCGGCAGCCCCAGCACAGCCCGGCCACGCCCGCGCCGTTGTCGGCCGCCGCGGCGATCAGGCCCGCCACCGCCGTGCCGTGGCCGTTGTCGTCGCCCGCGTCGGGGCCGCCGCTGAAGACGTTGTAGCCCGGCAGCACCTTGCCGGCCAGGTCTGGGTGGCCGGCGTCGACGCCCGTATCGACCACGGCGACCACGATCTCGGCGCCCGTGGTGATGTCCCAGGCCTCGGGGGCGCCGATGGCCGCCAGGGCCCACTGCTGGGGGAAGATCTCGTCATTCGGGGCGCGGGTGACCGCGCGCCGGTAGTTCGGCTCGGCGTAGGCCACCGCCGGGTCGGCGGCGAGGCGCGCGGCGGCCGCTACGGGGTCGGCCCCCGGGGCGATGCGCAGCCTGTAGACCGGCGCGCCCGCGGCGATCGGCCGGGCGGCCTGCGCGCCCAGGGCGGCCAGGCTGGCGCCCAAGGCCCGCTGGCTCGAGCGCCCGTCGGCGCTCAGGGCGAGGCCGGGGCGCAGGCGCACCAGGATCTCGCCGGGGACGACCTCGGGCCGCGGCGCCGCCGTGGCGGCCGGCGGTGCCGCGAGGGACGTGAGGGCGAGGCAGAGGGCCAGGAGAAGCAGGGGGAGACGGTATCTCACAGAGGTTGTCCTTCTGGGTCTCGTGCGGCGCTGTCGCCTCGGCCGGCGCTGCCGCCCGGAGATCATAGCACGCCGGGGTGTCCGGGGGCAATCGCGCGTTGCGCTTCTGCTAGGGCGGCTGTATAATCGCGGGAGCGCAAAGTTGTCGTTTCGTAACGCCTCATGTCACTAAAAACGCTCCAGGGCAAAATCCTCGCATCGCTGCTGATCGGGCTCGCAGTAGTGATCCTCATGGGCCTCGTCAGCGATATGCGCGAGGTCGCCCGCGGCCTGCGGGCCTTCCGCTGGGAGTTGCTGCCCGCGATCCTCGGCCTGACCCTGCTGAACTACCTGCTGCGCTGGCTCAAGTGGGAGTACTACCTGCGCCGGCTGCGCTGCGGCGCCCTGGTCGGCCGCCTCGACAGCGGGCTGATCTTCACCGCGGGCATGGTCATGGCGGTCACGCCCGGCAAGCTCGGCGAGGTCTTCAAGTCGTACCTGCTGCGCCGGGTCAACGGCACCCCCGTGTCGCGCTCGGCGCCGATTGTGCTGGCCGAGCGGCTCACCGACGGCCTGGCCATGCTGCTGCTGATGGCCCTCGGCCTGACCCTCTACCCGCCCGCCCGCCCGGTCTTCGCCGTGCTGCTGATCGGCACCCTACTCGGCATCCTGGTCCTGCAGTTCCGCGGCCTCTCGCGCTCGCTGATCGACGGCACGGCCCGCCTGCCCTTCGGCGAGAAGGTGGCCCCGCGCCTGCTGACCGTCTACGAGAGCACCCGCGAGCTGCTCGAGTGGCGCGTGCTGCTGGTCTCGACCGTGATCAGCTTCGTCTCGTGGGGCTGCGAGTGCCTGGCCTTCTACTATGTGCTCGTGGGCCTCGGCGTCGAGGGCACGCCCCTGCTCTTGCTGCAGGCGACCTTCATCTTCGCCGCCAGCACCCTCTTCGGGCTCGTCTCGTTCCTGCCGGGCGGCCTCGGCGTGAGCGAGGTGAGCAGCGTGGGTCTGCTGGTGGCCATCGTCGGGGTCTCCGCGGCCACCGCCACCACGGCGACCATTCTGATCCGCTTCTGCACCCTCTGGTTCGGCGTACTCCTCGGCGCGATTGCCCTGGCCTGGTTCGGCCGCCGCTACAAGGTGGCCGACACCGACGGTCGCCAGGACGAAGCCCCACAGCCGGTCGGCTCGGAGTCGTAGCGGCGCGACCTGCGGCGGCAGGCCATGCCGGCGGCCTCTCGCCACATGAGACGGAGGCACCATGGCATCGATCTTCTCCCGCATCGTTAGCGGCGAGATCCCAGCGGCGAAGGTGTACGAGGACGATCAGACCCTGGCCTTCCTTGACGTCAGCCCCGCCTCGCAGGGCCACACCCTGGTGATCTGCAAGGCCGAGCACCCCGGCCTGCTCGATCTCCCCCCCGAGCTGCTCGCCGCCGTGGCCCGCACAACCCAGCTCGTCGCCCGCGCCCTGGTCGCCGCCCTGCGCCCCGATGGCTTCAACATCGTGCAGAACAACGGCGCCGCGGCCGGGCAGACCGTCTTTCACTACCATGTCCATATCATCCCGCGCTGGGACGGCGACCGCGCCGTCGGCGGCTGGAAGCCCGGCAGCGCCAGCCCCGCCGAGCTGAGCGCGCTCGCCGCACAGGTCGCCGCCATGCTTGCCCCGGAGGCCCAGTGAGCTCGCGCGGCCCGATGAGCAACCGCGAGCGCCGCGAGCGCGAGCGGGCCCGTCAGCGCGAGCGCGACTGGCGCGACGAGGTCGAGGGCGAGGAGTATGACCGCCGCGAGGCCAACCCCGCCCTGCGCTCGGCGATGATCGCCACCCTGGGCTTCGGCGCGCTGCTGCTGCTGATCATCCTCGCCAGGGGCTTCAGTCTGATCGGCACGCCCATCGGCACGCGCCAGACTCCCACCCGCGAGCTGATCCTCGGCGCGCCCACAGCGGCGCCCGACCCGCTCCTGGGCGGGGCCGCCGAGGACGCCGCGTCCAGCGTGGACCCCGCCGCTGGTGTGCCACCCGTCGGCCCGCCGCCCGGGCCGCCGCCACCCGTCAGCAGCACCTTCGAGGGCTTCTTCTTCAGCCGCGGCGGCGAGCGCATCTTGGGCCGGCCGATCGGGCCGCCCCAGAATGTCAATGGCCGCGAGATCCAGTGGTTCGAGCGGGCCCGGGTCGAGCACTGGCCCGAGCACGCCGGCACGCCCTACGAGGTGCAGCTCGGCCGCCTCGGGGTCGAGTTCACCCAGGGGCGCGAGTTCGCCCGCCAGAGCTATTTTGTCAGCACCAGCGAGCTGCGCTTCTTCCCCGAGACCGGGCACGCCGTCGGCGGGCTCTTCCTGCGCTTCTGGGAGCAACATGGCGCCCTCGATAGCTTCGGCCTGCCGATCAGCGACGAGTTCGACGAAGTCCTCGCCGACGGGCTGGCCTACAGGGTCCAGTACTTCGAGCGGGCCCGCCTCGAGTATCACCCCCAGCACGCCGGCACGCCCTACGAGGTGCAGGTCGGCCTGCTCGGCACGGCCCTGATGAATAACGAGGCCCGCCCCAACACCGTGCAGCCCGCGCCAACCCAGGTGCCCATGCCGTGAGGCTGTTCGCCGACCAGGATGAGGCTATGCCAGACTCGCTGCTCTTCATCGGTGTCGCTCGACAGCAGGGCTACAGCGAAGAGGCCGCCCATGCCGCCCTCGCGGCGGTGCGGGCGCGCCTCGACGAGGCCGGGGTCGCGGTGCAGCGCTTCTACATCTTCCGCACCGGCGACGGCGGGGTCGGCGGCGGCGATGGGGCGGCGGGCGAGGCCCCGAGCCGGCCGAGGCGGCTGCTCGCATTTCAAAGTGCTGACAGTGCTCTGGCCTTCGCCCAGGGGGCGGGCCTGGGGCCCTCGCCGCGCCTGATTGCCCTCACCCTGAGCCAGATTCTGGCCGCCCTGATCCAGCGCCCGGCCATCGGCGCCCTGCTCGTCGCCGCCGAAGAGGCGGCCCCGCTCGCCGCCGGAGGGCTGCCCCGCGGCACGCGGATCGAGCGATCCGCCCTGATCGAGCTCCTTGCGGGGGTCACCTCGTGACAGCGCCTGCGCCCGTCTCAGGTACAATAGAGAGACGAAGGGGCCGTACGGCCCCCTATCTGCCTGGCGCCGGCGCGCGGGGGCCGGAAGGAGCACGACGTGGGGAGCCGCTTTGACGAGATGCGGATCTTCTCGGGCAATGGCAATACTGCCCTCGCCCAGCTGATCTGCGACCGGGTGGGCGTGCCGCTCGGCGACGCGACGGTCGTGAAGTTCAGCAACGAGAATATTTTCGTGAAGCTGAACGAGAGTGTGCGCGAGAAGGACGTCTTCGTCGTCCAGTCGCTTTCCACGCCGAACCTCAGCGACCGAATCATGGAGTTGCTGATCATGCTCGACGCCTGTCGGCGGGCCTCGGCGGGCCGCGTGACGGCCGTGATCCCCTACTTCGCCTACGGACGCACCGACAAGAAGGACCAGCCGCGCGTGCCGATCACGGCGCGCCTGCTGGCCGATATGATCCAGGCCGCCGGCGCCCAGCAGGTGCTCACGATCGATCTGCACGCCGGCCAGATCCAGGGCTTCTTCAACATCCCCATGGACGAGCTGACCGCCATGCACTTGCTGGTGCGCTACTGGGCCGATAAGGGCTGGGACGACCTGATCGTCGTCTCGCCCGACGTGGGCTTCGCCAAGCGCGCCCGCAACTTCGCCGAGGCGATCGGCGCGCCCCTGGCCATCGCCGAGAAGCGCCGCGTCCAGCACCTCGGGCGCCGCGACGGCAACCTCAGCTCGCCCGAGATTATGAACCTGATCGGCGATGTCTCGGGCAAGCGCTGCATCATCGTCGACGACGAGATCGCCACCGGCGGCTCCATCCTCGAGGTGGTGCGCCTGCTCGAGCGCGAGGGCGCCAGCGAGATCTACGCCTGTACCGTCCACGCCGTCTTCGCCGGCAACGCCGTCGAGCGCCTGAAGAACAGCGCCCTGCGCGAGCTGGTGACCACCGATACGCTGCCCCTGCCCGCCGAGAAGCGCTGGCCTGGCCTGACCGTGCTCAGCGTCAGCAACCTGCTCGCCGAGGTGATCCAGCGCATCCACAGCGGCGTCTCGGTCGATACGATCTTCACCCAGCGCAATCACCCGGCCCTGGGTAGGTAGGGGCTGAAGGATGAGGGATGAAGGATGAAGGATGAAGGCTGAAAGCCGAAGGCCGAAGGCTGAAGGCTGGAGGCCGAAGGCTGTAGGATGAAGGCCGTGCTGGTTTGATGAATGCTTCGTTACCGCGGGTGGAGCGTAGGTCGGTGCAGGGTGTTCTGGGTGAGGGGTTTCGGGCGCAGTTGCTCTGGGTGGTCGCTGGCCTGGCTCTGGCTGCCCTGGTGCTGATTGGGGCGGGGATGGCTCGGGCGAGTCAGCAGCGCGAGTTGCGGCTGCCGCTCGACGACCGCAAGCTGGCCGCGGCCCTGCTCAGCGGCTTCCACGAGCCCGAGCGCGACGCCCGCGGCCTCTACCGCTGGACGCAGGGCGAGGCGCGGGCTATGCTGGCTGTGCCCGGCGCCGGCGACGCGACAGCGATCAGCCTGTGGCTCGGCCCCGCTGTGCCCGGTCAGCCGCCGCCCGCTCTGCTTGTGGAGCTGGGCGGGCCGGCGCCGGCCAGACTCGCGCTCCCTGAGGAGGCGCGGCGTTATCAGTTGCTGGCCCCGGCGGGGCTGGCTGCGGCGGGTCAGGTGACGCTGCGGCTCTCCAGCGCGACCTTCAGTCTGCCCCAGGACCCGCGCCTGCTGGGCGTGCGGGTCGAGGGCCTGAGCGCCCGCAGCCTCGGTGGGCGTCTGATCTGGCCCGCCCCCATCGCCGTGCTGACGCAGGTCGTGGCCGTGGGCCTGCTACTTGGCGCGGCGTCGCGCACTGGCGTGCGAGGGCCCTGGCTGACGCTGGTGGCCATGCTGCTAGCGGGGCTGCTGGCCCTGTCCCTCTGGCTGGCCCCCGCGCCCGCGCCGCTCTATACGGCGCGCCTGCTGGCTGCGGCGGCGCTGCTGGCCGCGCTCACCGCTGTGGCCCTGCCGCTGCTCGAGGCCCGGCCGGCCTGGCTGGGGCCGCCCGCCGAGGCCCGCGCGCTCTGGGGCGTGACCCTGGTCGCCTGCGGGCTGCGGCTGGCGGGGGCCCTCTTTCCGCCCTTCGCGGCCTACGACCTGGGGCTGAATCTGGGGCGGCTCTTCGCCACCGTGGGCGGGGCCCTGGTGGCGACCAACGAGTCGTTCGAGTTCGGGGGCGGGGTGACGGTCTACCCCTCGGGGCCGTACCTGGCCCTGATGCCGGGGATGTTGGCCGGGCTCACCCCCAAGCTCGCGGTGCAGGGCGGGATCGCCCTGGTGGACGGCCTGGCGACCCTGGCGGTGGCGGCGCTGGGGCGTAGCCTGGGCCTGGGGCGGCGGGCGACCCTGTTTGGGGCCGTGGCTTACGCCGCCGTGCCGATTGGGCTCACGACCCTCTGGTACGGGCACACCGCCCAGGCCTTCGGGCAGGCCCTGATGGCGCCCCTGGCCGTGGCCCTGCTGCTGGGGCTGCGCGGCGCGCCGGGGCCCTGGCCGTGGCTGTGGGCGGGCGTGCTGATGAGCATGGCCCTGCTGAGCCACATCGGGGTCACGATTCTGGCCCTGGCCTGGCTGGGGCTGCTCTGGCTGGCGGTCACCCTGGGCCTGGTGTGGGGCAGGGGCGGGGTCGGCTGGGCTGTCTGGCGCAAGCTGACCCTGACGCTGCTGCTGGGAGGGCTGGCGGGGCTGCTGCTGGTCTACGGGCCGGCCCTGGCGGCGCACCTCGACACCGTGGTCAGCCTTGACTTCGGCGGCGAGGGGGTAGCGCCGAAGCCCTCGTACAACCTGATCGCCAAAGCCTTCTGGATCTCGTACACGCCCCTGGGGCTGCTGCTGGCGGCGGCGGGGCTGGCCCTGGTGCGGCCGCGCAAGCTGCCCGTCGGCGCCCCGGCGCTGCTGGGCGCCTGGGTGGCGGCCGTGGCGCTGTTCTGGGCGGTCGAGATGCTGAGCGGGCTGCAGGTGCGCTACCTGGTCTTCCTGACGCCCCTGGCCTGTCTGTCTGCGGGGCTGGCCCTGGCCTGGCTGGCCGAGCGGGGGCGCTGGGGGCTGTGGCTAGCCTGGGCTCTCGCGGCGGCCCTGGTGCTGCAGGGCGCGGCCGTATGGCTGGGGGGCATCTTCGGGCCCGAGGCGCCCTCGATGGTGCCGCTGCTGCGTTAGGGCATAAAAAAAGGGGGGTAGAGAGGGGTCTGGCCCCTCTCTACCCCCCTCCAACAACTAGCCGCGGGCGCGGGCGACGGCCTCGGTCAGGGCGCGCTTGGCGTAGACCTTGATCATCGCGCTGCGGTAGCTCTCGGAGGCGTGGATATCGCCGAGGACATCCATGCCCTCGCCGGCGTGGGCGCTGGCGGCGGCGATCGCGGCCTCGCCGCCATCGCTGCCGATCAGGGCCTGCTCGGCGGCGTTCTGGCGCTCGGCCTTGGGGCCGGCCCCGGTGATCGCGAGGCGGCAGGCGCTGACCGTCCCGCCCTCGAGCTTGACATAGGCTGCGGCGCCGACGATCGCGTAGCCGCTGGCGGGGTGGGCGAACTTGCTGTAGGCCGCGCCCTCGCCGGCGCCCATGGGCTTGAAGATCACCGCGGTGATAATCTCGTTGGGGTCGAGCGAGGTCGAGAGCATATCGGTGAAGAAGTCGGTCGAGGCGATCGTGCGCTCGCCGGCGGGGCCGTGGACGCGAATGCTCGCGTCGAGGGCCAGGACGAGGGCGGGGGCGTCGGCGGCGGGGTCGGCGTGGGCCAGCGAACCGCCCAGAGTGCCGCGGTTGCGGACCTGGATGTCGCCGATCACACCCATGGCCTCGGGCAGCACCGGCAGGGCGGCCTTGAGGCCGGCGTGGTGCTCGATCGTGGCCCAGGTGGTCAGGCTGCCGATATTGATATTGCCGTTGATCACCACGCCGCGCAGCTCGGCGATCTTGGTGATATCGATCAGCACGCCGGGCGAGGCCAGGCGCAGCTTCATGGCGGGCAGCAGCGAGTGGCCGCCGGCCAGGAGCTTGGCCTCGTCGCCATACTGGCCGAGCAAGCTGATCGCCTCGGCGACGCTGGTGGGCGAATGGTACTCGAAAGCGCTCGGGATCATGGGCTTTATTCTCCAGCCGTAATAGTACTGCTCAGGAGGGGTTCGGAGGGGCTGAGCCCCTCCGAGCCTCCCCTCCGCTACGCCTTGTGGATGGCCTTCCAGACCCGCTCGGGGGTCAGGGGCAGGTCGATGTGGCGCACGCCCATCGAAGAGAGCGCGTCCATCACCGCGTTGGCGATGGCGGGGGCCGAGCCGATCGTGCCGGCCTCGCCGATGCCCTTGACGCCCATCGGGTTGCTGGGCGAGGGCACGCCCGCGAAGCCGGTCTCGATCGAGGGCACCTGCGAGGCCTTGGGCACCGCATAGTCCATCATCGTGCCCGAGACCAACTGGCCGTTGTCGTCGTAGACCGCGTACTCGTAGAGGGCCTGGCCGATCCCCTGGACCACGCCGCCGTGGACCTGGCCCTCGGCGATCAGCGGGTTGAGCACATTGCCGCAGTCGTCCATGCAGTAGAAGTGCAGCGGCGTCACCAGGCCGGTCTCGGCGTCGACCTCGACCACGGCCATATAGGTGCCGGCGGGGAAGGTGAAGTTGCTCGGGTCGTGGAAGGTCTGAGCCTCGAAGCCGGGCTCGAGATCCTCGGGGTAGTTATGGGCCAGGTAGGCCGCCAGCACGACTTCGCCGAAGCCCTTGCTGCGGTCGGGCGAGCCCTTCACGCCGAACGAGCCGTTCTTATAGTCGATGTCGTCGGGGTTGGCCTCGAGCAGGTGCGCGGCGACCTTCTTGCCTTTCTCGATCAACTTATCGGCGGTGCGATAGATCGCCGTGCCGCCGACGGCCAGCGAGCGCGAGCCGTAGGTGCCCATGCCGAACTGCACCAGGCCGGTGTCGCCGTGGACGATCTCGATATTCTCGATCGGCACCTGCAGCTGGTCGGCGACCAGCTGGGCGAAGGTCGTCTCGTGGCCCTGGCCGTGCGAGTGCGACCCGGTGAAGACCGAGACCTTGCCGGTCGGGTGGACGCGGATGGTGCTCGACTCCCAGAGGCCGACGCCGCCGCCCATCATGCCGATCGCCTTCGAGGGGGCGATGCCGCAGGCCTCGATATAGCAGGCCAGACCGATGCCGAGGTACTTGCCGTTCTTGAGCGCCTCGGCCTTCTTGGCCTGCCAGTCGGCGTAGCCGAACTGCGCCAGGGCCTTGTCGAGGTTGCCCTCGTAGTCGCCGCTGTCGTAGTTCATGCCGGTGACCACAGTGTGCGGGAACTCGCCCTTGATGAAGTTCTTGCGCCGCAGCTCGGCCGGGTCGATGCCCAGCTCGTCGGCGGCCAGGTCCATCATGCGCTCGAGCAGGTACGAGGCCTCGGGGCGGCCCGCGCCGCGGTAGGCGTCGACGGCCATGGTATTGGTGAGGACGCCAGTCACCTCACACTGCAGGGCGGGCAGGTCGTACACGCCCGAGAGCAGCGTGCCGTAGAGGAAGGTCGGGATCAGCGGGGCGAAGGCGGTCATGAAGGCGCCCATATTGGCGACCGTCTTCACCTTCAGGCCCAGCAGCTTGCCGTCCTTCTTGAAGGCCATCTCGGCGTGGGTGACGTGGTCGCGGCCGTGGGTGGTGGCCACGTAGTTCTCGCTGCGGGTCTCGACCCACTTGACGGGGGCCTCGAGGTCCTGGGCGATCTTCGTGATCAGCAGCTGCTCGGCGTAGAGGAAGATCTTGGCGCCGAAGCCGCCGCCCACGTCGGGGGCGATCACGCGCAGCTTGCTCTCGGGGATGCCGGTGAGCATGCAGATCAGCAGGCGGATGATATGCGGGTTCTGGTCAGTGTCCCAGATCGTCAGCTCGCCGGTGCCGCGGTCGAGGCGGGCGGCCACGGCGCGGGGCTCCATCGGGTTGGGGATGAGCCGCTGGTTGACGATGCGCTGCGAGATCACCACCTCGGCCTGGGCGAAGGCCCCGTCCACATCGCCGCCGCCGAGCTTCCACTCGAAGGTAATATTCTTGTCGATGCCCTCGTAGAGCTGAGGAGCGCCCTCGAGGATGGCCTTCTCGGCGTCGACCACGACGGGCAGGGCCTCATACTCGACCTGGATCAGCTCGGCCGCGTCGCGGGCGGTGCCGGCGTCGCTGGCTACCACGGCGGCCACGATCTCGCCGGTGTGGCGGACGCGGTCGGTGGCGATCATCATGTAGGGGGGCGTCTTCTGGTTGCTGTTGGGCAGGTTGACGCCGCAGGGCACGGGGATGGCGGGCAGGTCTTTGCCGGTGTAGACCTTCATCACGCCGGGGTGGGCCTCGGCCGCCGAGGTGTCGATCGACACGATCTTGGCGTGGGCGTAGGGGCTGCGCACGAAGTGGACCCGCTGCATGCCGGGCAGCTTCACATCATCGACATACTGGCCCCGCCCGGTGATCAGGCGCGGGTCTTCGCGGCGCTTAAGGGCGCGGCCGAACATCGTCTCGCTCGTGGTCATCCTTGACTCCGTATCTAGGTACTAGAAACGTCAACGAGGCGCGGCGCAGCGGGGCAATTGCCTCGCTAGTCCGCGTTGACGGTGTTCATCTTCTCGGCCGCGTAGCGGACGGCCCGCACGATATTCTCGTAGCCGGTGCAGCGGCAGAGGTTGCCCTCGAGGCCGTGGCGAATCTCTTCGTCGGTCGGGTTCGGGTTCTTCTGCAGCAGGTCGGCGGCCGACATAATCATGCCGGGGGTGCAGTAGCCGCACTGCAGGCCGTGCTTCTCCCAGAAGCCCTCCTGGAGCGGGTGCAGCTCGGCGCCCTTGGCCAGCCCCTCGATCGTGGTGACGCTCGCGCCGTCGCATTGCACAGCCAGGGTCGTGCACGACTTGACGCTCTCGCCGTTGATGTGGACCACGCAGGCCCCGCACTGGCTGGTGTCGCAGCCGACGTGGGTGCCGGTCAGGTTCAGCTGCTCGCGCAGGTAGTGGACCAGCAGGGTCCGGGGCTCGACTTCGCTCGTGTGCTGCTTGCCGTTCACGGTGACTGTAATCGTCGTCACTGAGCCAACCTCCTTGTCAGACTGGTGGCGAGAGGCGCCCCGGCACAACAGCGTCCGGGGCGCCCCAGCGAGAAACTAGCCGCGGCGACCCAGAAGGACGCCGACGAGAAAGGCGATGATCACCCAGGGCACCCAGGGGTTCTCTTTGATGAAGTCTTCGACCGCCCCGCGGGCCAGGTCGCTCTCGCTCAGGCCCTGCCCGGGCGGGACGGTGATCGTCCGGCGCGGCGTGGCCTCGGCGGCGGGGGCGGCGGCTGGGGCTGGGGCGGCGATCGGGGCCGCGCCGTTGGGCGCGGCGGGCATCGGGGCCGGCTCGAGCTCGGGGGCGAGCGGGGCGACCGTCGGTTGGGCTACGGCCGCGGGCGCGACTTTGGCCGCCGCCTCGTGGGCCAGCTCTTCGGCCACCGCGGCCCGCACGGCGGCCGTGTGCTCGGGGACGTGCAGGCGTCGCTCTTCGATCTGCAGGGCCAGGGCCTTCAGGCTCTGGTTGATCATGGTCTTGGCCGCGCCGTCGAGCAGGCGCTGCCCGACGCTGGCGATCGTGCCGCCCACCTGGGCCTCGCCGCCGTAGTCGAGGATGGTGTGGGCCCCGTCGGTGCGCAGCTTGATCGAGCCCGACCCCTTCAGGAAGCCGTTGCTGCCTTTGCCGTCGACGTGGATCTCGTACGACTCGGGGGCGACCAGGTTGTCGAGCTTGACCTTGCCGGTGTAGACGCCCCGCACCGCCTGCAGGCCGACCTTCAGGGTGCTCTCGAACTCGTTCGGGCCGACCTCGTCGAGCCGCTGGCAGCCCGGAATGGTGCGGGCCAGGACCTCGGGGTCGTTCAGGGCCGACCAGACCTCTTCGCGGGTGGCCTCGAAGGTGTAGTTGCCGGCAATTCTCACAGACAGACTCCTTTCGGCCGAGGCGGCGCCGTGCGCAACGCGACGCCCGCCGGATGGCGCAGCGTACGGTGCCACAGGAGCGCAACACAACGGCCAATGCGACGGTGGGGGCTTCGGGCGGGGGCAGGGGAGGTCTGCGCGCGAGATTCAGAGGGGCGCATCGCAGGCCACATTGCCGGCTACCCGACCACAACAGAGCGCGTACAAAGCAGGCGGCGCTCAGGCGGGCACGCTGTTCACGAGCTTGTGTGAATTATTCATGGGGTGAATGATATCCGCTCCTATCCTACCTGAAGCGGTTTTCTTTGTCAAGGAATCCTTTACGATTGCCTGCTCGCCGACGGGCGCCCGGCCCTGGGGTCTTGACGCACCTGGAACGGAGGTGTACAATCAACACTAATTGGTGTTGTTTAGACACTATCTGCGAGGCATCTATGCGCATCGGCATCGATATCGGCACCCACAGGGCCCGCGTCGCCGCCCTCGACCAGGCCGGCCGGCCCTATCTCGTCCCCGACCCCTATGGCGCAAGCGCTATGCCGGCCGTCGTGCGCTACGGCCCTCGCGGCGTCGAGGCCGGCGATGGCCCCGCCCGCACCCTCGTCGCCGGCTGGGAGTGTAGCGTTCGCGGCCCCACGCGTTACCTCGCCCGCTACGCCGACCTGCCCCCAGCCGCTCACGCCCTGGCCCCCTTCCCCATCCTCGACGTGGGCGGCGAGCCCGTGCTTGACCTGCTCTACGCCCGCGCCACCCCCGCCGAGGCCCTGGGCGCCCTCGTCGCCGCGCTCTGCCGGCGCGCCGAGGCCCATCTGGGCGCCGCCCCCACCGAGGCGGTGATCGCCGTCCCCGCCAGCGCCGAGGAGCGCTACCGTGTGCTCGTCCGCCGCGCCGCCGAGGCCGAGGGCCTGCGCGTGCTGCGCCTGATCAACCAGCCTGCAGCCGCCCTGCTCGCCCTCGTGGCCGAGGCCGATGGCCCCCTGGCCCAGGGCGCCGGCCCGCGGCAAGCGCCCCGCTGCCTCGCCGTGGTCGACGTCGGCGGCGGCACCAGCGAGGTCAGTATCGCCGAGGCCGCCGCCGATACGCTGCGCATCCTCGCCACCGTCGGCGACCCGTTCCTCGGCGGCCACGACCTGGCCCGCCGCGTCGCGACCAGCTTGGCCGCCGACCTCGCCCCCCAGGCTGGCCGCGACCTCATGGCCGACCAGGGTAGCAAGGTGGCCGCCCTCGGCCTGCTCCACGCGACCGAGGCCGCCCTCGAGGAGTTGGCCCTGCGCCCTGCCGCCACCCTGGCCCTCGACCACGGCGCCGGCTTCGGCCGCGACCTCTACACCGTCGTGCGCCGCGCCCAGGTCGAGGCATGGCTGGCCGACGAGTTGGCCCGCATCGCGGCCCTCTGTCAGCGCGCTCTGGCTCTGGCCGGCCGCCCGCCCGAGGCCGTCGACGCGGTGCTGCTGGTGGGCGGCGGCGGTGGTCTGCCGGGCGTCAGGGCCGCCGTGGCCCAGGCCTTCGCCCGGCTGCCCGCCGACCTGCTGCGCCCCGCGACCCCGGGGCTGGCCGCCCTCGGGGCGGCCCTCGCCGCAACCCCCGCCGGCGCGGCCCTGCGCGACGTGACCACCTACCCGCTCGGGATCAACTGCTACTTCGGCGAGGAGGAGCTGCTCAGCCCGATCATCCCCGCCGGCACGCCCATTCCCACCCCCGCGCCCGGCGCCCGCGGCGCACGCACCGAGCGCTACACCACGCGCTACCCCGACCAGACCAGCGTGCGCCTCGACGTGCTCCAGTACCGCGGCCCGAAGACCCCGACCACGAGCGGCGCGGGCCGCGTGCGCCCCGCCGAGTGCGAGCTGCTCGGCTCCTGGTCGTTCGACGGCCTGCGCCCGCCCCCCGGCGGCCACGCCGACTTCAGCGTCACCTTCCAGGTCGACCAGGACGGCATCCTGCACCTCGCGGCCAAGGAGAGCGCGACCGGGCACACCCTCGTAGGGGCCGTGCGCCGTGTCTAGTGCTCCGTCCGAGCTACCCTGACAGCTCGCCGCCTCCCGCCGGGTCGCCTAGTACGCGTCGGCGGAAATGAGCGGCGGGTTTTTCACCACGAAGACCACGAAG
>CAZKTU010000052.1:0-20569 GCA_964555675.1 uncultured Oscillochloris sp.
CTGGTTCGCCGCCAACGGCTGGCAGCCCTTCCCCTTTCAGCGCGAGGTCTGGCGGGCCTATTTGCGCGGCGAGAGCGGCCTGATCCACGCCACGACCGGCGCCGGCAAGACCTACGCCGCCTGGCTCGGCCCGCTGCTCGAGGCCCTGGGCGAGGCGGAGAGCCCGCAGCGCGGCGACCCCACGAACAGCGGCCGGCGGGCCCGGGCCGTCGCGCCGCCTGGCCTGCAGGTCCTCTGGGTGACGCCCCTGCGCGCCCTGGCCGCCGACACCGCCAGGGCCCTGGCCGCGCCGCTCGCCGCCCTTGGCCTGCCCTGGAGCGTCGAGACGCGCACCGGCGACACGCCCGAGAGCGTGCGCGCCCGCCAGCGCAAACGTCTGCCGACCGCCCTGGTCACCACCCCCGAGAGCCTCTCGCTGCTACTCGCCCGCGCCGACGCCGCCGCGCTCTTCGCCGACCTGCGCTGCGTGATCGTCGACGAGTGGCACGAGCTGCTGGCCTCCAAGCGCGGCGTGCAGGTCGAGCTGGCCCTGGCCCGGCTCAGGCGCTGGCGGCCCGCCCTGCGCACCTGGGGCCTCTCGGCCACCCTGGGCAACCTCGCCGTGGCCCGCGAGGCGCTGCTGGGCGCGGGGGCGAGCGGCCGTATCGTCGAAGGCCAGCTGCCCAAAGCCCTGACGATCGACGCGCTGATCCCGGCGACGATCGAGCGCTTCCCCTGGGCGGGCCATATCGGCCTGGGCCTGCTCGAGCAGGTGGCGGCCGAGATCGAGGGCGTGGCGAGCTGCCTGGTCTTCACGAATACGCGCGCTCAGACCGAGCTCTGGTACCAGGCCTTGCTCGAGGCCCGGCCCGACTGGGCCGGCCTGATCGCCCTGCACCACGGCTCGCTGGGGCGCGAGGTGCGCGACTGGGTCGAGGGCGGGCTGCGCGACGGCAGACTGCGCTGCGTGGTCTGCACCTCGAGCCTCGACCTGGGCGTCGACTTCAGCCCCGTCGAGCGGGTGCTGCAGATCGGCAGCCCGAAGGGCGTGGCCCGCCTGCTGCAGCGGGCCGGCCGCAGCGGCCACAGGCCCGGGGCGCCGAGCCGGGTCACCTGCGTGCCCACCCACGCCCTCGAGCTGATCGAGGTCGCCGCCGTGCGCCGCGCCGCCCAGGCCGGCCGGATCGAGGCCCGCCCGCCCCTCGCGAAGCCCCTCGACGTCCTCGCCCAGCATCTGGTCACCGTGGCCCTCGGCGGCGGCTTCAGGGCCGACGCGCTGCTGGCCGAGGTGCGCACCGCCCACGCCTACAGGCATCTCGGCGACGAAGAGTGGCGCTGGTGCCTCGACTTCGTGGTGCGCGGCGGGGGCGCCCTGGAGGCCTACCCCGAGTACCGCCGGGTGGTCGAGGAGGACGGGTTCTACAGTGTGGCCGACGAGGCGGTGGCTCGCCGTCACCGCCAGTCGATCGGCACGATCAGCGCCGACGCGGCCATGGTTGTGCAGTACATTGGCGGCGAGCGCCTCGGCACGGTCGAAGAGGCCTTCATCGCCCGCCTGAGCCCCGGCGACCGCTTCACCTTCGCGGGGCGCGTGCTCGAATTCGTACGCGTGAAAGAGCTGACGGCCTGGGTGCGCCGCGCGAAAAGCGCCGAAGGCGCCGTGCCGCGCTGGAGCGGCGGACGCCTGCCGCTCTCGTCGGAGCTAGCGGCGGCGGTGCGCGAGCGCCTGGAGGCGGCCCGCGACGGCCTCTTCGAGGACCCCGAGCTGCTGGCCCTGCGGCCGATCCTCGCCCTGCAGGCCCGCTGGTCGCGCCTCCCCGCCGCCGACGAGCTGCTGGTCGAGCAAGTGCGCACCCGCGACGGCCACCACCTCTTCCTCTACCCCTTCGAGGGGCGCCTCGTCCACGAGGGTCTGGGCGCCCTGCTGGCCTACAGGCTCGCGCGGCGCCGACCGATCACCTTCAGCGTCGCCGCCAACGACTACGGCCTCGAGCTGCTCGCTGCCGAGCCCGCCCCTCTGGGCGAGGGCGACCCGGGCGAGGAGCTGCGGGCGCTCCTGACGCCCGAGGGCCTGGCCGACGACATCCTGGCCGCCATGAACGCCGCCGAGCTGGCGCGCCGGCAGTTCCGCGAGATCGCCCGCGTCGCGGGGCTGGTGCTGACCGGGCCGCCCCACGCGCGGCGCAGCGCCAGGCAACTCCAAGCCAGCAGCAGCCTCTTCTACGACGTCTTCGAGCAGTACGACCCCGCGAACATGCTGCTTGAGCAGGCCCGCCGCGAGGTCCTCGAGCGGCAGCTCGAGCAGGGCCGCCTTGCCGCAGCCCTGGCGCGCCTGGTGCGCGGGCCGATCAGCGTCGTCGCGCCGCCCCGGCCGACGCCCCTGGGCTTCCCGCTGCTGGTCGAGCGCCTGCGCGAGCGGGTCAGCTCCGAGCAGCTCGCCGACCGCGTGCGCAGGATGCAACTGCAGCTCGAGCGGGCGGCCGGCTGAGGGACCCACTTTGACGTGCGGCGCAGCCTGATGCTACAATGCGCCGACGGGGCAGCGAGGGGCGCAGCATGGACAGCCTGAGCGGAAAACAGATCATCCTGGGCGTCTGCGGGAGCATTGCCGCCTACAAGGTAGCCCAGCTCGCGCGCGACCTGGCCCTCGCGGGGGCCGTGGTCGACGTGATCCTGACCGAGGCCGCCGAGCGCTTCGTGGGCGCGGCGACCTTCCAGGCCCTGACGGGGCGCCCGGTGCTGAGCGATATGTGGGCCCTGCCCGAGGACGGCGTGGTCGGCCATATCGCCCTGGGGGCGCGGGCCGACGCGGTGGTGGTGGCGCCCGCAACGGCCAATACCATCGCCCGCATCGCGGCGGGCCTCAGCGACGACCTGCTGACGACGAGCTTGCTCGCCACCAGGGCGCCCGTACTGATCGCCCCGGCGATGAACCCGCTGATGTACGAGCACCAGGCCACCCAGACCAACCTGGCGGTCCTGCGCTCGCGCGGCTACACCGTGCTCGAACCGGGCGAGGGTCGCATGGCCGAGCATGTGAGCGGCAAGGGCCGCCTGCCCGAGCCCCACACCCTCGAGGGCGAGGTGCGCGCGCTGATCGGGCGGGCCCGCGGGCCCCTGCGGGGGCGCCGCGTAGTCGTCTCGGCCGGCGGCACCCGCGAGCCGATCGACCCGGTGCGCTACGTGGGCAATCGCTCGTCGGGGCAGATGGGCTACGCCCTGGCCGCCCAGGCCCGCGATATGGGCGCCACGGTGACCCTGGTCTCCGGGCCCACGGCCCTGACCCCGCCCGCCGCCGTCACCACCGTGCAGGTAGAGACCGCCCGCCAGATGCAGGAGGCCCTGCAGGCGGCCACGGTCGACGCCGACATTCTGATAATGAACGCCGCTGTGGCCGACTTCCGCCCCGAGAGCGCGGTCGACCACAAGATCAAGAAGCGCCCCGGCCAGAGCGGGATGACTCTCGCGATGGTCACCAACCCCGATATCATCGCCGGCTTCGCCGAGCGCGGCGACCTGTTCAAGGTGGGCTTCGCCGCCGAGACCGACGACCTGCTGGCCAACGCCCAGAGCAAGCTCGAGCGCAAAGGCCTCGATATGATCGTCGCCAACGACGCCGTCGCCAGCATCGGCATGCCCACGATCGCCATGACCCTGATCGACCGCACCGGGGTCACGAGCCTCGAGCGCCGGCCCAAGGGCGAGGCGGCAGGGGCCCTGGTCGCCGAGATTATCGCCCGCTTCGAACGCTGGAGCGCCGGCAGCGCCAGCTAACCCACACCCCGCATCTTGCATGGTAATCATGCAGAATCGCCGGCGGGAGGGTCTGGGAGGGCATAGCCCCCTGATCATGCAGAATCGCCGGCGGGAGGGTCTGGGAGGGCGCTGCCCTCCCAGAAACATCCGTCTCAACACCATCGGTGTGGTGAGACACAAGAACAAAATGCTTAGAGGCGACCTGGGGTCGCCTACACGGAGCCCAATGACCACGGAACGTCAGGAACCGATCGATCAGGAGAGCACGCCCGGCAATAGCCGCGGCGGCACCACCCAGGTCGGCCAGGTCGTCGACGGGCTCGACCGGCTCACTCGACGCCTGCCCGGCGCCGAGGCGCGCCGGGCGCGCCCGCCCCGGCCCGGGCGTGGCGGGCCGCCCCGCGAGCAGATCGCCGCCCTGATCGAGGCCCTGGGAGACACAAGTCACCCGCTGCACGCCGGGGCCGTCGACGACCTGGCGGCGATTGGCGGGCCCGCGGTGCCCGCCCTCTGCGAGGCCCTTGACCCCAGCAGGCCCTGGCTGACCGCCTATCGCGCGGCCGAGGCCGCCGGTCGCATCGGCGACGGCCGGGCCACGGGGGCGCTCATCCAGGCCCTCAACCACCCCAATAGCAACGTCCGCTGGAGCGCGGTGCGCGCCCTCACCCAGGTCGGCGATATGCGGGCCGTGCTCGAGCTGCGCCGGGTCGCCCAGGGCGACCAGGGCCGCACCAGCTGGGGCGAGCCGGTGGCCGGGGCCGCCCAGAGCGCCCTCGGCGAGATCGGCCGGCGCAGCGTCTGGGGCCAGAGCCTCGAGCTGGTCAAGACCGCCGTGGTCGCCGTGCTGATGATCCTCGCGCTCATCCTGGCCTTCAGCGTGGTCAGCGCCCTGCGCGGCGAGCTCGACCGCTTCGGCCTGCTCATCCCCGGCCAGAGCGAGGTGCCGCAGTTCACCCTGCCGACCGCCGCCCCCGAGCCCACCGAGGCGCCGCTGCCGACACTGGCGCCCCTCGGCGCCACCAGCGCGGCCGACGCCGCCGGCCAGCCCACGGTCGAGCCCGTGCTCGGCCCGACCAGCGCGATCGCCGCGACGGGTGCCCTCACCGGCACGGTGCGCCAGGACGCCAATGTGCGGCCCTTCCCCGGCACCGACAACCAGCCCGTGGGCCGGGTCAACCTGGGCGACGAGATTATCTTCGTGGCCCGCACCGCCGACAGCTCGTGGTACCTGATCAGGCTCGGCCAGCAGCGCGCCGATAGCTCGAGCATCACCAGCGTCGACGGGTCCGGCTGGGTCAACCAGGCCCTGGTCTCCGCGCCCGCGGGCGAGGTGCCCATCCAGGAGTCGACTACGCCCACGGCCCCTGCGACCACGCCAACAGCCAGCCCATGACAGCCCGCCCGAAGGGCGAGGGCGCAGCCGGACGCACAGCCGCCCGCCCGCTCGCGCCACGCGCGCATCAGGCCCTCAGGGCCCTGCTCTGGGCGGGCCTCGGTGCCCTGCTGATCGCCGCGCTCTACCAGCTCCCCGCCCGCCACGCCGTCGACGTCGGCGGGCGCGACGCGGCCTACGTCCAGGGCTTCCACGACCCCGAGCCCGCGGGCTCGCCCGAGCTCGCCGGCAGCGAAGGCGGCGCTCGCTGGGCCCGGCCGGGGGCCGCCCTACTCTTCCCCCAGGCTGGCCTGCCCGGCCAGGTGACGCTGCGGCTCAGGGGCCCGGCCGGGGCCGCGCCCTTCGAGCTGCTGGTCATGCTCAACGGGGCCAGCGAAGTGGCCCGCGCGCAGGTCGGCCCCGAGTGGCAGACGCTCACCGCCCCGATCAGCGGCGGGATGCTCAAGGCGACAGACTTCTATCTGGAGCTGCGCGCGCCGGCGACGACGCTGCCCGACGGGCGCGAGGCGAGCGTGCTGGTCGACCAGGCCCTCTACACGGTGGGGCCGGGGCTGATCACACCCTACCCGTCGCAGCTGCTCTACGGAGCTTTGGTTGGTGCGCTGCTCTGGGCCCTACTCGGGGCGCGGCCCGGCGGCCGGCGCCGGCTGATCGGCGGCCTGCTGCTCTACGGCCTGGCCTGGCTGCTGCTCTACAGACTACAGCCGCCCCTCTACCCCTACCCGCTGCGCTCCCTGCCGCTGTGGACTGTGGGAGGCCTGGGGGCGTTGCTGATGCTGCGCGAGGGGCCGGCCCTCGCCGCGCGGCTGCCGTGGCTGGTGGGGGCGGCGGCGCCCGTGGCGATCATCGGCGGGTGGACGGCGGTGACCCTGATGGCGGCGCGCGGGCACGTGACGCTCTCGCGGCCGGGGGTCGAGAATGATTTCAGGGTCTTCGCCACCCGCGAGAGCCTGGCCCAGGTCTTCAGCGCCGACGGTTTTTACAACCTCGGCTACCCGCTGCTGCTCTGGCTGGCCCGCCCCCTGGCCGAGGGCAACGCCTTCCTGGCGGGGCGGCTGGTGGCGGCCCTGGCGGGGGCGGCCCTGCTGGGCGCGGGCTACTGGCTGGCCCGCAGCCTGCTGCCGGCCGGGCCGGCCCTGGCGGCGCTCGCGGCCCTGGCCCTGAGCGGCATGGTGGCCCAGTACGGGCTGTATGTGGGCAGCGATATGCCCTTCGCGGCCTGTGTGGGGCTCTGTGTCGCGGCGCTCGTCGCCGCGGGCGCGGGCCGCGCGGCAGGGCAGGGGCGGCGCACGCTGTTGCTGGTCGGGCTGGCCGGGCTCTGCGGCGGCCTGGCGTTCTTGATGCGGCACCTCGGGCTAGTCCTGCTGCCGTGGGGGGTGCTCGCGCTGCTGGTGGGAAGGTCGGGGTGGCGGGCCGCGGCCGTGTACGGGGCGGCCTTTCTGCTGGCCATGGCGCCCCAGGTGGCGGTGAACCTGGCCCAGGTCGGCGAGCCGCTCTACAACCAGCAGGCCAAGAATATCTGGCTGGCGGTTTACGGCGGCACCGACTGGGGCCGCTGGGAGGAGGCGCCAAACGACGTCGGGCTGGCCGAGGTGGTGCTGCAGGACCCGGCGCGCTTCCTCGCCAACTGGTGGCGCAACGTCGTGGGCTACCTCGGCAGCGGCGCCGAGGACACCAGCGAGTTCGGGCGGGCGCTACAGCTGCGGCTGCTCGGCTTCCCCGCCAACTGGCTGGCTGTGGGCGCGCTGCTGGCCTGGCTGGTTGCCCTGGTGCGGCGAGCGCCGGCTGGCGAGCGGGCGCAAATGACCGACGGGCGACGAGCGCCGGTCCGCGTCTGGCTGAGCGAGCGACTCGCGGCCGCCCAGGGTGCGCCGGCGACCCTGCTGCTGCTGGTGGCGATCTACGTGGCGGCGGTGAGCACCGCTTTCACGCTGCAGCGCTTCTTCCTGCCCCTGGCGCCGATCTACGCCGTGGCTGCGGGATGGGCGCTCTGGCGGCTGGCGGGCGGGGGGCGCGGGCTGCTCGGCGCGAGCCTGGCCCTGGTTGTGGTACTATGGGGCGGCTACGGGGCCGGGGCGCGCTATGTGCTGGCCAATCAGCCGGCCGACGAGCTGGCGCTGGTAGCCATGGTCGAGGCGACCGCGCCCGAGGCGAGGATCGCCGCGCGGGTGGCCGGGCGGCTGCCCGTCGCCAAATACTCGGCGATCGCCCACCGGGTGGTCGACTGGCCCGTCGGGGCCGATCTGCAGCGAGCGATCACCGCCGACGACCTGGACGATGCGCGCGAGGCCGGGGCGAGCTACCTGCTGTGGGACGAGGCCACAGGGCCGCCGCCCCTGAGCGACCCGGACGCGGCGCGCGTGGCCCTCGCGGGCAGGTACGCCCTCTACCGACTGACCTGAAGCTACACGACGCCGCCAGCAGGCGTCCTCACGGATACATGCAGACGACACAAACTTCCCTCGGCAAGACGCGCGCGGCGAGCCAGGAGCGGGCCTGGGCCCTGCCCCGCGTCTCGCCGACGGCGCTCTTTCTGGCGGCCATGGTCCTGCTCGGGCTGGCCCTGCGGCTCTGGTTCATCGCCGTCAACGACATCGACCCGCGCTTCTCGGCGGCCGACGACGGCGACTACTACCAGCGGGCCCTGCGCCTGGCGGCCACGGGCGCGTACGTCGACAACTCGTGGCTGATCCGCCCGCCCGGCCACGTCTTTATGTTCGCCGGCATGCTCAAGCTGGCCATGTGGCTGGGCGACCCGACCATGGGCATCGCCATGATCCGCGGCGTCCACGTGGTCCTCTCGCTGCTGCTCATCCCCCTGGGCTACGACATGGCCCGCAGGCTGTTCGGCAGGCCGGCCGCCCTGATCTTCGCCGCGCTGCTGGCGGTCTGGTTCCCCCTGGTCGAGCTGCCGGCCCTCATCCTGAGCGAGCCGCTCTTCTTCTTTATGCTGGTGATCAGCTGCTGGGCCCTGGTGCGCTGGCGCGACAGCCGCCGCTGGCCCTGGCTGGTCGTCGCCGGGGCCACCCTGGCCATCGGCGCCCTGGCCCGCTCGCCGGCCCTCTACGCCTCGACCTTCGTGCTGGGGTTCCTGCTCTGGGAGACGTGGCGCCCGACTCAGGCGCAGAGCGCGCCGGAGGCGTCGCCCACCGGAGCGAAGGCGCGCCCCTGGTCGAGCCTCCTGCGGCCCGCGACTCTGGGGCCGTGGCTCAGACGCTTCATCGTCGCCGCCCTCTGCTTCATGGTGCCGTTCGTGGGCGTGATCGCCCCCTGGACGATCCGCAACTACGTGGTCTACGAGCGGCTGATCATCATCGACACCCTGGGCCCGGTCAACCTGTGGATGGCCATGAGCGACGCGGTCAACGAAGGCCGCGGCGAGAACGAGGCCAAGGCCGTGCTGGCGGGCATCCCCCAGGAGGAGCGCCAGGACTTCGTCAGCGAGGATATCAGCCGGATCATGCGCGAGGAGCCCTGGCGCCTGACCCGCAACTTCTGGCCCCACTTCATCCACGTCTGGAAGGCCCAGTTCGTCGAGGACTACTTCGTCAAGGTCAGCTTCTTCACCAGACCCCTGGACGAGATGGCGCCCCTGGGCGCTCTGGGCGACCTGCTCTGGCTGATCTTCAGCACGGCGAGTATTTTCACCCTGTTCAGCCGCCCGCGCGAGGGCGGCTTCAGGCTGCTGGCCCTGGGGTGGATCGCCTACTCGTGCCTGACCGTGATGCTCATCCACGTCGAGCCGCGCTACCTGCTGCCCGTGTGGCTGTTCATGGCCCTCTACGGCGCGGCGGCCCTCGGCGCCGCCTGGAGCTGGCTGGCCCTGCGCAGGCGTGACCGACCGGCAGCGGCGCAGGCGGCCCGCTCGTACCTGCGCTCGCCGTGGGGGCTCGCGGGCGTGGCCCTGTGCGCGGCCTTCTTGCTGCTGGTCTTCACCTACCGCGACTACCCGCGGATCATCGCCCAGGGCGTGCAGCGCGAGCTCCACCGGGCCGCCGGGGCCCGGGCCTACGCGGCCGGCGACCATCAGGCCGCCATCGCGGCCTACGAGCGCATGCTCGCCGTGGACCCCGACTTCGTCGACGGGCGCACCGAGCTGGCGCGGGTCTACCTCGACCTGGGCCAGATCGAGCAGGGCTGGGAGGCCCTGGGCACCAGGCAGACCCACCGCGGCGACGTGGTGCGCGGGGCCCTCTCGCGGGCGAGCGGCGACCTGGATCGGGCGACCTTTTTCTTCGAGGATGCGGAGGTGCGGGCCGGCGAGGACGTGCAGAAGCTGGCCATGGAGTGGCTGCGCCCCGACCCGGTGAGCGCCCTGCGCCTGGGCAACGGCCTCGACTTCGGCTACCTCGACGGCTTCTCGTTCGGCGAGGACCTGCCGGCCGAGGGCGACGGCACCCCGCGCAGCTACCGCTGGCTGCAGGGCTGGGGCGTGGTCAGGCTGCCCCTGCCCGAGCCCCTGCGCCCGGGCGCGGTGCTGCGCCTGCGCGTGGCCGGCGGCGTGCCGGGCGACACGCCCCTGACCATCAGCGTCGGCGGCGCCGAGACCACCGTGCCGGTGCGCGGCGGCGAATGGCGCATCTACCGGGTCGCCGTGCCCGACGCCCTCGCCGGCCAGACCAGCCTGGAGTTTGAGCTGCGGGCGCCGACCTTCATCCCGGTGCAGCTGAACCCCGCCGGCGGCGACGCGCGCCTGCTCAGCGTCATGGTCAGCGACGTAGCCGTCGAGTGAGCGGCAGCCCCGCGACAGGAATGAGGGGCGACAGCCCCACGAGGAAGAGAGCATGAGCGCAGAGGTCATCGACGCGGCGCCGGAGATCATCGCCCCGCGGCGCTACCCCTTTACGGTGACGGTCGTCATCCCCGCCTATAACGAAGCCCATGGCATCGGCGCCGTCGTCGCGCGCGTGCGTGCGGCCCTGCCCGAGGCCGAGATCATGGTCATCGACGACGCCTCGTCCGACGCCACGGGGGCCATGGCGGCGGCCGCCGGGGCCCGCGTCGAGCGCCACCCGGCCAACAGGGGCAACGGCGCGGCGGTCAAGACCGGCATCCGCCGGGCCAGCGGCGAGGTCGTGCTGCTGATGGACGCCGACGGGCAGATGGACCCGCGCTACATCCCCACCATTCTGGGGGGCATCGCCGACGGCTTCGACATGGTGGTGGGCGCCCGCACCCGCGACACCCAGGGCGACACCCTGGCGCGGCGGCTCGGCAACCGGGCCCTCGACAGCCTGGGCACCTACCTGGTCGAGACTCAGGTGCGTGACCTGACCAGCGGCTACAGGGCCATGCGCCGCGAGGTGATCATGGAGTTCATTCACCTGCTGCCCAACCGCTACTCGTACCCCACCACCAGCACCCTGGCCCTGCTCAAGGCCGGCTACGGCGTCGGCTTCGTCACCATCGAGGGGCAGCGGCGCGGCGGCGGCCAGAGCGGCCAGAAGCTCGCCAAGAACGGGGTCAAGTTCGGCCTGATCATGCTGCGCATGATCTCGCTCTTCTCGCCGCTGCGGGTCTACTTCCCCGTGGCCGTGGGCATGTTCGCCCTCGGCATGCTCTCGTGGCTGCTGAACATGCTCGTCTTCGACCCGGGCCGCGGCCTCTACATCCCGAACTCGGCCCTGCTGCTGCTGGTCGGCAGTATCATTATCTTCCTCTTCGGCCTGCTCGCCGAGCAGATCGCCGCCCTGCGCTTCCAGCGGAGCGACCAATAGGCCGGCGGCACCGGGGCGGCCCGACGCCCCTGCCTCCCGCACCTGTCTCCTATGAAAAAGCTCCTGCCCTGGATCCTGCGGCTCCTTGGGCCAGCCCTGCTCGTGCTGTTTTTGCTCAACGCCGACCTGGGCGAGCTGCTGGTGACCCTGCGGGGCGCCCTGATCTGGCCGATCGTGCTCTCGCTGCTGCTGATGCCGCCCTTCGTGATCATCAAGTCGTGGCGCTGGGTGCAGCTGCTGCGCCAGATGGGCCTCAGCCTCGACCTGCCCACGGCCTGCGCGCTCTACACTGTGGGCCTGTTCTACGGCGCCACCACGCCGGGGCAGGCGGGCGACCTGCTGAAGGCCGTCTATCTGCGCGACCGCGGCCAGCCCATGGCGCCGGCCCTGCTCAGCGTGATCCTCGACCGGCTCTTCGACCTGCTGGTCATGGCCGCCCTGGCCACCCTCGGCATCTTCGCCCTCGGCCGGCTGCTGCCCAGCCGCGAGCTGCAGGGCCTGCTGGTGGTGGCCATGGGGCTGGGCCTGGTCACCCTGACGGTGCTGCTGCTGGCCAGGGGGCCGCGCGAGTGGGCCCTGACGGTGGCCCTGCCGCGGGTCGCGCCCGGGCTCACCAGCAACCTCGCGCGCTGGAACGAGCAGCTGCGCGACCTGGCCCTGCGGCCCGGGCCGATCGCCGCCGTGAGCATCGCCTCGCTCGCCTCGGCCTTCTTCACCTTCCTGCGCCTCTGGCTGCTCTTCCTGGCCCTCGGGCTCAACGCGGTGCCCCTGTATGTGGTGGTGGGCGCCTCGGCCCTGATCGCCGTGCTGCAGGTGTTGCCGATCTCGATCGCCGGGGTGGGCGTGCGCGACGCGGTGCTGATCGCCATCCTGCTGCCCTACGGCTACAGCAGCGAGCAGGCGATCACCCTCTCGGCGCTCTTCCTGCTGCTCAACCTCCAGCATATCCTGGTGGGCTTCATCGTCTCGTTCTGGTACCCCCTCGGCAGCGCTGGCGGGCCGGGGACGCCGCCCGCCGAGGTTAACACTACCGCGCCGGGGCCGTAAACGGCCCGACGTGAGGCATAGCAGCGCGCCCTCGACGTGGCCCTGCCACTCGCCCGGGGCTGAAGGCGGCACGCGCCCGGGCGTGCTACAATGGCCGGGTGACTTGCCTCAAGCGAGGGCCCATAATTGTGCACGACGACGGCCCACAGCTGAGCCAGCCCTACCAGCGCTATGCGCCGGCCTACGACGCCAGCGGCCAGGTGCGCTTCGCCCTGCTCGTCCACATCTACCTGCACGATCTGCTGGCCCGCCACCCGGCCCCGGGCCGGCGCGCCCTCGACCTGGCCTGCGGCACGGGCACCCTGGCGCTCTTGCTGGCCGACGAGGGGTGGGAGGTGACGGGGGTCGACAGCTCGCCCGCCATGCTGGCCCAGGCGGCGGCAAAGTTCGCCGGCGCCCCCGCCGAGCGGCGGCCGAGCCTGGTGCAGGCCGACATGCGCCAGATCGCGGGCCTCGTCCCCGCGGGGGCCTACGACCTGGCGACCTGCACCTACGATAGCCTGAACTACATGCTCGACGCGGCCGACCTGGCGGCGGCCTTCGCCGCTGCGGCGGCGGCTTTGGCCCCCGGCGGCGTCTACGTGGCCGACATGAATACGCGCCACTTCCTCGCCTACGACTGGGGCGAGTGCGCGGTGCGCGAGCAGGACGGCTATGTGCAGATCGAGCGCAGCGTCTTCGAGCCCGAGGGCGCGACCAATACCATGCTGCTCACCGGCTTCATCGGCGACGATCGGGGCGGCTACGTTCGCTTCGACGAGGTGCATGTCGAGCGGGCCTACCCGCCCGAGCTGGTTGACGAGCTGCTCGCGCAAGCGGGCCTGCGGGTCGAGGGCAAGTACCACAGCTTCACCCTGAGCCCGCCCGGCCCGCGAACGCAGCGCATCTTCTGGGTAGCGCGCAAGGGCGCGTAAGGGGAAACCTATGCCACGCATCGCAGTCATCACCACAGGTGGAACCATCGCGACCAGGCGCGGGCCGACGGTCGCGGGCGCCGTGCCCAGCCTCAAGGGCGACGATCTGCTGGCCATGCTGCCTCGCGGCGGGATCGAGCTGGCCTTCGAGGAGTTCGCCAACCTGCCGAGCAGCCACATGACGCCCGCCAGCACCCTCGAGCTGTCGCGTCGCGTCGCCGGGGCCCTCGAGCGGGCCGACGTCGATGGGGTGGTGGTCACCCACGGCACCGACACCCTCGAGGAGGCGGCCTACCTGCTCGACCTGACCCTGCGCTCGCCCAAGCCGGTGGTGGTCACGGGCGCGCAGCGCGCGGCGACCAGCGTCAGCTACGACGGGCTCGCCAACCTGGCGGCCGCAGTGCGGGTGGCCGCCACCCCCGCCGCTTACGAGCTCGGGGTCGCCGTGGTCTTCGACGAGGCGATCTACGCCGCCGCAGAGGTCCAGAACACCCACACCCAGGCCAGGGCCGCCTTCGAGGCGCCGGGCGCGGGCCCCCTCGGGCGGGTGGAGGGCGAGCGCGTCTGGATCATGCGCCGCCCGACGGCCCGCCAGTACATCCCCTGTCAGCGTCTCGAAGAGCTGGTCGACCTGATCCGGCTCGCTCAGGGCGCCGACGTGCGCCTGCTGCGCCACAGCATCGAGGATGGGGTGGCCGGCATCGTGATCGAGGCCTTCGGCGGCGGCCGCGTACCGCCCTGGTGGCTGCCCCATATCACCGACGCACTGCAGCGGCGCACCGCCGTGGTGATCGCCTCGCGCTGCGGCGCCGGCGGCCTCGGCGACGACTTCGGCTACGTCGGCGCCTACCACGACCTCAGTCGCCTCGGGGTCATCTTCGCCCATAATCTCAGCGGCCCCAAGGCTCGTATCAAGCTGATGGCCGCCCTCGGCGCGGCCCGCGGCATGGCCGAGCTGCGGGGCTTCTTTGCGAGCTAGCAACCTATGAGTGTGCTCCCACCCACAGAAGAGAAGGCCGTCTACGTCGAGCGTATGTTCGCTCGCATCGCACCCGGCTATGATCGGGTCAATCGGGTCATGACCTTCGGCCTCGACCAGGGCTGGCGCCGCCGCGTCGTCGAGCAGGTGGCCCCGCCCGTGGGCGGCCGCACCCTCGACGTCGGCACCGGCACGGGCGACTTCCTGCCCCTGCTCTCGGCCTGGAGCCAGGGCGGCCTCAGCGTGGGCATCGACTTCACCGTGCCCATGATGCAGGCCGGGCAACCCAAGCTGCTCGACCTGGGGCCGGCCCGGGCGGCCTTCGTCGGCGGCGACGCCCTGCGCCTGCCCTTCCCCGACAACGCCTTCGACGCGATCACGACGGGCTTCGTGATGCGCAACGTCACCGACATCAGGCAGGCCTTCAGCGAGATGTACCGCGTGGCCAGGCCGGGCGGCGTCGTAGCCTGCCTCGAGGTGGCCCGGCCGCGCAACCCCCTCGTGCGCCTCGGCCACAGGCTCTACTTCGAGGGGGTGGTCCCGGTGATCGGGCAGCTCCTCGGCGGCGACCGGCGAGCCTATACCTACCTGCCCCAGTCCGCCCGCTCCTTCCCCTCACCCCCCGCGCTGGCCGAGCTGATGGCCCAGGCCGGCTGGAAGCATATCACCTACAGGCTCTACAGCCTCGGAGCGGTCGCGATCCACGTAGGCGCGAAGGTGTAGCCCATGAGCAACGACGACTACGACAGCCGACGGCGGCGCGAGAATATGATGGAGCGGCGCCTGCGCAAGGCCCGCGGCGAAGAGGTCTCGGACGAGCTCGAGCTGTACGAGCCGTACGACGAGGAGGACGGGGTGCGCCCGCGCAGCCTCGGCAGCGGCTACCAGGGCTACGCGCGGCCCCCGGCCGCCTATGGGCCCGCCGGCGGCGGCTGCGGCCAGGCCCTGCTCTTTGTGGGCCTGGGCGTGCTGGCCGCGGCGCTGATCGGCGCGCTCTTCTTCAGCCAGTCCATGGCGCGCTTCTTCGAGGGTGTGCCGCGCATCCCCGACGTCTCGACGATCATCATCACCCCCACGCCGCAGATCATCACCGGGGCCGCCGTGGTGCAGCGCGTCCAGGAGCTCAGCCGGCTCGAGACGGCCTCGTACACCATCCAGACGGTGATCGACGTGCGCCAGAGCAGCAATATCCCCGTCGTGGGCGACCTGCTGGCCGGCGACGAGCTGCTGCTGATCGCCCACGGCACTGTCTTCGCGGGGGTCGACCTGAGCAATCTGTCAGAGGATGCCGTGACGGTCTCGCCCGACGGGGCCAGCGTGACCCTGCGGCTGCCGCCGGCGCAGATCTTCAGCACCGCCCTCGACAGCCAGAAGACGCGCGTCTACAGCCGCGAGCGCGGCATCTTCGCGCCCGACAACAAGGACCTCGAGACCCTGGCTCGCCAGCAGGCCGAGCAGCAGATCCTCAGCGCCGCCTGCGAGGACGGCATCCTTAGCAAGGCCACCGTCCAGGCCGAGGCGAGCCTGCGCCAGTTCCTGGGCCTGCTCGACGACGTACAGGTGACGGTCATCCCCTCCTCGCCCGGGGCCTGTGTCGCGCCCGCCGCCCCCGTCGCCCCGGCCGCAACAACGCCGGCTCCCTGAGGGCCGCGATGACAGTACTGTCACTGGTAGTAAAGACAATCTGTGCTATCATCGGGGAAAGTTCCCCACCCTATCGTGTCCTGGCCTCAATCGACTTCGCTCCAACGCGGAGACCCTTATGGGCCTTGCCTTTACTATCTTGCTGGCCGAGCTGAGCCCAGGGTCTGAATCACATCTGATCCCAGTCCTCGAAGGCAACGGCTATATCGTCCGCACCGCACAAGGCCTGCCGGCCCTCCTCGAAACGTTCAGCCGCACCATCGACCTGGTCATTCTCGAGCTATCCTCCCTCAGCGAACTTGAGCTCATGGCGCGCCTCCGCGCGGCCTGCACCTGCCCAATGCTGATCGTCGGCCCCTCGCGCGACGACCGGCTCCTCGTGGCCGCCCTCGAGCAGGGGGCCGACGACTATGTGCAACGGCCCTTCCGCACCGACGAGCTGCTGGCCAGGATCAGGGCCCAACTCAGGCGGCGCGACCGCAGCCAGGGCTTCAGCCTCACCTTCGGCCCACTCGCCATCGACCCCCACGAGCGTCAGGCAACCCGCGACGGCATGCCCCTCCCCCTCACCCCCGAGGAGTTCGCCCTCCTCGCCACCCTGGCGGCCCGCCCCGGCTACGCCTGCCCCAGCGCCCTGCTGCTTGAGCAGGTCTGGGGGCACGGCAGCCGCAACGACACCGAGCTCCTCGCTCGCTCGATTGCGCACCTGCGCGACCTGGTCGAGCCCGACCCGCGGGCCCCGATCATCCTGGGCGGCACCCTCAGCCAGGGCTTCTGGCTGGGCGGCATCTCGCAGGAGCGCGAGCTGAACGGGGAGTGAGCCACTAGCGCCGCTCGACGCCCGTGGCCACGTTCATCAGGTAGCTAACCCTGACGGGGTCGCCGGGGCGCGGGTCGGCATAGACGCTCTCGGCGCCCAGGCGCGCGCGGCGCTGCTGCTCCTCGCCCACGTGGGTGTAGGCCAGGTCGTAGAGGATGGTCCCGTGGATGCTCACGGCCTGCACGGCGTCGATCACGGCCTCGCGGGCCCCGCTCATGATCATTGTTTGCGCTCCTATTCTGCAGACTTCGGCGCGGGCGGCCCGGCCACGGCCAGGGCGTAGGCCTCGGTCGAGAGGTAGCGCCGCGCCACGGCGACGATCTGCTCAGCGGTCACAGCGTGGATGATCGCCGGGTAACGCTCGATGAAGTCGAGCCCGAGGCCGTAGCGCTCGATCGTCAGGAGGGTCCCGGCGATGCCGTCGTTGGTCTCGAGGCCGAGCACCAGACTGCCGGTGCGGTAGTCGCGGGCGTCGGCCAGCTCTTGCTCGCTGGGGCCCTCGTCGGCGAAGCGTCGCACCTCGGCGAGAATGGCCGCAATGGCCCGCTCGACATTCTCGGGGTTGACCCCGGCCACGGCCGACCAGGGCCCCGCCCCGAGGTCGGCCTCGAGCCCGCTGTAGCAGTAGTAGGCCATGCCCTGGTTCTCGCGCACATTCTCGCCGAGGCGGCCGCCCATGCCCAGGCGCCCCAAGATCAGGTTGGCCATCATGGCGGGGTAGTAGTCGGGGTCGCTGCGGGCCAGGCCGTGGACAGCCCAGATCACGTCCGACTGCACCTTGCCGCTCATAGCGATATCGCGCCTGTGGACGCCGGTCAGGGGCGGGACGGGGGGCAGGGCCAGGGCGGGGGGCGCGCCGGGCGGCGTCCAGGCCCCGAAGCCCCGCTCGAGCTCGGCGATCACGGCGGCCGGCTCGACGTCGCCGACCACGGCGATGATCGCGCCCTGGGGGCTGTAGCCGGCGTGAAAGCGCGCCAGGTCGTCGCGGCCGAGGGCCTGCACCGTCTCGAGCGTGCCGCCGCTGAGCCGGCTGTAGGGGTGCTCGGCGGGGTAGAGCAGCTCGCGCAGGGCCCGCGCGGCCCTGGTCCCGGTGTCCTGCTCGTTCTCGCGCAGGCCCATGAGGAACTGGCCGCGCAGCTTCTCGACCTCGCCGGCGGGGAAGGTGGGCCGGGCGACCATGTCGGCGAGGATGGAGAGGACCAGGGGCAGGTCCTCGACCAGGGCCTTGCCGCCGAAGCCGCTGGTGTGCAGGCCGCCGCCGGCGTTCACGCTACAGCCGCGCTCCTCGGTCTCGGCGACGATCTGCTGGAAGCTGCGCTCGCCCGCGCCGCGGATGAGGGCCGCCCCGGTGATCACGGCCACCCCCGCCTGGGCCGCCGCCTCGTGGACCGCGCCCACGGGCAGCTCGCCCACCACACTCACCGTCGGCGTGCTCGGGTTACGCTGGATCAGGGCCACCATCCCATTCGGCAGCACGTGGCGCGTGGCCCCGGCGATCCCGCTCTGAGCTCGCTCTGTCATGAGGCTTCTCCCTGCTCCTCGCTGGGCACGAAGTGCCCAACCACTCGCCGGCGCTCGGTCAGGTAGGTCTGGGCGACGCGGCGCACGTCCTCGGCGCTGACCGCCGTCAGGTCCTCGAGCAGGGTGTCGACGCGCGTATAGCTGTCGAGCACCTCCCACATGCCGATCTGCATGGCCTGGTTGGTCACACTCTCGAGGCTGTAGGCGATCTGGGCCCGCACCTGCTTGAGGATGCGCGACAGCTCGGCCCCGTCGATGCCGTCCTGCTGAATCTTGCTGATCTCGCCCACCAGGGCCGCCTCGACCTCGGCGGCGCTATGATCCTCGCGCACGGTCGCGCTCAGCTCGAAGAGGAAGGGGTCGCGCGAGGGGAGGTAGCCGCTATAGGCGGCGGCGGCCAGCTCGGTTTCGACCAGGGCCTTGTAGATGCGGGCGCTGCGGTTGGTCTGGGCGCCGCCGCCCATAAAATGGGGCGACTTGGCCCCGCTGAGCACGGCGTCGAGCACGGCCATGGGCGCGAAGTCGGGGCTGCGGCAGTCGGGGGCCAGATAGCCGATCTGCACATACTCGGCGGGGCCGGGCCGCCTGATCACGATCCGCCGCTCGCCCTGGGGCTCGGGCTCGACGGCGCGCACCCCGGGCAGCTCGGGGCCGGGCGGCAGATCGCCGAAGTAGCGCTCGACCTGGGCCAGCAGCTTGTCGGTGGCGAAGTCGCCCACCAGCACCAGCACCGCGTTACGCGGCATATAGAAGGTCTGGTAGTAGCCGTACAGCTCGTCGCGAGTCATGGCCAGCAGGTCGCCCTTGTAGCCGATCACCGGGTGGTGGTAGGGGTGGGCGGTGAAGGCCATGGCCTTGACGGCCTCGTCGAGCCAGGTCTCGGGGTAGTTGGCGTAGCCCTCGAGCTCGGAGATAATCACCGTGCGCTCGCTCTCGGTCTCGGCCGGGTCGAAGAGCGCGTTGACCATGCGGTCCGCCTCGAGGCGCAGCCCGAGCTCGATCCGGTCGGCCGGCAGGGTCTCGTAGTAGGCCGTGTAGTCGATCCAGGTGAAGCCGTTGAAGGTGCCGCCGTTGCGGGCGATCAGGCGGTCGATCTCGCCCTTGGGGACCGTGGGCGTACCCTTGAAGAGCATATGCTCGACCCAGTGCGAGATGCCCGTCTGGCCCGCCGGCTCGTTGCGGCTGCCCACCCGATACCAGACCCAGCTGGTGGCCACCGGCGCGCTGTGGACCTCGCGGGTCAGGACGAGCATTCCATTCGGCAGGCGATGGGCCTCGACAGGAGCGGTCATAGGGCCTCCTGGCACGCTATGTGTACTTGGCGCATGGGGCGCGGCGAGCGCCCACCATTATACAGGAGCCAGCAGATGAGCGCCTACGATAATAACCGCGATACCTACGACGAGCAGCCCTTCAGGGCGGAACGCGACGCGCGGGCGGGGTACAGACCGGGCTGGATCTGGATCCCCCTGGCGGCGACCCTGCTGCTGATCATCCTGGTGGTCGCCAGCGGATTCATCTTCGGCGGCTACAATGATCGCACACGCGGCTACGACAATGGCACGGCCATCGAGCAGAGCGGCGGCGACACCACCATGCCGAACCTGGCCACCCCCGTGGCCAACCCCGGCGCCCCCGAGGACGGCGCCGCGCCCCTGCCCGGGCGCCCCCTGGTGCGTCCCGAGGAGGCCCCGCCCCTGGCCAACGACGGGCAGTAGCCCGGCGTGTCTCACCACACGGCTTGTGCTACGCCTACACCTGCGGTCTGGCGGCGGTCTCGAGCTCGGCCGCGAAGTCGCGCACGAAGCGCACCAGGCGCCGCGGCCGCTCCTGCTGGGGTAGGTGGCCGCAGCCGGGCAGCAGCAGCACCCTGGCGCCCGGGAGGTTATCGCGAAAGAACTCGAACGAGCCCGCGGGCAAGAAGCGGTCGCGCGCCCCCCACACCAGGGCCGTCGGCACACTGATCCGGCGCAAATCCTCGGGGGTGAAGAACTCCTCGAGGTCGGCCGACTCGACGAAGGAGCGCACAGCGTCGCGCAAGAACAGGTCCTGGAAGCCGCGCTGGCCGAGGTAGAGGGCCGGGTTGACCCGCCCGAACATCTGGCGATAGATCAGGCGCACCGAGCGCAGGTCGCGCACCGACACCGTATTGACGAAGGGCTCCCACGAGGCGCGACCGGCGAGCATAGCCCCGCCCGGGTCGAGCAACACGATCCCGCGTGTCAGCTCGGGCGAGAGCTCGGAGAGGCGCGCCGCGATCCAGCCGCCCATCGAGTTGCCGACGAGCAGGGCCGGGCGGCCGATCACTTCGCTGATGAAGGCCTGGATGACGGCCACATGCTCGCCGATCGTGGCGAAGCGCCGGCCGGGCGGGTAGCCGCTCTGGCCGAAGCCGGGCAGGTCGAGGGCGTAGACCGGCCCGAGGTGGGCCAGGCCCCTGATCGAGAAAGCCCAGGTGAGGGCGCTGTCGGCGATTCCGTGGAGCAGGAGGACCGGCAGGTCGTTGCCGGCGGCCCGGGCGGGGGCGTGATAGTAGTGGAGCAGGATGCCCGCGAGGCGGCGCTCGTGGCTGCTCACCCCGGCCCGCAGCATCGCCCTGCGGGTAATGCCGAGGGCCAGGGGCACGACCACGCGCGAGAGCGAGCCGCCGAACTCAAGCCGCCGCCGGACAGACTGCTCCATGGGGCCTCACCTTCTTCACCCAGACCAACAGACACGGCCGCGCCTACGACATAAACGTCGCCACAGGAGATTTGCGCGAGGGCTTGGGAGGGCCTAGCCCCAGTACGGGCGCACCCA
>CAZKTU010000052.1:20669-32963 GCA_964555675.1 uncultured Oscillochloris sp.
ACGCCCTCAGAGGGCGTACAGACGAGGATGGTGGCCTCGCGGCCGACGCGCTCGCGGTACTGGGCGCCCAGGGCCTCGACAAACCCCTCGACGGCCCCGGTCTGCACCAGGCTCACGGTGCTGCCGCCGAAGCCGCCGCCGGTGATGCGCGAGCCATAGCAGCCCGGCAAGGTGCGGGCGATCTCGACCAGGGTATCGATCTCGGGCACGCTGACCTCGTAGTCGTCGCGCAGACTGGCGTGCGACTCGTACATCAGCACGCCAAAACCGGCGAGGTCGCCGCTCTCGAGGGCGTCGGCGGCCAGCAGTGTGCGGCCGATCTCGCTCACCACGTGGCGGGCCCTGGGCAGCACGGCGGGGGGCAGCAGGTCGAGGTTGGCGGCGAGCTGCTCGACGCTCACGTCGCGCAGGGCGCTGATCCGCGGCAGGCGCTGGCGCAGCAGCGTGACCGCCTCCTCACAGGCGGCGCGCCGCTCGTTATACTCGGATCCCACCAGCGAGTGGCGCACATTGCTGTCGCAGACCACGATCCGCACGTCGGGCGGGATGGGGATGGTTTTATAACTCAGGTCGCGGCAGTCGAGCAGCAGGGCGTGGCCGGCCCGCCCGAGGGCCGCCATAAACTGGTCCATGATCCCGCACTGCATGCCGACGAAGCTGTTCTCGGCGCCCTGGGCGAGCAGGGCCAACTCCTCGCCGAGCAGGTTGATATTATTGAGCAGCTGCATCGCGTAGCCGACCGAGACCTCGAGGGAGGCCGAGGAAGAGAGGCCGCTGCCCAAGGGCACGTTGCTTTCGATCAGCAGGTCGGCGCCGACCAGGGGCAGGTCGCGGGCGAGCAGGCCTTTGACCACGCCGCGCACATAGTTGCTCCAGGGGTGATCGACACTATGCTCGATCTGCTCGATCGAGAAGCTGTCCTCGGCGTCGAAGTTCGCGCTGTAGACCCGCACAATATGGTCGGTGCGCGAGCGCGCCGCCACAAAGGTGGCCCGATCGATGGCGATCGGCAGGACGAAACCCTCGTTATAGTCGGTGTGCTCGCCGATCAAGTTGACTCGCCCGGGGGCGCGCACGATCAGGCGGGGGCGAATCCCATAGCGGGCGGCAAAGGCGTCGCGAAGCTCGCTGATCTCAGGCATGGAAATCTCCATCTCAGCAATCGACCGGGCCAGCGTATACTACCACATCAGGCCAGGACCCGGCCCTCACCCTCGCGGCGAGTGACCTTGCGCTCGTCGAGGTGCTCGAGGAAGGCCAGGGCGTATTTGCGGCTGCTGCCGAAGCGGTCGCGCATGCCGCCTACACTGACGCTGCCCTCGGCAAGCACCGTCACCCGCACCCAGGCCAGCAGCTCGTCGTAGGTCTGGGGCAGGAAGTAGACCTCGGGGGTGACCCGCACCAGCAGGCGCCTGTCGAGGGCCCAGGCCAGCAGTTCGCCGTCGAGCTCGGGGGCGGGCGGGCTGTAGGGCGCCCGAGCCATGGCCGCCAGGGCCCCATCGAGGGCGCGCCGCTCGGCCGGGGCGGGCTGCGGGTCGTGCTCGGCCAGCCAGACGCTGGTCTCGTCCCGGCCCACGAGCTCGCGCCGGGCCGCCTCCTCGACGAAGGGACCCAGGGCGCGGGGCGTCAGCCGCAGCTTCTGGCGCAGCTCCTCGCGCGGCATGCCCCGCCTGAGAGGGAACTTCGTGTGGTACGCGCGCAGGGTCGGGGGCAGGCGCTCGACCAGCTTCTGCCAGCCGCCGGGCGAGACCAGCAGACCCGCCGCGCTGCGCTCCGGGGTCTCCTTGTCGTCCGGCAGCACCAGCAGGCGTCCCTCCTCGCGCAGCCGGGCGAGCAGCGTGAGGGCCAGGGGCGCAGGCACGGCGGCGGCGGCCGCGACCTCATCCCAGGGGCGGGGCGGGCCGTCGCCCTGGGCCTGCAGCAGCAGCTCGGCGGGGTCGCCGCGGGCGAGAGTCTCGAGGGCGGCAACCACCTCGGGGCGGAAGCGGCGATGGCGCGGCGGATGGGGGTCGATCACGTGACCGCCGGCCACCGTGCGGCTGGGCGAGGCCACCCGCAGGATGCAGCGGTCGCCGCGGGCCACGGCCACAGGCGCCTCGAGGCGCAGCTGGGCCCAGCCCTCGGCCCCGGGCGCGAGGCTCTCGGCGTCGAGCAGGGTCACCCGGCAGCGCACCTCGCTCGCCCCGCTGAACAGGTCGAGGGCGGTGTTCTGGGCCAGCGGCGCGGGGGCGTCGGCGAGGACGCGCAGGCGCAGGTCGAGGATGGAGGTCGGGCGCAGCACGCCGGGGGGGGCCAGAACGTCGCCGCGCCTCACCTCGCTGTGGTGAACGCCGGCCAGGTTGACCGCCACGCGGGTGCCGGGGAGGGCCGTGTCGCCCTTCTGGCCGTGGGTCTGCAGGCCGCGCACGCGGGCGGCCAGGCCCGTCGGCAGCACGGCGAGCTCGTCGCCGACGCGCAGGGGGCCGTCGATCAGCGTGCCGGTCACGACGGTGCCGAAGCCGCCGATCGTGAACGAGCGGTCGACCGGCAGGCGCGGCGCGCCGCGGGCGCCGCTGCGCGAGGGCGTGGCGTCGAGCACGGCGTCGAGGGCCGCCCGCAGGGCGTCGAGGCCCAGGCCGCTGCGGGCCGACACCGGCACGATCGGGGCGCCGGCCAGGCTGGTCGCCCGCAGACGCTCGGCGACCTCCTCGCGCACCAGCTCGAGCCAGTCGGCGTCGACCAGGTCGGCCTTAGTCAGGGCGACCACCCCATGGCGCACCTCGAGCAGGTCGAGGATGGCCAGGTGCTCGGCGGTCTGAGGCATCACAGCCTCGTCGGCGGCCACCACCAGTAGGGCCGCGTCGAAGCCGCCCACCCCGGCCAGCATATTCTTGATGAAGCGCTCGTGGCCGGGTACGTCGACCAGACTCACGCTGCGGCCGCTGGGCAGGGTCAGCCAGGCGAAGCCCAGGTCGATCGTCATCTCGCGCCGCTGCTCCTCCTCCCAGCGGTCGGGATCGATCCCGGTCAGGGTCTTCACCAGGGTGGACTTGCCGTGGTCCACATGGCCAGCCGTGCCAATCACATACATGCGGGCCTCTCAACGGCAGGGAAACTGTGTTATTTTAGCACAATGAGCACCTTCCCCGACTATAATGCCGCGATCGCCCACCTGCGCGCCGCCGACCCCGTGCTGGCCGGCGTGATCGAGACGATCGGCCCCTGCGAGCTCCAGCCGACCGGCCACAGCTTCGCGACCCTGGTCGACGCGATTGTCTCGCAGCAGATCTCGGTCAAGGCCGCCCAGGCGATCCTGGCCCGCCTGACGGCCGCCGTCGGCGCCCTGACCCCCGCCGCCATCCTCGCCGCCGACGAGCCGACCCTGCGCGGCGCCGGCCTCTCGGGCCAGAAGGCCCGCTACCTGCACGACCTGGCGACCCACGCCGCCGCGGGGGCCCTCGACCAGCTGCCCGCCCTCGACGACGACGCGGCGATCGCGGCCCTCATCAGCATCAAGGGCGTGGGACGCTGGACCGCCGAGATCTATCTGCTCTTCGCCCTGGGCCGCCCCGACATCCTGCCCGCCGACGACCTCGGCCTGCGCTACGCCGTGCAACAGTTCTACGCGCTCCCCGCGCCGCCCCCCGCCGCAGCCGTGCGGGCCCTCGGCGAGCCCTGGCGCCCCCACCGCAGCGTCGCCGCCTGGTACCTCTGGCGCGGGCGGCGTATGCTCTGAGCCTCCTGGCCCGAGCCGGTTGTCGCATCTTACTTTGCATTACAAACTATCTCGTGCTATGATATGTCAAGACAGCGGGAGACACTATGGAGCGCTCAAACGGCCGTCAAGAGGACGAGCTGCGTCCGATTGAGATCGTACCCGGCGCCGCGCCCTACGCCGAGGGCTCGGCTATGATCGTCTGCGGCAACACCCGCGTGCTCTGCGCGGCCAGCGTCGAGGAGCACGTGCCGGGCTGGCTGCGCGGGCAGGGCCGCGGCTGGGTCACCGCCGAGTACGCGCTGCTGCCGCGGGCGACCCACACCCGCACCCGCCGCGAGCGCGATGGGGCGGGCGGGCGAACCCAGGAGATCCAGCGGTTGATCGGGCGCTCGCTGCGGGCGGCGGTCGATCTGCGGGCCCTGGGCGAGCGAGTGATCACGGTCGACTGCGATGTGCTGCAGGCCGACGGCGGCACGCGCACCGCCGCGATCACCGGCGGCTATGTCGCCCTGGCCCTGGCCTGCGCGCGCCTCGTCGAACAGGGCAAGCTCGAGCGCAGCCCCCTCGTCCGCGCCGTGGCCGCCGTCAGCGCGGGCATCGTCGGCGAGCGTATGCTGCTCGATCTCGACTATAACGAAGATAGCGCCGCAGACATGGACTGCAACGTCGTTCTAACCGGCGAGGGGGCCATCGTCGAGGTTCAGGGCACCGCCGAGGGCGAGCCGGTGCCGCGCGAGCGTCTCGACGCCCTGCTCGACCTGGCGACCACAGGGGTGCGACGGCTCCTCGAGCTACAGCGCCAGGCTCTGAGCTAGCAGCAAAACCCAGCGACAGAGGCAGGGAGCTCTCCCGGTCTCCCGGTCTCCCCGTCTCAGCCCGAGCGCAGCCCGGGCGGTCTACCCGGAAAGGACCGGCCATGGTTGACGATCGCAAACGAGCCGACGGGCTGCGCCACCTCCAGCGCGGTCTCGCCCTGGAGCGCGCCAACCGCACCGAAGAGGCGGTCGCCGAGTACCGCCTGGCCATCGAGAGCAACCCGCACCTGCGCGAGGCCCACAACGCCCTCGGCTTCTACTACCAGCGCAGCGGGCTGCTCGCCAAGGCGGCGGACGCCTTTCGCACCGTGGCCAGCCTCGACGGCGACTTCCTGGCCTATTTCAACCTCGGCTATGTCCTGGTCGAGCTCGACCGCCTCGAAGAGGCCGTGGCCGCCTTCGGCCGCTGCCTCGCCCTGGCCCCCGACGACGCGGCCACCCACTTCGAGCTCAGCCTGATCTACCTGACCCGCGGCGAGCACACCCAGGCCCTGAGCCACCTGCAGTTGCCCCTGCGCAGCTACCCCGAGGACTGGGAGGTGCATAATCTTCTCGGCCGCTGTCTGCTGGGGCTGCGCCGCTACGACGAGGCCGTGGCCGCCCTCGGTCGCTCGCTGCTGCTGGCGACCACGCCTTTCGCCCAGGCCGAGGTGATCGACAATATCAACACCGTCGAGCGCCACCGCGAGTTTCGCCACCTGAATACGGTCAAAGACCAGCTCTACGCCCAGGACGGCGTGATCTACCTCGGCTCGGCCTCCGATGATGGCCTGCAGGTGGCCGAGACCCGCGACTACCACTTCACCTACCCCGACATCGCCACGACCTTGCAGCGCCTGATCGCCCTGTCCGCCAGCGCGGGCTGGCGCTTCAGCGCCATTGTCGCCGCCGACACCCTGTCCCGCCCCCTCGCCGAGGCCCTGGCCATCCTGCTCGAGACGCCCCTGCGCACCGCCGAGGAGCTTGGCGAGACCGACCGGGTCTTGCTGGTCTTCGCCGTCGCTCGCGAGGCCGAGTTGCTGCTGCTGACCGTCGAGCGGCTGCCCTGCCCCGCGACCGCCTTCTGCCTCGGCCTCAACTGGATGCGCCACAGCAAGATCATGCCCGACCTGGTCGGCCTGGCAGCCAGCGGCGTCTGCAGCGTCCCCTGGGAGGGCGAACTGCGCCGTATGCGCGCCGACGGGGCGCCGACCTCGGCCGTGATGGACTGTATCGCCGCCGCCGCCCGGGCCATCGTCGCCGCCGTCCGCGAGACGCCCATCGACCCCAACCTGCCGCGCCAGGTGCGCTACTACACCCGCACCCACCGCCGGGTCAATGTGATCGGGCGCGATACGAATTAGCCGAGCTGTTCGGGCATGGGAGGGCCGGGAGGGCCTGGTGGCCCTCCCGGCCCTCTGTTTGCGGCCCAACCCGATCTCGTGTATAATCTACACGTATACACGTAGCGGGGTGGGGCATGATCAGGCTGGGCTTTGCGGTGCGGGCTGTGGGCAGGCCGGGGCTGGCGGGCGGGCCGGGGGCGGGGCGCCAGCCCCACCTGAGTGTGGGGCTCGCCCGGCTGGGCGACATGCTGGGCTACCTGGCCCAGATCGGGGTGCGCTACTACCGGGCGCCCCTGTTCCTCCAGGGGCCCGAGGGGCCGCCCCAGCTCGCCGAGTGCGCCGAGCAGCTCGCGGCGATGGCCGCCCGCCTCGCCGCGGGGGGCGTGCGGGTCACCGTCCACCTCCCGCTCGGCCTCTCGCTGGCAGCCCCCGCCGAGGCCCAAGCCCAGGCGGCCATCGCCGCCGTCGAGGCCACGGCCGCCCTGCTGGCGGCCCTGGACGCGCGGCGCCCCCCCGGCCCCGCCGAAGGCATCATGGTCGGCCACCTGGGCGCCCCGGCCGACGACCGCGAGGCCGCGGCCCGCTTCGTCGCGCGCTACAGGGCCCTTTCGGCGCAGGCGCGCAGGCGCCTGGCCCTCGAGCACGAGGGCGCCGGCGCAGGGCTGGGGGCGCTGCTGGCCCTGCACCAGGGCTGCGGCGTCCCGATCGTCTTCGACGCCCTGCATTGGGAGCAGTACAACCCCGAGGCTCTCCCCCTCGACCTGGCCCTCGGCCTGGCCCTCGCCACCTGGCCGCCCGGGGTGCGCCCCGAGGCCCACCTGAGCAGCCACCGCAGCGAGGCCCACCTCATGCCCGGGCGGGCGGGCGAGCCGGCGCGCATCCTGGCGCCCCGGCCCGGCCAGCACGCCGACTTCATCGCCGCGGGCGACCTCGAGCGCCTGCTGCACGCAGCCCGCGGCCTGCCGCCCTTCGACCTGATGCTCGAGGCCAAGGCCGGCGAGTTGGCCCTAGCGCGGCTGCGGGCCGAGATCGGGCGCCGCGCCCCGGCCCTGGCCGCCCGCCTGGGCTGATCTGTGTATAATGTGGGCAGGTAGGGCGCAGCATGCTGCGCCCCGATCTGTGCAACCAACGGAGTCGCATCCCATGAGCCAGTCACGCCCCAAAGGCAAGCCGACCGCGCCGCCGAGCAGCCCCCTGCCCGGCATCCTCTCAGCCGTCGTGGTGCTGCTCGTCCTCGGCCTGATCGCCGGCCTGCTGTTCAGCCGCGCCGGCAGCCAGAGCGCCGCCGCCCCCACCGCCGCGCCCGCCGCGACCGCGCCCATCCTCGAGGCGCCGCCCACCAGCGCCCCGGCCGCCGCGCCCGCGGGCACGCTGCCCACGGCCACCACCTATACCTATAGCGCGGCGCCGCCCATGACGATCGACACGGCCAGGCAGTACACCGCCACCATCGTCACGCCCCGCGGCGACATCGTCGTCGAGCTGCTGCCCGATATCGCGCCCCAGACGGTGAACAACTTTGTCTACCTGGCGCGCCAGAACTTCTATAATGGGCTCACCTGGCACCGTGTGCTGCCCGGCTTCATGGCCCAGGGCGGCGACCCCCGCGGCGACGGCACCGGCGACCCGGGCTACAGCATCCCCGCCGAGTTCACCGACCAGGTCCTCTTCGACCAGCCCGGCATGGTGGCCATGGCCCGCTCGTCCGACCCCGACAGCGCCGGCTCGCAGTTCTTCATCACCACGGCCCCGGCGCCCCACCTGAACAGCCAGTACACCATCTTCGGGCGCGTCGTCCAGGGCCAAGAGATTGTCGACAGCATCCCCCTGCGCGACCCCCAGAACCCCGCCGACCTGGGCACCCCCGGCGAGAGCATCCTGGGCGTGACGATCAGCGAGCAGTAGCGAAAAGCGGGGTTCGGGGTGGCGCGCCCCCCCGAACCCCGCTGACTGGCCCTGCGCCCCTACTTCTTCCGCCCGAACAGCCCCTTGCGCTTCGGCGCCTCGACCGACTGCCGCAAGGCGTCGAGGTCGGAATCGATGGCCGCAGCGGGCTGCTGCGCCTCGAGGGTCTTCAGCTCGTCGAGCGAGATGCGCTTGCCGGGCGCCGGCGGCGCGTCGCGGGGCTCCGAGATGGGCCGCACGGCCGCCTCAGTCGCGCCGGCGGCCACCGGGGCCGCCTCTTCCGCCAGGGCCCGCGCCGTCGGCTCGAAGCTCGAGCGCTGCCCATAGACCGAGGCGGCCGGCTCGGTGATCGCGCCGGCGTACGGGCTCTGTTCGCGCTCGACGCCCAGGGCCACCAGCCAGCGCCAGAGCTGGGCCCGACGCTCGCGCGGCTCCTCGTGCAGGCGCAGCGGGCGCCCACGGGCGTCGATCACCACCCCCAGCTCGCTGCCCGCCACGTCGCCGCCGTCAGACTCGACAGCCTCGCCCGGGGCCGCGACCCCCACCCGCACCCCGCCGGCGGGGCGCACCTTCAGGTGGCCGTAGCGGCCGGTCGGTAGGGCGAGGCGTAGCAACTCGCCGTGGCGCACGCTCACCCGCTCGGCCTTGCCGCCGACGATGCTCAACTCCACCTCGGCCGCGGCCTCGCCGGGGCGGCCGTCGCCGAGCAGGGTCACCACCGAGGCCAGGGGCACATTGCGCAGCAGGTCGCG
This sequence comes from uncultured Oscillochloris sp., assembly GCA_964555675.1. Lineage (GTDB taxonomy): Bacteria > Chloroflexota > Chloroflexia > Chloroflexales > Chloroflexaceae > CAIWXH01. The sequence continues at coordinate 29,164 of CAZKTU010000052.1, forward strand.
GTCGACCACCGTGACGGCCGCGTCGGGGTCGAGGCCCGCGAGGGCGCCGCCGGTCACCAGCAGCCCCAGGGTGTCGAGGTACACGTCGATGATCGGGTGGCCGTGCTCGCCCGTGGGCTCGAGGGCGTCGAGCAGCGTCAGCAGGGCCAGGCCCAGCTGCGGCGCGTGGGCCAGGACGCCGCCGCCGGCCAGCAGCCAGTCGTAATCGCCCACCGCGGCCTCGTCGCTCAGGGCGGCGTAGGCGGCCCGCAGAGCCTCGCGGGCCAGGGCGTGCTCGATGTAGATGTCCTCGCGGCTGGCGGGCAGGCACTGGGGGCGCAGGGCCTTATTGAGCAGGCGCTCGGTCAGGGCGGCCTCGTCGATCGGGAAGGGCAGCCAGCGCATCAGGGCCGCGGCGCCCGGCTCGACCAGCAGCGAGGTCAGCCCATAGCCGGTGCCCGTCGTGCCCAGGACGGCCGGGTGAAAGCGCCCCGGGGCCGCGTAGAAGGCCGCGCTCGCGCTGGCCCCCGCGTCTACCGCGAGCACGCGCCGGCCGGTCCGCTCGGCCAGAAAGCGCGTCATCAGGCCCTCGACCTCGCAGACGGTGCGAACGGGGGCGCGGCTCATGCGCCGCAGGTTGCCGATGCCGGGCAGGCGCGGCAGGATCTGCCGCTCGTAGAGTCGCCCGAGCTCGAGGCGGGTCGGGTCGAGGTTGGCCCGGTCGAGGGCCGGGCGCAGATTCTCGACCACCGAGATCTCGGCCCGGTCCGACAGGGCCTCGACCACTCGCTCGCGGGCGTCGCTATTGCCGGCGTAGATCACCGGGCGCGCCGTCACCTCCTGGCGCTGCTGGCCGCTGGCGTCGACCCCGCTGCTGAGCGCGGTGAGGCCGACAATATGGGCCAAGCGGTTGACCGCGTCGACCGCCCCGTGCTCGAGGCCGCCCGCAATCAGCACGCTGTCGGGGCGCAGGCTGAGCAGCGTCTCGACCTGCCGCTCGATCCACGAGCGCTCGGCGGGGCCGAGATTCGGCTGGCCGGCCGCGTCGTCGAGGGTGACCACCTGCAGCGGGGAGGTATAGGTGGCGCGGCTGGCGTGCATGGCGCTGCGGGCCGAGATATCGCCCGCGATCGCCGTGATCACCAGCGTCATGGTGCCGGCGGCGCTGGTCGCGACCACCACCTGGTTGACCCCGTCGCGCTCGCTGCTCTGGGGCATAATCAGCTGGCCGTCGCGCAGCAGCTGGCGGCCCGTCATCTCCGAGATTGCCGCCGCGGCCTCGAGGATGGCATACAGCGCGTTGCCGTAGGGCGCCTCGACGCTGGTGCTGGTCTCGGCGTGGCCCACCATGCGGCTCTCGCCCTCGACCTGGTCGACCAGCGTCACCCGGGTGACCAGGCTGCCGACCTCAGCCACCAGCACTGCGCCAAGCTTGTCTGCCATAATCCTTATCTCGCTTCAGCCGAGGGGCGCGCGCAGCCAGTTGACGATAAACTCGAGCCGCGTATTGAGCGCCGTGAGGTAGGTCAGCAGGCCGCCGGCGAAGAAGAAGCCGAAGGCCACCACCAGCAGCCAGCGACCGATGCGGGCCCCGAGGGCCACCACCCGCCCCCCGGCCGTATCGCGCGGCACCGTGAAGTAGAAGTAGCAGAGGGTCAGCACGACCCCCAGCACCAGCAGCACCGCGCCCACCGCCTGGAGCGGGTCGCCGCCCACCGGGCGGGCCGTATCGAGGATCTGGGGGAGCAGCGTGCCGATCAGGGCCCCGCCCACCGCCAGGGCCGTGCCGACCCCGAAGAGCAGCGCCAGAGGGATGTTGGCCAGCCACGAGATCGCCTGACGCCCGGTGAGCCGCGTCAGCAGCAGCAGCCCCAGCAGCCAGGGTGCCAGCCTCACGCCCAGGCCCACCGGATCGCCGGGCCCGGCGAGCGCGCCGAGGGCCGCCGGACGCAGCACCTGATGATAGACAACCACAAAGGCGTAGCCCAGGGAGACCCCGACGAAGAGGTACTGGGCGACCCTGTAGGCCGGGTTATCGCCGAATAGACGGCTGAAGACCAGCAGGGTCAGCAGCACCGCCACGAATCCGCCGATCAGGCCGGTCAGTGCATCGCCGCTCAAGCGGCACCTCCCCGGGCCGAGCGCCCGCGTGCGACAATGGCGGCAATCGCCCCGCCGGCCAGAAGCAGCAGGAAGGCCGTCACAGAGTACCAGAGCTGGCCCGTCTGGCGCGCCAGAGCCGTCGTATCGACCGCCGGGTCGCTCGCGAGCATCGCCAGGGCCCCCTGCTGACCCGCCAGGTGGTAGACGTTCGGCATACGCAGGTAGGGCTGGGCCTGGGGCTGGGCCTCCTGCGGCAGCAGGAAGACGATCGGCACGCCGCGGGCCGACGGGTTCACCTGCTCCATCCAGGCCTGTACGTCCTGCGGCTGGTCGGCCAACACCAGGATCATGCTCAGGTCGCTGATCCCGCTGAAGCGCGGCGTACCGTCGGGATTGTTGGCCACCAGCCCCTGGGTTGCGTCCTGGCCGTCGAAGTCCGAGCGCAGCTCGCCCCTCAGATCCTGCGCCAGGCTGCGCAAGGCCAGCTCGCCGCCCGGCTTGTAGCCGAGCAGCACATAGTCGCGCCCGCCGAACGAGACCCCGTTCTCGGTGTTGTAGCCCGCCGCCCGCAGCGGGCCGACCAGATCGAACGAGAGCAGGGTGCCCTGCAGGTCGGTGCTGACCAGGATCATTTTGGCACGGTTCGCGATCAGGCGGCTCGTGACGGCCTGCTCGAGGGGCCGCAGCTCGCCGCTGCGCTGGGCGCCCCACTCGTAGGCCACCAGGACCACATCCTCGCTGCCGAGGTTGTCGAGCAGCGCCCCGAGCTCTGCCGCTCCGGGCGCCGCGGGGCTCGCCGTCTGGAACGGCGTCGTGAGCATGGGCAAGAGGATTCCCAGCAGCAGAGCCAGGGCCAGCAGCCCGTAGAGCACCCGGTCAAGCCCGATCCGCTGCCAGCGCGTGCGGGGCGCGGGGGCCGCGGGGGCGGCGGGCTCGGGGTAGGGCGACCGGCTGATCTGCTGCAGGAGCCCGATCGCGGCCACCTGCTCGGCGGTGCGCCGGTACTCGGGGCGCTGCGGCGCAACCGCGGCCACGGCCGCCCCCTGAGCCTCTTCCTCCTGATCGGGGCCGCCCAGGCGGCGCAGCCAGTCGAGGGCCTGACCCTCGGCAGGATCGGCGGGCCGCTCGGGCTCAGGCACACGCAGCCAGCTTGGCAACTCGGCCCCACTGAGGAAGCTATGGCTCTCGCCCTGCTCGGCGCTGGGGACGGCCCGCCGGGGCGGGGGCGCCGCGGCGCGGGCGCCTGTAGAGACGGGCGGGGGCTCATCGGCCACCCCGCGCAGCCACGAGGGCAGGCCGGGGTCGGCGGGCGCGCCCGGGGCCGGGGGAACGGGGGGCGCCTGGTCGGCCACGAGCCAGGGCGGAAGGTCAGCGCCTGCAGGCGGCGCGGGCGGCGGCGGCGCGGGCTCGGCCTGCAGCCACGACGGCACATCGGCCGCGGGCGGCGTGGCGGCGGGTTCGTCGAGCGCCTCGCGCAGCCAGGTCGGGTCGGGCGAAGCCGGAGCCTCGCCCTGCAGCCAGGCCGGGGCATTGTCGGGCGGGGGCGGCGGGGGCGTCTGCTCGATATCGCGCAGCCACGAGGGCGCGTCATCGTCATCACCCCGCGGCTGCGCCAGGGCGGCTGCGCCTGCGGCGGCTGCGCCGGCGACGAGCCAGCCGGGGATCTCCTCGTCCTGAGCAGGCTGCGGGGGCGGGCTGACCTCCGCCTCGCGCAGCCA
>CAZKTU010000053.1:0-9220 GCA_964555675.1 uncultured Oscillochloris sp.
CTGGCCTGAAACCTGCTGTAGCGGCAGCATTCCAGCGCTCTGTAGTAGGGCGTCGGACACCTGCGCATACAAGGAGGTATGAGTGTCGACACGGCTTGCAGCGTGGCTCCTCGTGAGCCTGTTCGCCCTCGGCCTGGCCGGCTCAGGCAGCGCCCTGGCCCAGAGCACGGGCCAGCCGGGCGTCTTCGAGACGACGGCGCGGCTCCAGCTGGTCGCCGATGGCTTCACCAGCCCGGTGGCCCTGGTCGAGAGCCCCGACGGGACGGGAAGGCGCTTCGTCGTTGACCAGGCTGGGCAGATCTGGATCGTCACCGCCCGGGGCGAGCGTCTGAAAGAGCCGTTTCTCGACCTCAGAGAGCGCATGGTCCAGTTGAACCCGCGCTACGACGAGCGCGGCCTCCTCGGCCTGGCCTTCCACCCGCGCTATGGCGCTACAGGGCGCCTCTTCGTCTACTACAGCGCTCCGCTCCGCGCGGGCGCCCCCGCCGACTACAACCACACTGCGCTCCTGGCCGAGTTCCGCGTCGCGGCCGATAACCCGAACCGGGCCGACCCGAGCTCGCAGCGCGTCCTCCTCGCCGTCGATCAGCCCCAGATGAACCACAACGGCGGCACCCTCGCCTTCGGCCCCGCCGACGGATTCCTGTACCTCTCGCTGGGCGACGGCGGCAACCGCGACGACCTGGGCGTGGGCCATGTGGAAGGCGGCAACGGCCAGGACATTGCGCAGAACCTGCTCGGCAGCATCCTGCGCATCGACGTAGACCAGGGCAACCCCTACGGCATCCCCTCAGATAACCCCTTCGTCGGCGGCGGCGGTCTGCCCGAGCAGTGGGCCGTCGGCTTCCGCAACCCCTACCGCTTCTCCTTCGACATGGGCGGCGAGCACGCGCTCTTCGTCGGCGATGTCGGGCAAGAGCTGTGGGAGGAGATCAATATCGTCAGCAGGGGCGGCAACTACGGCTGGAACGTCCGCGAGGGCGCCCATTGCTTCGACGCGGCCAGCCCGCGGACCCCGCCCGCCACCTGTCGCGAGACCGACGCCTGGGGCAACCCGCTGATCGGCCCCGTGATCGAGCTGCTCAACGCCAAGGCGCCGGGCGGTCTGGGGCTCGCAATTGTGGGCGGGGCCGTCTATCGGGGCGCGCGTATCCCCGAGTTGGGCGGGCGCTACCTGTTCGGCGCCTGGAGCCGCGGGGCCACGGCGGACGGCCAGGGTCAGCTGGGCGGCGCGCTCTTCGTCGCCGGCCCGTGCGACGGCGGTCGCTGCGGCTTCAGCCGCCTCTGGCTCGACGGCCAGCCCCAGGGGCAGCCCCAGGACTTCGTGATGGGCTTCGGCCAGGATCGCTTCGGCGAGCTCTATGTGCTGACCACGGGCTCTCTGGGTCCGGCGGGCAGCTCGGGCAAGGTGTACAGGCTCGCCCCCGGCGACTGATGCCGCGAGGGCCGGTGCCCCTGGTCACCTGGTGAGCGTAGCGTGGGGTCTCGCCTCGCTACGCTCGCCCCTCGAAGCCGTCGAGCAGGCTGACCACATTGCGCCCGAGCTCGTCGATGGCGTAGCCGCCCTCCTGGACGAAGAGCGTCGGCAGGCCCAGTTGGGCGATGCGCGCCCCGATCTGGGCGTAGCAGGGCGTGGTGAGCGCCAGGTCGCCCAGCGGGTCGCCGCCGTAGGTGTCGAGGCCGGCCGAGACCACCAGGTAGCGCGGGCCGTAGCCGGCGATCGCCTCGAGGGACGTCTCGAGCGCGGTCAGGTAGCCGGCATCGTCGAGGCCCGCGGGCAGCGGCAGGTTGAGGTTGTAGCCCTCGCCGGCGCGGGCGCCCCGCTCGTCGGCGCGGCCGAGGAAGTACGGGTACTCGCGCTCGGGGTCGCCGTGGAGCGAGACGAAGAAGACGTCGCTGCGTTCGTAGAAGATCGCCTGGGTCCCGTTGCCGTGGTGTACGTCGATGTCGAGCACCGCCACCACGGCCGGCCGCATCGCCCAGACTGGCGGCTGCTCGGTCGCGCCGCCCTCGCCGGTCGGGCGTCGGCCGTCAGTGGTCGCCAGATAATGGGCCGCGATCGCAGCATTGTTGAGGTAGCAGTAGCCGCCGGCCAGCCCCTGGGCGGCGTGGTGCCCCGGCGGCCTGCACAGGGCGTAGGCCGCCCGCTCGCCCTCGAGCAGCAGGGCCGCCCCGCTCAGGGCCGCCTCGGCGCTGCCTAGGGCCGCGGCGTAGGTGCCGGCCGTGATCGGCGCGCTCAGGTCGAAGCAGTAGCGCCCCGCCCGGCCCTGCACGCTGCGCGACTCGGACTGTAGCCCGGGCAGCGGGAAGGCCGAGGGCATCACCGCCTCGGGGTGACGCCCCGCCGCCACCCACGCCGCGTACGCCTCGGCGAGATACTCGACATAATCATTATTGTGCACGGCCAGGGCCGGGGCGATGCCGAAGGCGCGCGGCGCCTCGGGCGCCGGGTAGCCCGCCGCCGCCAGGGCCTCGGCGATGATCGTCACGCGGCGCGGCAGCTCGAAATAGGGCGTCACGCGCCCGTCCAGGATCTCGAACGGCGGGTCGTGCAGTGCCTGCTGCGGGTTGCTGATCACTCTCATAGCCGCCCATTGTACTCGCCTCGCCCGCCCGCCGCAACGCGGTTAAAGAGTTCTCCCGCCCCGTGCAGATTCCTCACCGCCGCAGCCGCCCCTCAGGGCGTACGATGGCCTACAGTCAGCCCTGACTATATGTCGCCCGCCACGCCTGCACGGAGGGAGCCATGCGCTTCGTCGTCCTGAGCACCCAGGATAACTATGGTCCCGGCCTGCGCGCCGCCGCCGCCACGATCAGCCGCGCCCACGGGCTCGACCTGACTGTAGGCGTCTACCTGGCCTCGGACCTCACCGACCAGGCCCGACGCGAGCGCATCGCCGCCGATATCGCCTCTGCCGATTTTGTCCTGGGGGCCATGCTCTTCGGCGAGGCCTATGTGCGCCCTCTCGAGGCGATGCTCGCCGCGGCGCCCTGCCCCGTCGCGGTGATCATGAGCAACCCGGCCCTGGCCAAACTGACCCGCCTCGGCAAGTTCAGCCTCGGCGACAACCAGGGCTCGGGCGAGGGCCACGGCGGCATGCTGCAGGCCCTCAAGCCCAAACACGGCCACGGCGAGGCCACGCGCCAGCTGGCTCTGGTGAAAAGCCTGACCAGGATCCTCAAGTTCCTGCCTGGGCGCTTCCGCGACCTCCACAGCTTCATCGTGCTGCACCAGTTCTGGGTCCATAACAGCCCCGAGAACATGGAGCGCATGCTCTGCCTGATCGCCGAGCGCTATGTCCCCGGCATGCGCGGCCGCCTGCCCGTCGAGGAGCCGCACCTCTACCCCGATGTAGCCCTCTGGCACCCCGACGCGCCCGCGCCCTTCGCCGACCTGAAGAGCTATGCGAAGTGGCAGCGGCGGCGCGGTCTCAGGCTCGACAAGGGCGTGGTTGGCCTGCTCTCGCTGCGCGTGATCGCCCTCAGCGGCAATGTCGCCCACCTGGCCGCCCTGATCCGCGCCCTCGAGGCTCGCGGCCTGGAGGCCCGCCTGGCCTACACCGCCACCCTCGACAACCGCCCGGCCCTCGACGCCTTCTTCGCGACCTCCGAGCACGGCCGGCAGCCGGCCGCCGCTCGCCGCGCCTCGGTCGACCTCTTGCTCACCACCTCGGGCTTCTCACTGGCCGGCGGCATGGCCCAGAGTCGGCCCGTAGAGGCCCGGGCCGCCCTCGAGGCCCTCGACGTGCCCTTCCTGCAGGGCATCCCCCTGGTCTTCCAGCGCGTCGAGCAGTGGCGCGCCGACGAGCGCGGCCTCAGCCCCATGCACATCGCCATGAATGTGGCCCTGGCCGAGATCGAGGGCGCCGCCGAGCCCCTCGTCTACGGCGGCCCCACGGGCGAAGAGGGCGGCGCGGCGCCGGTGCCCGAGCAGATCGAGCGCCTCGCCGAGCGCGTCGCCCGCCGCGTCGCCCTCGGCCGCAAGGCCAACGCCGAGAAGCGCGTCGCCCTGGTGCTCTTCAACTTCCCGCCCAACCTGGGCAGCGTCGGCACCGCCGCCTACCTCGACGTCTTCGCCAGCACCTACAGGCTGCTTCAGGAGCTGAAGGCTGCCGGCTACGCCGTCGAGCTGCCCGCCAGCGCCGAGGCTCTGCGCCGCATGATCACCGAGGGCAACGCCCTGGTCTACGGCGTCGACGCCAATGTGGCCGCCCACCTGAGCCTCGACGACTACCGGCGGCTCTTCCCCGCCTACGCCGAGATCGAGCCCTACTGGGGGCACGCCCCCGGCGAGCTGCTGGCCGACGGCAAGCGCTTCTTCATCCAGGGCTGTCAGCTCGGCAATGTCTTCATCGGCGTGCAGCCCACCTTCGGCTACGAGCGCGACCCCATGCGCCTGCTCATGGCCCGCGACGCCGCCCCGCACCACGGTTTCGCCGCCTTCTACACCTGGCTCGACAAGGTCTTCGCCGCCGACGCTGTGGTCCATATGGGCACCCACGGCGCCCTCGAGTTCATGCCCGGCAAGCAGGCCGGCCTCGGCCCCGCGTGCTGGCCCGCGCGCCTGCTCGGCGGCCTGCCCAACTTCTACTACTACTGCGTCAACAACCCTAGCGAGGGCACCATCGCCAAGCGCCGCGGCGCCGCCACCCTGGTCAGCTACCTCGTCCCACCCGTGCAGCAGGCCGGCCTCTACAAGGGCCTGCGCCAGCTCAAGGACAGCATCGACCAGTACCGCGCCCGGCCCGATCCCCTGCTGCTGGAGTCGCTCGGGGCCATGGCCGAGCGCCTGGGCCTGGTCGTGGCAGCAGAGGCGCCCAGCCCGGATGATCCGACCGCCGGCGAGGCCTACCTCGCCCGCCTCAGCCACGAGCTGCTCCAGGTCGAGCAGCGCCTGATCCCCGTCGGCCTGCACGTCCTGGGGCGCCCGCCCGCGGCCGAAGAGCTGGTCGACATCCTGGCCCTCGTGGCCGCCTTCCAGCGCCCCGCGCCCGGCGCGCCCACCCTGCCCGAGGCCGTAGCGGCCTCGCTGGGCCTGAGCTACGCCGAGCTGCGCGAGCGCGTCGCCCGCGACGGCGCGGCCCAGGAGCAGTACCGCCAGGTCGATGCCCGCTGCCGCGAGGCGATCCGCCTGTTCGTGGCCGGGGGCGAGCTGGCGATCGCGGGCGTGCCCCCCGCCGAGCTGGCGCCACTGGCGGCCAGCCTCGGCGACCTGTTGGCCCGCCTGCGCGCCGACGCCGAGCTGCCGGCCCTCGTGCGCGCCCTGGCCAACGGCTACATCCCGCCCTCGCCCGGCAACGACGTGGTGCGCAACCCGGCCGTCGTGCCGACCGGCCGCAACCTCCACGGCCTCGACCCCTGGCGTATGCCCTCTGCGGCCGCCCAGGCCGCCGGCGAGGCCTGCGTCGACGAGCTGCTCGCCGGCCTCGCCGCGGCCGCGGGGGGGCCGCCCGAGACGGTGGCCATGGTCCTCTGGGGCACCGACAATATCAAGACCGAGGGCGAAGGCGTGGCCCAGGCCCTCGCCCTGCTGGGCGCCCGCGTGGTGAGCGACGAGCTGGGCAAGGTGGCCGACGTGGCGCTCATCCCCCTGGCCGAGCTGGGCCGCCCGCGGGTCGATGTGGTCTGCACGGTCAGCGGCATCTTTCGCGACCTCATGGCCCACCAGGCCAGCCTGATCGACCGGGCCGTGCGCCTGGCCGCCACGGCCGATGAGCCCGTCACGGCCAACTTCGTCAGGAAGCACGCCCTCGCCCAGGCCGCCGAGCTGGGGGTCGGGGTCGAAGAGGCCGCGGCCCGCGTCTTCTCCAACGCCCCCGGCAGCTACGGGGCCAACGTCAACCACCTGGTCGAGAGCAGCAGCTGGGAGGATGACGGCCAGCTCGGCGAGGTCTTCCTGAACCGCAAGGGCTTCGCCATGACCCCGGGCGGCGAGTGGCGCGAGGCCAGGCCCCTGCTCGAGCAGGCCCTCGGCACCGTGCAGGCCACCTTCCAGAATATCGACAGCGTCGAGACCGGCATCTCGGACGTGGACCACTACTACGAGTACCTGGGCGGCATGACCAAGAGCGTCGAGAAGCTGCGCGGCGCTCGCCCGCAGGTCATGGTCGCCGAGGTCGAGGCCTTCAGCGGGCCCGGCGGCGGCCGCGTGCGCCCCCTCGAGCAGATGGTGCGCCTCGAGAGCCGGGCCAAGCTGCTCAACCCCAAGTGGTTCGAGGGCATGCTCGCCCATGGCTACGAGGGCGCCCACGAGATCGAGGTGCGCCTCAGCAATACCTACGGTTGGAGCGCCACGGCCGGCGCGGTCGACGGCTGGGTCTACCAGGGCGTCGCCGAGACCTACTTGCTCGACGACGAGATGCGCGAGCGCCTGGCCGCCCTCAACCCCCACGCCGCCGCCGGCATGGCCCGCCGCCTGCTCGAGGCCAGCGAGCGCGGCTTCTGGCAGACCGACGAGCAGACCCTCGAGCGCCTGCGCTCGCTCTACGCCGACCTGGAGGACCGCCTTGAGGGGGTGACGGGGTAAAGCTTCCGGGAAGCGCTCGCCTCCGCCCCCTGTGCTATACTAGCCCCCGGTTTGGCCCAGTGGCCCAGCGAAGCGAGTTGTCTTGTGAAAATCTACAAAGCCCGCGCCCCGATGCGCATCGGCTTCTTTGGCGGCGGCACCGACGTCAGCCCCTACGCCGAGGAGCACGGCGGCAAGGTCCTCAACTGCACGATCAATCTCTACGTGCGCTGCATGCTCACGGCCAGCGTCGACCCCGGTCTCACCATTCGTTCGCTCGACCTGCAAGAGGTCAGCCGCCTCGTCAGCGGCCGCGAGTGGGACGGCAAGCTGGCGCTGCCCCAGGCCGTGCTCGACGCCATGCCTCATCTGCGCCCCAGCTTCAGCCCCGAGCGCCCCGGCTACCGCCTGACCATGTTCAGCGACGCGCCTCCCGGCAGCGGGCTCGGCTCGTCGTCCGCCCTCGTGGTCAGCATGCTCAAGCTGCTCTATAACGTCGCCGGCGAGAGCTTCGACCCCCACGAGCTGGCCGAGCTGGCCTTTAAGATCGAGCGGGTCGACCTGGGCATCCCTGGCGGGCGCCAGGATCAGTACGCCGCCGTCTTCGGCGGCATGTGCGTCTATCACTTTGGCAACGGCCACGTGATTGTCGAGCCCGTGCTCACCGACCCCACCGCCCTGCTCGAGCTCGAGAGCTGCCTGATCATCGGCTACATCGGCGATCGGCAGTTCCTGCGCCGCCACCTGATGGAAGACCAGGTCCAGCGCCTCGTCAAGGGCGACACCCTGCGCTACCACGACGAGACCAAGGCCTTCGTCGACCAGGCCACCAGGTACCTGCGCGAGCTGCGCATCGCCGACTTCGGGCGCCTGCTCCACGACGCCTGGGAGGTGAAGAAGGCCTTCTCGCCCCACATCGCCCCGCCCATCGTCGATGAGGTCTACGCCATGGCTCGGCGCCACGGCGCCTGGGGCGGCAAGATCACCGGCGCCGGCGGCGGCGGCTTTATGGTCTTCGCCTGCCCCTTCGACCGCCGCCTCGAGCTCGAGCGCATCCTCACCGAGCAGGGCGTTCACGTCCGCCCCTTCTCGTTTGTCACCCAGGGTGTGCAGTCGTGGGCCGTGGCCGAACCTGAGCGCGATCGCCTAAGCTGACGATAATGTTCGCACATGGATGAGGCCTCCTCTCGCTGGCGAGAGGGGGCCTCTGCTCGTGTTGCGCAGCGCAATGCCTTATTGCTGCGCGCCCCCGCTCGCGCGCTCTGAGGCGCGCTCGTAACGATCTGACTATTTGAAATATTTAGGATTGCAAAGTTGTCAGGGTAGCCCCCCCCGGGTGATCACGAACAGTTTACGAAACAGGAGTACTGTCTACACGTCCCGCAGTCGGTCTGCTCCGCCTTCCCCGGTGAGCTGAAACGTGCCCGATTGAGCTATCAGCGACCGAAGGAGCTCTCATCATGCCTCGTCGTCTCTCCGTCCTTCTTGTCGAAGGACTCAGCGATCCCATCCCCCTCTCGGTAGCCCGCTGCCTGAACGATCTCCCCGGCGTGCAGGTCCACACCCTCGCCGCCGATCAGCATTCCTCACTCCGCTTCTCACGCCATCGCTCGTCCTTCCAGCTCCAGCCGGCCGGCCTCGCCCCTGACCAGGCCCTCGAACACCTCGAGCAGGTGGTCAAGGCGACCAGGGCCGACGTGCTCATGCCCGTGATGGAGCCTGCGGTCGAGTTTGTGGCGGCCCACCAGGCCGCGATCATGCCGTGGGCGGCCATCGCGCCCAACCCCGATCTGCAGACCTTCAAGCTCGTCAACAACAAGTGGCTTCTGGCTCGTTTCCTCGAGGAGCACGGCCTGCCCTGCCCGCCGACCGTGCGCTACTCGCCTGACGCCGCCTTCTATGAGCGCCTGGCCACCCTGAGCTTTCCCGTGCTGCTCAAGCCCGCTACTGCCCGCGGCGGGCGCGATATCAGGCGCTTCGACACCCTGCCCCAGCTGCGGGCCTTCTGCGAGGCCCGTGGCCCCTTCAGCGAGCCCTTCATCGTCCAGAGCTTCATCGAGGGCTACGACATCGACTGTAGCGTGATCTGCCAGGATGGCCGCATCCTCGCCTACACCCAGCAGAAGGGCCTGGTCGCCAACAAGTCCCCCTTCGGCCCCTCGCAGGGGATCGAGCTGGTGCATAGCCGGCCTCTGCTCGAGGTCATGGAGCGAGTGATGGCCGCCCTCGGTTGGAGCGGGGTAGCCCACGTCGATCTACGCTACTCGGCCGCCGACGGCGAGATCAAGGTCATCGAGGTCAATCCGCGCTACTGGAACACCATGATCGGCTCGCAGGTCGCCGGGGTCAACTTCCCCTACCTGGCCGCGCTCGCCGCCCTGGGCGAGAGCTTCCCGCGCCCCGAGTACGCCGATCTGCGCTATGTGCCCGTCAGCGTCGCCTTCGGCCAGGCCCTGCGCGGCCTCCAGGGCAAAGATCATCTCAGCTTCACTCTGGACGAGACGAACGCCCGCTATCTTTTTGGCGACCCGCTGCCTTCGCTGATGCGCGTCCTCGCTCGTCTCGGCCGGAGCAGCCCCGTCACACCCGTCCCCGCCGAATCCGAGCCCTCATCGCCTAAACTCGCCCGGTGATGATGCGGGAGGGCCTGCGGACAGGCCGACGGGAGGGTTCGGGAGGGCCTGCGGACAGGCCGACGGGAGGGTTCGGGAGGGC
>CAZKTU010000053.1:9320-21454 GCA_964555675.1 uncultured Oscillochloris sp.
GCCCTCCCGAAAACATTCCCCCTACGGGGTCCTCTCGCGCCAGCGCCGCACAATGTCCATGTAGAACGTCTCCGGCAAGGGGCGCCCGCCGCGCCCCTTGTAGGCGGCGCGGGCCACGGCCGTGCTCTCGGGCCACTCATTCCAGGTCTCGATCAGCAGCAGGTCTGCCTCCGCCGGCACGGCCGCGAGGCTCGCCGCGAGAAAGGCGCCGTCGGCCGGCTGGCCGCCCCCCGGCGGGCGCTCGCGGGGCTGGAAGCGCGGGTCGACGATACCCTTGATGCGCCGATTGTCGAAGCCGGGGCCCACGCTGCTCACGGTGTAGTCGCCCAGGCTGTGGGTCGCGGGCCCGTTAAGCGCCGTGCCCCAGCTGTAGCGCCCGTCGGCCGCCGCCTCGAGCGGCAGCAGGTCGCCCCCGGGCGCGACCGCCTCGGGGGTGAACCAGGTGCCCTCGACGATCAGCCACGGCTCGACTCCGAAGTCGCGGGCGAAGGCCGTTTTCACCGCGCCCCACAGCTCGCCCGCGAGGGCCAGGTCCTCACAGCAGAGGGCGGTGTAGGTGACGATGATCGGGCGCCCCTCGACCGTCGCCCACATCTCGCGCGGGACGCGCTCGAAGAACCCCTTGATATGCTCGTCATAGAAGAAGTAGCCGCTCAGGGGGTCCCTGAGGGGTAGCCGTGGGACGTCGGGGCCGAAGCGGTAGCCCGCGTCGGCGAAGTCGCTGTACATGGCCTGCTGGGCCGTCGTGTCGAGGAACATGCCGATCCGCAGGGGCCGGGCGAGCACGCCGTTGGCCTGCACCAGCAGGTCGAGGCGGTCCTGGCGGAACCAGCGATGGGGGTGGTCGCCCCAGCTCACCGGGAAGACGGTGTCGATGCCCGTGGCGGCCATGTCGCGCAGCTCGCCCTCGAACCAGTCATAGTTGATCGACGAGTAGGCCGTCCCGTCGCGGGGGTCGCCGTCGTGCGGCAGCGGCGCGAGCCAGCCGGGCGGGGTGACGCTCAGCTGCGTGGCGTCGCACTCCTGCTCGGGGCAGTGGTACCAGTAGAAAAAGAAGGCGCCCAGGCTCGTCTGCGGCGCCCGTACGGCCTGCGTGGGCGCGGGGGCCGCGCTGGATGTGGGCGCAGGGGCCGGGGGTGCGGGGGCCGGGGGCGCCGGGGTTGGCTCGGGTCCGGGGCGGGCGCAGGCCGCAAGCAGCAGGGCGGCTGCAAGGGCGGCGGCGAGTCGTCGTCCCATGGCATAGCTCCTTCGGGGCCGGCAGGCCCCGGTGAATCGATCGTCATTCTACCTGCGTTGACTCGCTATTTCCAGTGTGCTACGATCTGCCCACGATTACCCAGCAGCCGGAGCTACTCGTGCGCCTCGCCCGCGCCCACTTCGCCCTCTTGCTCGTCCTCGTCGTCGCCCTGCTTCCATCAGCGCCCCTTGCGGCCCAGGAGGCTGAGGGCCTCGGCGTTCAGCGCCTGCTCGACGCCCAGCCGGGCGCCCTGAAGACCTATAGCGAGGGCGGGCGCAGCGCCGCCACAATCATCGAGGGCGCGGCCCTCTACTACGGCCTGAGCCCCCAGCTCCACCTCGCCCTGCTCGAGGCCACCTCGGCCCTGCTCAGTACCCCCCGCCCCGCGCCCGAGGCCCTGCGCCGCCCCTTCGGCCGCGAGGGCCCCGCGGGCTTCTCGGCGCAGATCGAGTGGGCTAGCCGCGAGCTGCGAGCGGGCCTCGGCCCCTACAGCCGCCCGCCCACGCTCCGTTTCAGCGACGGGCTGACGCTCACCCTGACCCTCGACCAGGCCCCCGAGGGGGTCGCGGTGCAGCGCTTTCTGGCCCGCGGGCGCAGCATGGCCGAGTGGCGGGCCGCCGTCGAGCGCTTCGGCGAGGCCTTCCAGCGCTACTTCAACAACGAGCTGATCCGGTATGGCGCGCCGGCGCCCGCCGCAGAAGCGGCGTCGGGTCGCCCTGCTCCCGCCGAGACTCCCTCCATCGCTCTTCTGCAGCCTTGGCCCGCCGGCACGCGGGTGCTGCATCTGGCCTATTTCGACCACGTCTACCCCACCGTCGATAGCGGCGACGACGGCAATGGCTATGTGGTCAACTACCTCGGCCAGGGCAATGTTCAGTACGACGGCCACGACGGCCACGACTACTACTTCCCCGACCAGCCCGTGGGCACGCCCATCCTCGCCGCGGCCGGCGGGCTGGCCTACGCTCGCACCCACCGCGGCTACGGCGTGGTCATCCTGCACCCCGACGGCTACGAGACGGTCTACTGGCACCTGCAGGGCTTCGCGCCGATCTTCGCCGACCTGATCGACAGCGGCAGGCCCGTGCCGGTCGAGGCCGGCGCCTTCCTCGGGGTCAGCGGAGCGACGGGCTTCGCCCACGGCACGCCCCATCTTCACTTCGAGGTGCGGCGCTACGGCCGCCAGATCGACCCCTACGGCTGGCAGGGCCCCGGGCCCGATCCCTGCACGGCCTACGCCGCCTGCCTCCCCGGCGTCTGGCTGTGGGACCCGAGCCTCGCGGGCAGCTATGATTTTACGCCACCCCAGGATCTGGCGGCGCCCGATGGGGCCTCGGCGGCCGCCTCGGGCGACGAGGCCGGGCTCGCGGGCGCGCCGCCAGCGAGGGCGGGCGACACGACGCCGCCCGTCGGCACGCTCGCCGTCAATCCGCCCGCCGACCTGCTCTTCGCCGCCGGCTTCGACGGGCACGTGGTCCAGAAGGTTGGTCGCGGCTTCCCGATTCTCTACGGTCCCCAGCGCTTTAGCGAGGGGCGGGCGGGTCAGGCCCTCGTGCTCGGCCCCGCCGGCCTGACCTACCCCGTGGCCGGCAATCTGCGCCCCGCTGCAGGCGCAATCAGCCTCTGGGCCGAGCTACCTGCGAGCTACCCTGCCGGGCGCATCCCGCGCCACTACCTGTTCGCGAGCAGCGCCAACCCCGACAGCGCGCCCGTCTACAGCAACACCCTGGCCCTGCGCCGCGACGTCGTCGGCCCCGCCGGCGGCCCGGCCTGGGTCTTCTGGAGCACGGCAGAGGGCGAGGACAGCCGCGATCTGCTCGCGGCGCCCGATACCCTGGGGCCCGGCTGGCATCACTTCGCCGTCACCTGGGACGAAGCGCAGGGGCGCAAGGCGCTCTATATCGACGGCGTCCTGGCCGCAGAGGTTGCCGGCGTGACGCTGCCCGCGACCCTCGGCGATGTCCTGCACCTCGGCCGTTTCACCTATGGAGGCGGCCACAGCGGCGTCGCCCTCGACGAGCTGGCGATCTACGCCCGCGCCCTGGCCCCCGCCGAGGTCGCCGCCCTTGCGGCCGCGCCGCCGCCGACCGAGGCCGGCCCCCTGGCCCTCGACGATCCCAGGGTGCGCATCGACACCAACGCGATCGACGACCAGGGCGGTATCGTGGCGGTGCAGATCGGCCTGAATGGGGTATTCGCCGACCCGCAGCCTTACTACGACTCGTACCGCTGGACACTGCCGGCCGCCGCGGGCGAGCACGAGCTGGCGGTGCGTTTCGTCGACCGGGCGGGCAATGTGACGACCGTGACGCGGGCCGTCCTGCTTGCGCCCGCGTCGGGTCACCGCCTCTTTCTGCCCCAGCTGCTCAGGTAGCCGGACGCACCGAAGGGGCCGCACACTTGCGTGCGGCCCCTCCGTATCTCCTCCTCGGCCTCGGTCCGGCGTCATCTATGCGCCGCCGGTCTCCTCTCTGGCCGTGGTAGACCCTAATCCAGATAGCCGTGCAGCCGGGCGCCCACGCTGGGGTGGCGCAGGCGGCGCAGGGCCTCGGCCTCGATCTGCCTGGTGCGCTCGCGGGTGATCCCGAAGGCCACCCCGACCTCCTCGAGGGTGCGGCGCTGCCCGTCGATCAAGCCGTAGCGCAGCTGCAGGATCTTGCGCTCGCGCTCGGGCAGGTCGTTCAGCGCCGCGCTCAGCTCGGCGTGGAGCATATTGGCGGCGGCGATCTCCATCGGGGTCTCGAGGCTTTCGTCGGCCAGCACTTCGCTGACCCGGCCTTCGCTCTCATTATTCAGGGGCTGCTCGAGCGAGACCGGCTGGGTCGAGGCCTGCAGCAGGCGCTTGATCTTGCGCAGGCTCATCCCCATGGTATGCGCCAGCTCCTCGGCCGTGGGCTCGCGCTCGAGCTCCTGCTCGAGCCGGTAGATGGCCCGGCGCAGGTGTACGATCGACTCGCTCAGGTGTACCGGCAGGCGGATCAGGCGGCTCTGCTCGGCGATCGAGCGGGTGACCGCCTGGCGGATCCACCAGGTCGCGTAGGTGCTGAAGCGGTTGCCCTTGGTGTAGTCGAACTTCTCGACGGCGCGCATCAGGCCGATATTGCCCTCTTGCACGAGGTCCATAAAGGCCATCGGGCTGCCGATATACTTCTTTGCGACGCTCACCACCAGGCGCAGATTCGCCTGAATGAGCCGCCGGCGCGCATCCTCGCCGCGGGCGATCTGCTGCTCGAGCTGCAGGCGCTCGCGACCGGTGCTGTAGTCCTCGTTGTTCAGGCGGAGGCGCGCCTCTTTGCCCCGGGTGATCTGCATTGCGAGGTCGCGCTCTTCCTCGGCTGTCAGCAGGGCGACCTGCCCAATCTCGTGGAGGTACAGCTGCACCGAGTCCTCGACCGGCTCGTTGTCGCTGCTTTCGGGCTCGTCGGCCTCGATCTCGGCCTCGGCCTCGGCGATTGCAGCCTCGTCGGCGTCCCACGAGCTCTCGTCGTCTTGCTCACCCTTAGGCTGGTCCTGAACCAGGACCTCGTCGCTGTCGCTAGCCTGGCGGAAGGCGTTCACGGCATCTTCTCCTCAGTCACTGGACGGAGCGGATCCGAAACCTGGGGTGGGCGAGGTACGCCAGGGCAGTCGCTGCCTCTCGCGTGCGGGTTGCTTTGCCCTGGAGATATACTCAGTCTCAACCATCGTGGTATCTTACATTCTATAATTTGCACAGCATTTGTCAAGACTCAATTTGTTCTGAGTTTATGCAGCCTGGGATCTCCATTGATGGGCATCCACACTTTGCCCGGTTTGAGCGCGCGGCTGCAGCGCCGCGAGGGCCACAATCGGCGCGCCAATCTCGTCGGGCGAGAGCAGACCGCCACGCAGTTCGGGCACCGTCTCGCGCACCATGCGTGTATCTGCGAAGCCGCCCGGGTGCACAGCATTGACATTTACCCCGAAGCGACGCAGGTCTTTGGCCATGACCCGGGTCAGGCCGTCGACCCCACACTTGGCCGCGTAGTAGGCGCCGAAGCCAGGTGTCATGATGCGCTCGAGGGGCGCGCCAAGGTTGATGATATTGCCCGCGCCCTGCTCGATCATCTGGGGCAGCACGGCCTGGCAGGCCAGGAATGTGCCCTTGAGCAGTGTGTCGACCACGGCGTCCCACTGTGCTTCGGTTGTCTCTTGCACAGGGGCCCGCAGGCCGATGCCGGCGCTGTTCACTAGAATCTGGACGGGGCCGAAGGCCTCGTTCGCCCGGGCGACAGCTGCTGCGAGTTGAGCCGAGCTGCGTACGTCGGCCGTCAGGGCCAGAGCCCTCCCGCCCTGCTCCTCGATCAGCCAGGCCGTCTCGGCCACCTCGTCGGCTGTGCGCGCGACGACCACAACTGCTGCGCCCTCGGCGGCCAGGGCCAGGGCGGCTGCCCTGCCAAGGCCACGCCCGCCGCCAGTGATGAGAGCCGTCTTTCCCCTAAGCCCCATAGTATGCGCCCTGTGCAGCCTGTGCAAATCCTGTGCGGAATGTTGTACCACATCTGCACAGCTTTGCCTAGACCCCCCGTGGTAAAATGAGGAAGCTCTCATCCAAACCTCCCTGCCCATCAAGGAGCCTCCGTATGACCGACCCGCCGCGCGACCGCAGTACGGGGGGCGCTGCCCTTTCCGCCGAGCTGATCGAGCTGCTGCCGGAGCCATGTGCTCTGGTCGACGCCGCCGGCGTCGTCTATGCGGTCAACGCCCCCTGGCGCGACGTCTTTGTGCAGACTGGACTGGGCATGAGCCTGGGCGAGGCCTGTGCGACCCTGTTCCGCTGGGCCTCCGAAGACTGGCTTCCCGTCGCCGCAGACCTGGCCGCCCTGCTCGCGGGCGAGCTGCAGCGCAGCAGCTTCGAGGCGCTCTTGGACGAGTTGCCCGAGCGCTGGTGCGCCTGTAGCCTGGCTCGCGCGCCGATGGGCGGCGTGATCTGGCAGCTGGCCGACGTGACGCGCTGGCAGCTGGCCGAGTCTGAGGCCACCAGGTTATGGCAGCAGTTTCGTGATGCCGTCGAGAGTATCACCGACGGCTTCGCTCTCTTCGACTCCGACGACCGGCTCGTCTTCTGCAACCGCCGCTTCCGCGAGATCTATAGCCTGAGCGCCGATCAGATCACCCCGGGGCGCAGCTTCGCCGAGATTGTGCGGGCGGGTGTCGAGCGTGGGCAGTACGCCGAAGCGGTCGGGCGCGAGGCGGCGTTTATCGCCGAGCGTATGGAGAGCCATGCCAGCGCCGAGCCGGTGGAGCATCAGCTGAACGATGGGCGCTGGGTGCGGGCTGTCGATCGGCCCATGGCCGGTGGGGGCATCGTCGGGATCAGGACCGACATCACCACCCTGCGCCGGGCCGAGGAGTTTCGTCGCCAGAGCGCCGAGCAAGAGGCCACCATCCGCGCGCAGGCTGTGCTGCTGGCAGAACTCTCGACCCCGCTGCTACGGATCGGCGCAGGGGCCCTCGTCCTGCCGCTGGTGGGCTCGCTCGACAGCTACAGGGCCGGCCGCGTGGTCGAGACCCTCCTGCACACCATCGAGGAGCAGCGGACGGATCTGGTTATCCTCGATATCACCGGCGTGCCGATCGTCGATACACAGGTCGCCAATGTGTTGCTGCAGACTGCGCGGGCCGTGCGCTTGCTCGGCGCCCGTATCGTGCTGACCGGCATCAGGCCCGACGTGGCCCAGACGATCGTGGCCCTGGGGGTCGACCTCGGCGATATCATCACCAAGGCCGACCTGCAAGAGGGGATCAAATACGCGCTGCGGGGGCGGTGAGGGTGAGTCAGGGAGGGTCAAACCCTCCCTGAAACCCCTTGTCGGCCCAACCGATCAGGTTGGAACCTAAGCCTCGCGTTCGCAGACGAAGTGAGCCAGCTCGACCAGAGAGGCGTGGGCGGGGGAGGGCGGGAACTCTGCCAGGTGGCCGATCGCCTCGCTGATGAAGCGGCGGGCCTCGCCCATGGCTGCGTCGATGCCTCCGGCGGCAGTCACCTCGGCGATGGCGGCGCGGACCTGCGCCTCGCTGGGCGCGCCCTGGTCGACCAGCTCGCGCAGGCGCGGGCTGCCGGTGCGCGAGATGGCGTAGATCAGGGGCAGGGTGATTGTGCCCTGGCGCAGGTCGTTGCCGGCCGGTTTGCCGAGGGTCTGCTCGTCGCCGGTGAAGTCGAGCACGTCGTCGACGATCTGGAAGGCCATGCCAAGGTCGAAGCCGTAGCGCCCCAGGGCGGCGATCTGCGCTTCGCTGCCGCCCCCTGCCGCCATCCCGGCTTTGCAGGCTGCCTCGAAGAGCGAGGCCGTCTTCGCCCCGGTCTTGTAGTAGTACTGGCCCAGGGCGGTCTCGACGGGCTCGTAGACCGTGACCGGGCTGAGCTCGCCCTCGACTATTGTCTGCACAGCCTGGGCGTAGTAGGTAATAATCCGCGAGTCGGGGCTGCGGGCCATCTCGCCCGCCGCGAGGGCGAAGAAGTAGTCGCCCACCATTAGGGCCACGTCGTTATCCCAGCGGGCGTGAACCGTCACGCGCCCGCGGCGGCGGGCGGCCTGGTCGACCAGGTCGTCGTGGACCAGCGAGGCGGCCTGGATCAGCTCGACGGCCGCGGCCGCGTGGATGACCCGCCCGAGCTGGTAGGTGCCGAGACGAGCCGCCAGGAGGGCCAGGGCCGCCCGCAGGCGCTTGCCGCCCGAGCGCACGGTGTGCACGCTGGCGGCGGCAATTAGCTCGGAGTGCGACGCGGCCCGCTCGAGGAGCAGCTGCTCGACGGCCTGCAGGTCGGGGGTAATTTGGGCCCGCTCGAAGATCGCGGCGACGTTCTGCGCCAGCGCAGGGCGGGGGTGCATAGCGTGCACCTCTGCGCTGCCGCCGATGGCCCCGATCGCCAGCGAGACGTCCGCTCCGCTTGTGTGAGTCTGGTACGCAGCCATCAGGCTGTTCCTCTTCTAAGGCCTGCCGGCGGCCGGGACGGTCGTCTGGACAGGCCTGCGCTGCTCTGGGTTTCGCTGAGCGCGGGGTGGCGCCGCCTGTTTGTGATATTCAACACAATCAACAGTATAGCACCAACCGGGTGACTGTCAAGGCGAGCCCCTTTGCACGCGACCAGCGCCCCCCGAATCACTCTGCACAATCATTGTCCGTTTTGTCTGTAATGTGCAACACCCATGCCGGAGATATAATTCCAGCTTTGCGCCTCGCGCGCGGCTGATGGGGCTTTCGTGTATAATACGCGCGCTCTTTTGGCCCGTGGTGCGCGGCGATACATCCAATGGCGGGGACGCCGCGTAATAACTCTAGGAGTGGAGCAGACTTGGCCGGCACGCCTCCTCAACCAGCTGAGGGCGGGATGCTCAGCGATGAAGCATTGATCGCACACGTAGCTCATGGTGACAGCCGCGCCCTCGAGCAGCTCTACGGCCGCTATAGTCGCGTCGTCTACGGGCTGGCGCTCAAAATCCTCAATAGTGCCGAGCACGCCGAGGATGTTGTGCAGGAGACGTTCTGGCGCGTCTGGCGTCGGGCGGCAACCTTTCAGAATGATAGCGGGCAGTTCGCTCCCTGGCTCTTCGGCATCGCCCGCAACCTATGTATCGACGAACTGCGCCGCCGCCAGGCCCGCCCGGCCACAAGCGCAGTCGAGAGCCAGGTGTTCCTGGCCATCCCCGACGGCCAGCCCGCCGTCGACGAGCTGACCTGGGAGGCTGAGCGCAGGCGTCTGATCACGAGCGCTCTGGGCGAGCTCCCCCCCGACCAGCGTCAGGTGATCGAGTTAGCCTACTTCGGCGGCCTTTCGCAGCGCGAGATCGCCGATCACCTCGATAACCCCCTCGGGACTGTCAAGACCAGGGTACGACTCGCGCTCCAGAAGCTCAAAGGCCTGCTCCAGCATCAGGGCATCGGTATCGAAGACCGCTAGAAAGATCGGCCGCCCCTTGGGCGCCCACTCCTCGATGAACGCCAACGACTACGATTACGCTGAAAGCCAACTCGCTGCGTTCGCCCTTGGCGCTCTCGACGCCGAAGACCGCCAGCGCGTCGAGACGCTGCTCGCGGCTTCGCCCGCCCACCAGGAAGAGCTGCGCCAGCTCCGCGAGGTCGTCGCCCTGCTGCCCTATGGGGCCCCTGCCGCCGACCCGCCCGAGCGGGTGCGCGAGCGTCTCTTCGCGCGCATCGAGGCCGACCGCGCCGTCGCGCCCGCGGCCCGGCCCGCCCCCGAGCGGCCCGCCCCGCGCCCGGCCTCGCGTTGGCTCGTCCCCGGGCTGATGGCCGCCATGGCCGCCTTGGTGCTGGCCCTGGGCGGGCTGACCCTGAATCTGAGCGGTAACGTCGCCCGCCTCGAGCAGACCAATAGCGAGTTGGTCACGGTGATGGCCGGCATCCAGCAGAGTCTCGAGGCGACCCAGGCCCGCCAGGAGGCTCTTGCGACCCAGCTCACCGACAGCCAGCGCCAGCTGGGCGAGGTGGGCGCACAGCTCGCCGCCAGCGAGGGGCAGCTCGCCCAGATGAGCGCCCGCCTCGCCCGCGACGAGTACGTGATCTCATTCGTAAGCGCGCCCGGCGTGGCGACGCGCGAACTAGCCCCCGCCGACGCCGCCGCCGCCGCCCGCGGCGAGATGTACATGTACCCCGGCGAGACGAGCGCCGTGGTGATCTTCAGCGGTCTCCCCCCCCTCGGCCCCGGCCAGGTCTACCAGTTCTGGCTCGCCGATGGCGCCACTCAGGTCGCCGGCAGCACCTTCGAGGTCGACGCCACAGGCCTGGCCCGCATCGTCGTCGAGGCCCCCCGCGAGGTGAACGCCTTCAGCGAGGTCATGGTGACGGTCGAGCCCAGCGGCGGCAGCCCCGCCCCCAGCCAGGAGGTTGTGCTGGCAGGGTCGCTGTAGAGAGCGCGCTCGTTCCACTATCTGGTACTCTCCTCCTATTGAACCATTATGTGTAGTACGGCTATGATCGGCCCATGGAGATTGGGGCCGTCAGCATAGACCGTGCGTTCGCTCGCTGCGCCTTGGGCCTGTGGGGCCATACCCGTGCGTCGACCGCATGGGTGCCCGCAGGGCTGAGGCTGGCGGCGTGGCGCTGCGCATCGCCCGTCGGGCTGCTCGAAAAGCTGTCCGCCGGCCGTTCAATAGGGTTGCGAGCCTCTGAGAGCGTTCGCCCTCTGCCTGTCCCCATGGCAGCTGGGCCTGGCGGCTCGTCCCCCGACACCAGCGGGCCTCCGACGTCGTCTGACGCCGGGCCCGTGCCCCCATTCCTCCAGGACCTACGATACCACCGCGTAGCCCGGTTTGTAATCGTTTGATCACCGCGCGACCTTCTCACGACAGGGCCGAAAGCCTACAATCAGCCTGGAGTGAGGGCGGCGTGTAGGCCGTCCCCGACCTGTTCAGCCCAAGGTCTGAGCCGTGCCAGGGCGCCGCGCCGGCGGCCTCGTGCGCAGCGAGAGAGTTGAGGAGGCCATGATCACCCAGTCGATCGACACGCACCCCCGCAACGCTCAAGGCGTCGTCACGCAGCCCCGCCAGGGCCGCGAGCTCGAGCCCCCGATGAGCGAGGGGGCCCTGGCCCAGATGGATCTGATGACGCTCGTGCGCCGCTGCGCTGCCGAGAGCGAGCGTTTTTATAGGGGTCAGCAGCACGACACGTGTTACAGCTACGAGCTGTTCCGGCGCGCCCTCGTCGAGCGCGACGAGGCGGCCTGGGAGCAGCTCTACCAGCACTATAGCGGCCTGGTCGAGGGCTGGATTCGCCGCAGCGGCGCCTTCACCAGCAGCGGCGAGAGCAGCGAGTATTTTGTGGTCGGCGCCTTCACCAAGTTCTGGCGCGCGATCAACCCCGATCGTTTCGCCTCCTTCCCCACCCTGGCGTCGCTGCTGCAGTACCTGCAGCTCTGCGCCACCAGTGTGGTGATCGACAGCGTGCGCGCCCAGTCCTGGTCCGAGATGCTGCCCGAGGAGACGATCACTCCTAACCATGGCCCCCAGACCTCGCCCGACGAGGAGGCCGTCAGCCGGGTCGACCGCGAAGAGTTCTGGCGCTTCATCAACGAGCAGCTGAATGGCGAGGTCGAGCGAGTGGTGGTCTACTGCTCGTTCGTGCTCGGCCTGACCCCGCGGGCGATCTACGCCAAGCGCAGCGACCTGTTCAGCAGCGTCAACGATGTCTACAACGTCAAGCGCAACGTCCTGGGGCGGCTCAGCCGTAACCAGCAGCTGCGCCAGCTGGTCGCCCCCTAGGGGCGCCGGGGCGGAATATGCGAAGGGCGCCCCCCAGGGGCGCCTTTTCGATTCGCGGCAGCTGAGAGTTGTGTTATATTCTGCTTACTACACATGGTAGAAGGTGTGTAAAATTTGGTTGTCGCTGCGTTTCATACTATGCGAGTCGGGAGCAACAGCCGACTGCACGCCAGGAGCGCACGCTTATGAGCATCGACGAGAGCTGGGACGAGGGCTGCGCGATGGCCTCGTCGCCGGGCGCCATCGCCCTGATTGCGGCCGCCGACGGCGAGGCCGACGAGGCCACCCTGGCTCACCTGCGGGGGTGCCCCAGCTGCGCCGCGCAGGTCGCCCAGATCAAGGCCCTGCAGGCGCGCCTGCGCCGCCGCCTGTACCGGCTCTACTGTCCGAGCAGCGATGTCTTGATCGACTACTGCCAGGGCCTGCTCGACCCCTACCAGCGGGCCTCTCTGGCCCACCACCTGGCGATCTGCCCCCATTGTGCCGGCGAGCTCGCGCTCATGGAGCGTGGCGCTCCTTTGGCTGAGGTGGTGGGGGCGCCGGTGCGGGCCAGGCTGATCGTGCCCCTGCCCTAGGGGCGCCGCGATACACGCAGAGGGGACAGGAGCGGGTGCTCACCCGCAGCCTGTCCCCTCTTTGTTTCGCCTCAGGCGGGTCGG
>CAZKTU010000053.1:21554-32585 GCA_964555675.1 uncultured Oscillochloris sp.
GAGCGGGTGCTCACCCGCAGCCTGTCCCCTCTTTGTTTCGCCTCAGGCGGGTCGGAGCCGCAGGCCCCGTACCCCGTGTGGCGCGGGAGGCGTGGAGGGCTTGGCCCTCCACATCCACCTCGCGGGGCCGCAGGCCCTGTACCCCGTGCGGCGCGGGAGGCGTGGAGGGCTTGGCCCTCCACATCCACCTCGCGGGGCCGCAGGCCCCGTATCCCGTGCGGCGCGGGAGGCGTGGAGGGCTTGGCCCTCCACATCCACCTTGCGGGGCCGCAAGCCCCATACCCCCGCCGCGGCAGCGGCGAAGAGCGTAACTCGGTTACGCAGCCCGCCTTACTCGAAGTGGTCGGCCAGGTAGGCGGTCAGGTCGGCGATGCGCACCGAGTAGCCCCACTCGTTGTCGTACCAGGCGATGATCTTGTAGAAGTCGTCGCCCATGTTGTGGGTCAGCGGCAGGTCGACCACCGAGCTGTAGGTGGTGCCGATGAAGTCGCTGCTGACCAGCTCGGACTCGCTGACCCCGAGGATGCCCTCGAGCTCCTCGCTCTCGGCGGCCTCGCGGAAGGCGTTGTTGATCTCTTCGACGCTGGTGGGGCGGTTGAGCAGGACGGCGAAGTCGACCATCGAGACGGTGGGGGTGGGGACGCGCACGGCGTAGCCGTGGAACTTGCCCTTCAGCTCGGGGATGACCAGGGCGACGGCCTTGGCGGCGCCGGTGGTGGTGGGCACCATGTTGATCGCGGCGGCGCGGGCGCGGCGCAGATCCTTATGGACATTGTCCTGAAGGTTCTGGTCCATGGTATAGGAGTGGATGGTGGTCATCAGGCCGCGCTGGATGCCGAAGCGGTCGTTGAGCACCTTGGCCACAGGGGCGAGACAGTTGGTCGTGCACGAGGCGTTGGAGATGATGTGGTGCTTCTCGTGGTCGTAGGCCGTCTCGTTGACGCCGAGGCAGATGGTGATATCCTCGCCCTTGGCGGGGGCGGTGATCACGACCTTCTTGGCGCCGGCCTGCAGGTGGGCGCGGGCCTTATCGGCCTCGGTGAAGCGGCCGGTCGACTCGATCACCAGGTCGACGCCCATCTGGCCCCAGGGGAGCTTGGCGGGGTCGCGCTCGGCGAGGGCGGCGATCTCGTAGTGGGCGTCGTCGTAATCGACGATAATCTTATCTTCGGTGACGGTGACGTCGCCGTCGAAGGGGCCGTAGGTGGAGTCGTAGCGCAGCAGGTGCGCGAGGGTCTCGTTGTCGGTCAGGTCGTTGATCGCTACGATCTCGAACTCGTCGGGGTGATACTCGAGCATCGCCTTGAAGCTCTGCCGACCGATCCGGCCGAAGCCATTGATCGCAATACGCACCATGGGGGGCGCCTCCTTCCCATTCGCGATTACCCCGTGCACGAGCAACGCCGGCTCGCCCGGTCAAAGCGCTTGGCGCGCCACGATGCGGTGTTTACGAGCTGCGGCGCGTCAATGAGCACGGGCGCTATTATACCATGGCTTCCCCCCGCCCGACCCCCGGCGCGCATAGCGAGGGCCGGGCGATCATGCTACAATCGCCCGCAGCGAGGCCGCGGCCAGGCGGAGGTGCGATGTGGCGCTGAGCGTGCTGATTGGGGTCTGGGTGGCGCTGGCGGCCCTGCTGGGGCTGCTGCGTGGCGTGCGCGCGGGTCTGCTGGCCCTGGCCGGAACCCTGCTCGCGGCGCTCCTTGTCGACCTGTGGGCCGAGCCCCTGGCGAACTGGGTGCGCGCGACCTTCAGGCCCGAGCAGCCCGGCGCGCCGACTTTCGCCGTTATGGCCGCGGTCTTCCTGCTGACGGCCGGCCTGCTCGGCTACGGCGGGGCGGCGCTGCTGCCGCGACCCGGCGCGGGCGCCGCGCCCCCAGGTCTGCCCCAGCGGCTGCTCGGGGCGCTGCTCGGCGCGCTGAACGGGGCGTTGCTCGCCGGCTACCTGCTGCGCTACGCCACGGAGAACTGGGGCGGCGGGGCCGCGGCCGAGCTCGTGGCCGGCTCGCGGGTGGCGGGGCTGCTGCTGCAGTGGCTGCCGTGGTATGTGCTGGGGATGGTGGCGGGTTTGGGGGTGCTGGTGCTGGTGCGGCTGGGGCGCGACTTCGCCGCCCGCTCGAACGCCCGGCCCGCGGCGGGCGGGCCCGCCTCGGTGGCTGCGGCGCCCAATCTGGCCGAAGCCGACCGGCGGCTGAGCGACAAGATCGACCAGGCGATCAAAAAATAGGGCGCAGCCAGCGGCTGCGCCCCTACTCGCCAGAAACCCCGGCTCGCTAGAACGAGATCGCCTTCTCGCCGAGCTGGGTGCCGGGCCAGATGCGGATGCCGCGCTCGAGGCGGTTCTCGGGGCCGAAGGTGCAGTCGTCGCCGATGATTGCCCCGTCGCCGACCAGGGTCTTGGGGCCGATCGTGTTGCCGCGCCCGAGCACGCAGTTGCGCAGGGTGGCGGCCTCGCCGACGGTGTTGTTGTCCCAGAGAACGGCGCCCTCGATATTGACCTCGGGGCCGATGTGGCAGTTGGCGCCGAGGACGGTGGGCCCGATAATGCGGGCGCCCCGCTCGATGACGGTGCCGTTGCCGATCACGACCGGGCCGACGACCTGGGCCGAGGGGTGGATGCTGGCGTCGCCCTCGACCCAGACCCGGCTGGCGACCTCGTGGCCGCGGAAGCCGTACTGAACCTTGCCGATCAGGATGTCGTGGTGGACGTCGATATAGGTCTGGGGCTTGCCGATGTCGGTCCAGTAGGCCCGCGAGGGGTAGCCGACCATGGTGTCGCCGGTCTGCAGGACCACCGGGAAGAGGCCGCGCTCGAACATATAGAACTGGTTCGGCGGAACATAGCGGAAGACGTCGGGCTCGATGATATAGGTGCCGGCGTTGATCAGGTTGGTGGTAATATCCTCGACGCGGGGCTTCTCGAGGAAGCGCTTGACCCGGTTATTCTCGTCCATCTCGACCAGGCCGAACTGGGTGGGGTCGTCGACCGGGGTCAGCGAGATGGTCACCTTGCTCTGCTTCTCGCGGTGGAAGGCCAGCATCGCCTGGAGATCGAGGTCGGTCATCACGTCGCCGTTGAAGATGAAGGTGGGGCCGTCGAGCAGGTGCTCGACGTTCTTGACGGCGCCCGCCGTGCCGCGGGGCTCGGGCTCCTCGACGATATGGAGCTTCATCTCAAGGCGCGAGCCGTCGCCGAGCAAGGCGCGAAAGCGGTCGGCGAGATACTGGACGGCCAGGACGACTTCGGTAATGCCCTGATCGCGCAGACGCAAGAGCATCCACTCGATAAAAGGCTGGTTCACCAGGGGGATCATCGGTTTGGGAGTATTACAGGTGAGTGGGCGAAGACGAGTACCCAGACCACCGACGAGAATAACTGCTTTCATGCACGCTCCTTCGTGTCACGGCACACAGAGGACTTATCGCGCCTGCGGCGCTCTTGGAACCCATCATAAATGATGGAGCGAACCATCGTCTGAAGCCAGCGTATTATTCTGATGAGAGCTTCGTCAGGCCTGAGGGATAGCCTCGCTCCGGCGCACCTCGGCGCGCCAGTAGTCGAGGATGTCGCCGAGGGTCTGCTCGAGCGGGATACTGGGCGCCCAACCGGAGCGCTCGCGCAGGCGCGAGGCGTCGCAGACGACGACGGGGATATCGATAGGGCGCATGAGCTCGGGGTTGAGATGCACCTCGACGCGGGCGGTGCTGGCTGCGAGAAGCATGTCGAGCAGCTCGCGGACCATGACCGCCTGCCCGGAGCCGACGTTATAGACGGCGCCCGGCTCGCCGTGTTCGACAGTGAGGGCGTAGGCCCGCACCATATCGCGCACATCGGTGAAGTCGCGGCGGGCGCTCAGATTGCCGACCTGCACGACGGGGGGCTGGAGGCCGAGCTCGATGCGGGCGATCTGGCGGGCGAAGGCAGCGGTGACAAAGCGCTCATTCTGACGCGGGCCGATGTGGGTGAACGGGCGCACGCGGACGATATCGAGGTTGTGGCTGAGGTGGTACTGGTAGGAGAGCAGGCTCTGGGCGGCCTTGCTGACGCCGTACGGGTTGGCGGGGCGCAGGGGGGTCAGCTCGCCGATCGGCAGATCCTCCTCGGTGATCTTGCCATACTCCTCGTTGGTGCCTACGACCAGCACGCGGGTAGGGCTACGCAGTTCGAGCAGGCTGAGGAAGATGTGCAGGGCGCCAAGCGTATTTGTCGAGAGAGTGCCGGCCGGGTCGCGGAACGACTCGGGGACGAAGGGCTGGCCTGCGAGGTGGTAGATGACGGTCGGCCGGGCGGCGACGATGGCCCGCATGGTGGCATCGGCGTCGTTCAGGTCGGCGTGCACTTCGGTGACGCGTCCGTCGAGAAAGGGCGGCAGTCGACCAGGTGCACGGGTTAGCCCCCAGACCTCGGTGTGGCCCTGGTCGAGCAGGTATTCGGCGAGGTAGCTGCCGACGAATCCGTTGATGCCTGTAATGAGAGCTCGCATGCCCCTAATATAGCTCATCTTGAAGCCATGACAAGGGGGGTAGCCGTTACAGTTTACTTATCGCCGCGAACCATCGCCGATTTGCGTTATAACTCGCAGCTTAGGGTGCCGCTATTGCGCATGATGAAGCCTTAAAACTCTTTGTGCATTCCATTGACACGGATTGTGCAGCGTGATACAATGTAATTGCTAATTCAGGGATTCACGGGCACGGAAGCATCCGCTGCTCGTTGGCATAGGCGACATTTCGGCGAGTACTCTCTGGGAAGGCGGCCAGCCATGGCTCAGCAACACTTTCTGTCCCAGTTTTCAGACAAGCCCCGTTACAACACCAAGGCAGTCGCCCAGGAGACTGGGGTGCCCGCCGACACCTTTCGCGCCTGGGAGCGCCGTTACGGTGTGCCGCGGCCCCAGCGCACTGAGGGTGGACACCGGCTCTACTCCGAGCGAGACATCGCGACGATCCGCTGGCTGCGCGACCGAACGGCCGAGGGCCTGACGATCAGCCAGGCGATCGCGCTGATGACCGACGGCAACGAGTCGAACCTCTCGTGGCTCTCGACGGCGGTCGACACCGAGCCTCACACCTGGGAGCGTCTCAACAGCAGGCTGTTCGCCGCCCTCACCGACTACGACTCGACCAGAGCCGAGCAGATCCTCGGCGAGGCCTTCGCGCTCTACCCGATGGAGGATGTCTTCCTCAAGCTGGTGCAGCCGGCCATGATCGAGATCGGCGAGCAGTGGCACGCCGGCCGGCTGACCGTGACGGCCGAGCACTTCGCGACTCAGTTCGTGCGGCGCAAGCTTTCGGGTCTGTTCAATACGTATAATATCACCGACGGCCGCGGCCTGGTGCTGGTGGCCTGCGCCCCGAGCGAGCAGCATGACCTCGGCGCGCTCATGCTCTCGGTCTTCCTGGTGCGCCACGGCTGGCAGGTAATCTACCTCGGCCCCGAGGTGCCCCAGCGCGACCTGATCGAGACGGTGCGGCAGCTGCAGCCCGATATGGTGGCCTGCGCCGCCTCGACCACCGAGACGGCCACGCAGCTACTCGAGGCCGGTCGGGCCATCACCGCCCTGCCCCCGCCCACGCCCCACTTCGGCTACGGCGGCCGAGCCTTCAACCTGAACCCCATGCTCACCCAGCGCATGCCCGGCACCTTCCTCGGGCGCGACGCCCAAGAGGCCGTCGACACCGTGGCCGACCTGCTGGGCGGCAGCAGGTAGGTTGCACAGAAAACCTTTGCAGCTTGTTCAGCAAGCTGGCCGACCTCGAGCGGGGGTGCGCCTGGAAACGGGCGCCCCCCGTTTTGTTGTGCACCCACTTTCCGAATGGCTCGCACAGTCAATGCACAGAGTCCGTATTGCCATATAGCGCTGATTCACGTATGATGGAGAAAGAGCAAATTCCGCTAGTAAGTGTCGAAGGGTTGGCGTGTGCCTGGTGATGGTGCTCGCCCAGGTCTCTTGAACCCTGCAGCCCCGATGATGCTCGCCTGCCCGCCCGGCGCGCCTCTGGTCTGTGCGCGTCGTGTGCCGAGTACGAAGGAGAGCCGCGTGTCGCTGAACTCCGCTCCCTCACTAGCCCTTGGGGCCGTGGGTACGCGCCTTGGACAGCCACTGCCAGCGGAGGAGCAACTCGCCCTCCTGTTTCATCTGACCGACCTCTCGCCCCATGTCGGCCACGACGAGTGGCCGCCCCACCCGCCGCAGGCCACCGCCGAGGCCTACGCCGAGTGCGAGCGGATCATCCGACAGCACTCGAAGAGCTTCTACTTCAGCTCGCAGTTCCTCGCCCCCGAAGTTCGGCGGGCCGTACGGGCCCTCTACGCCTTCTGCCGCACCACCGACGATACCGTCGATATGGCCAGCGGCGACCCGGCCCGGGCTCTGGCCAACTGGGTGCAGCAGGCCCGCGCCAGCAGGCCCGCGCCGCATCACCCGGTGCTGGTGGCCTGGCACGATACGCGCAGCCGCTATGGCCTCAAGGCCGACCTGGTTGACGAGCTACTGGCCGGCGTGGCGATGGACCTCACGATCAACCGCTACGAGAGCTTTGCCGACCTCTGGCTCTACTGCTATCGCGTGGCCTCGGTGGTCGGCCTGCTGGTCATGGGCATCACCGGCCACGCCCCCGGCGCCGAGCCCTATGCGATCAAGCTGGGCGTGGCCCTGCAGCTGACCAATATCTTGCGCGATGTCGGCGAGGATGCCCGCCGCGGCCGGGTCTACCTGCCCCAGGAGGACCTTGAGCGCTTCGGCCTGCGGGCCGAGGATATTCTGGCCGAGGTCTACGACGAGCGCTTCAAGGCGCTGATGCGCTTCGAGGCGGCCCGGGCCCACAGGCTCTACGACGAGAGTTGGGACGGCATTGGCCTGCTGCCCCCCGACAGCCGCTTCGCCGTCGCCGCCGCGGGGCGGGTCTACAGGGGCATCCTTGACAAGCTGGCGGCCAACGACTACGATGCCTACTCGCGCCGAGCCCACTTGAAGCTGCGCGAGAAGGTCAGCCGCATGCCCGGTATCTGGTGGGATGTCAGGAAGTTCTGATGGCGACGAGCCTTACCCTCAATCGGCCGGCCTCGTCCAGAGTCTGGCCAAGCTGGCCTTTCGACCTCGTACTCTGGGTGCTCTTCCTCGGGCCGATCATCTCGCCCCTGTTTCGCGCCACTGGCCTCCCCCTCCTGACAGAGGCGGGCGTCCTCGCGCGCGATCTGCTGGCGACCTACGTCTGCCCCACCCCCGAGCGCTCATTTATGCTCTTCGGCCTGCCGATGGCGGTCTGCGCCCGCTGCTGGGGGGCCACGATGGGCCTCTGGGCTGCGCGCCTGCTCGTGGCGAACCACCGGGCCCTGCCTCCGCTGGCCTGGTACCGCGGCCTGCCCTGGGCCGCGCGCCTGCTGCTCGCGGCGCTGCCCTTCCTGCTCTGGCCCCTCGAGATCGTCGGCCACTATGGCGGCTGGTGGTTCGCCCCCATGGGCCTGCTGCTGCTCAATGGCGCTCAGGCCGGCCTGGCCGCAGGGCTGCTCTTCTGCTCGCTCTGGCCGGGGCTCTGGCCCGAGCGCTCGTAGTGGTTCAGCACACGGATTGTGCTGAGTAGATGTTTCCGGGAGGGCCATGCCCTCCCGGACCCTCCCCGGACCCTCCCCGCCGGTCTCACCAAACTCTTACAGAAATCTGCGCTCGCCCGCCTGAGGCTAGGGTATCATAAAGGTGCGCCTCGGGCGCCCTTGTCGTTCAGGTTGCCGAACGGGACCCATACTATGCGACGAATCCTCCTTCTGCTGACCGCCGGGCTGGCCCTGGGGGGCTGCTCGCTCGGTCGATCGCCCCTTGGGCAGCAGCCCGACCCGACCATGCAGGCCATGCAGACCCAGGTGGCCGAGATGGTACAGGCCCAGACCGGTCGCAGCGAGGCGACGGCGACCCCGCGGCCGCCGCGCCCCCCCGAGCCTACCCTGCCCCCCGTGCCGCTCCAGCCGACGATCGCCCCCGAGCTGACCGACGCCCTGGTCAGCCAGGAGCGGCTGCTGGTCGAGCTGTACCGGCGGGCGAACCCGGCCGTGGTCAGTATCGACGTGGTCGGCGGTCTGCCCGCAGATCACCCGTCCGTGCCGGGCATGCCCGACGGGATGCGCGGCCAGGGCTCCGGGTTTCTCTTCGACGACCAGGGCCATATCGTGACCAACAACCATGTGGTCGAGGGCTCCGAGCAGCTCCAGGTGCGCTGGTCGGACGGCACGACCGTGATCGCCGACCTGATCGGGACCGACCCGGACAGTGACCTGGCGGTGATCAAGGTGCGCGAGCTGCCCCCTGGGGCGGCGCCCCTGCCCCTCGGCGACTCGCGCGAGGTGGCGGTCGGGCAGACGGCCGTGGCGATCGGCAGCCCCTTCGGGGAGCAGAATACGCTCACCGTAGGCGTGGTGAGCGGCCTGGGCCGGACCCTGCGCGGGCCGACCAGAGATCTGGGCGCCTTCAGCATCCCCAATGTGATCCAGACCGACGCCTCGATCAACCCGGGCAACTCGGGCGGGCCGCTGTTGAGCGTGCGCGGCGAGGTGATTGGGGTGAACACGGCGATCGCGGTGAGCCAGGGGGGCGACTCGTTCGAGGGGGTGGGCTACGCGGTGCCGGCGAGCACGGTGGCCAAGGTGGCGCCGGCCCTGATCCGCGAGGGGCGCTACCAGCACCCCTGGATGGGGATCGGCATGTACCCGGTCGACTCGCTCCTGGCCGAGCGCCTGGGTCTGCAGACCGACCGCGGCGTGCTGGTGACCGACGTGCGCCCCGACAGCCCGGCCGCACAGGCGGGCCTGCGGGCGGGCGAGGGCGAGCGGCAGGTCGACGGCGTGGGGCTGCCGAGCGGGGGCGATATCATCGTGGCGATCGATGGCCAGCCCGTGGCCGACAGCGACCAGCTGATTGGCCTGCTCGACCTGAACCACGTCGTAGGCGACACGATCACGCTGAGCGTGCTGCGCGAGGGCGGCGCCCAGGAGGATGTGCAGCTGACCCTGGGGGCGCGGCCCTAAGGCAAAGAAAGGAGGTGGTGCGGGTCTGGCCCGCACCACCTCCGTTACCGCTTGCCTCGCTTGGTTTAGCGCACCAGGTTGAAGGTCGCGACCCGGACGGTGCCGCTTCTGAGGCCCTGGCCGACGATGCTCCAGGTGCCGAGGGGGTCGCGGGCCTCGGTGAGGAAGCCGACCAGGATCACGCCGTCGTTGTTGGCGACCGGCCTGTAGGGGATGGCCCGCACCGTGCCGTTGGGCAGGTTCAGCCAGAGGGAGACCTCTTCGCCGGCCCTGTAGCCGCGGGCCTCGAAGCCGAGGGTCGTGCCGGGGTTCGAAGGCTCTGGCCAGGCCCGGGCCAGGGTATTGGGCTGCTGGGCGCAGGTGCGGGGGTCGCCCTCGGGGACGGGGCCGGCGGGCGGGGCGTTGCCGGGCATGCCGGGGCGCAGCTGGCAGGGGACGAGGAAGCTGCCGAGGTTGCCGAGGCGGGTGCGGCTGCCGACCAGCTCGAAGCGGCCGCGCTCGAAGTACTGGACCAGGTAGTTGCGCCCATCGTCCAGGCGCTGCACAATCTCTTCGCTGACCGGGAAGCCGAAGATCCCCAGGCCGCCCCGCCGCTCCCAGAAGTTGCGGAACTCGCCGCGCAGGGTGTGGCCGGTCTCGGGGAAGTAGCGGATGCCGGGGGCGCGCACCTGGGCGACGGGCGGGAAGCCCTGGCCGGTGGCCGCGAGATATTCGCGTCCGACCAGGCCCAGGCTGACGATGGCCCGGCCATTCACGACGTCGAGCTCGAAGCGGGCGCGCTCGAAGTACTGGGCCACGCGGCCGTCGCGATTCTGGACGAACTCCGGGCTGACCGGGAAGCCAAAGATCTCGACGCCGCCATTACGCTCCCAGTATGAGCGGAATGCGCCGCCGAGGAAGTGGCCGGTCTGCGGAAAATAGATCTTGCCCTGGGCCTGCGTCGGCGCCGCCGGCATGGCGGCGAGCAGCATCACCGCCAGCAGGACCAGCGCCCCTGCCCATCGTCCACGTAGCTGGCTCATGGGTACTCCGTCTTTCGCGTAAAGCGTATTCCTGTCGCCGGGGAGTGGATTGCCGCAGCGAGCGCCCTACATGCGCGTGGGCGTCGCCAGATTATCATTTACACTTAGCTGCGGCTATCATACGCGATAGGGTCGTAACTGTCAAGCGTTGATCGGGCTGAATCCGCGCAGCAGCGCGGATTCAGGGCTGCTAACCGCGACGATAGGGCGCGGGGCGACCCTCGAGCGTGGGGCCGTAGTTGGGTATAATGGAGAGGCGACTGCTGAATGAAAGGCCCTCACGATGACGATTCCGATCATCGATGATCTCGCGGCGGCCCGCGCGGGTGTGCTGCGGCGCGCGCCGCTCGACGAGGACAGTGCGACGGCCGAGGCCGTGGCCGGCATTATCGCGCGGGTGCGGGCGGGCGGCGACGAGGCTCTGCGCGAGCTGAGCGCCCGCTTCGATGGGGTGGCCCCGCCGAGTCTGGAGGTGCCGCGGGAGCAGTGGGCGGCGGCGGCGGCGGCCCTGCCCGCCGACCTCTACCAGGCCCTCGAGCTGGCCGTGGGCGAGATCCGGCGCTTCCACGAGCGCCAGGCCCGCAACTCGTGGGTTGATTTCAGCGTCGAAGGGGCACGGGGCCAGCTGGTGGTCCCGCTGCAGCGGGTGGGCATCTATGTGCCCGGAGGGGCCGCGCCCCTGCCGTCGTCGTTGATCCATGCCGCCGTCCCGGCGCGGGTGGCCGGAGTGGCCGAGGTGATTGTCTGTTCGCCGCCCCAGCGAGCCACGGGCCTGCCGGCGGCGGTAGTACTGGCCGCGGCGCAGATCGTGGGGGTCGACCGGGTCTTCGCCGTCGGCGGGGCCCAGGCGATCGCGGCGATGGCCTACGGCACGGCCAGCGTGCCGCGGGTCGAGAAGATCGCGGGGCCGGGCAACCGCTTCGTGATCCAGGCCAAACGCCTGGTCTTCGGGAGTGTCGGCATCGAGAGCCTGCCGGGGCCGACCGAGAC
>CAZKTU010000054.1:0-32093 GCA_964555675.1 uncultured Oscillochloris sp.
CGGTGACACGCTCCACCGCCCGCTGTAAGGTTCTCGGCGCGCAAGGGAGCTGCCGGGCGTAGGCCGAGAGGGCCCGGGACTGGCGGTACTGCTGCTCCAGCAGCACGCGGAAGCGCCGCACGAGCGACGGGTAGGCGCCAGACTCGGGGCGCGAAGCACCCTCATGGAGCCGCAACGTGGCGAGGCGGGTGAGGATGATCCGCAGCTGGTAGCCCACGATGCGCCGGCCGTGAAGACGAGCAGGCTGAAGAAGAGCAGCCGTTGCGGCCGGCCTAGGAGCGCGGAGCGCGATGCCGGAGGTCGGCGATCTGTGCGCATGCTCGCCCTGCCGCCGGTGCTGCTTGACGCGCTCAAGCGCCACAGGACCCGCCAAGCGCAGGAGCGGGCCGAGGCCGAGGACTGGGTGGACAGCGGCTACGTCTTCGTCTCGACCCGCGGCACGCCCCTGGAGCCCCACAACATCGTGCGCCACTTCAAGAGCGCGCTGCACAAGGCGGGCCTGCCAGAGACGGTGCGCTTCCACGACCTGCGCCACTCCTGCGCGACCCTGCTGATCGCCCAGGGCGTCCACCTCAGCGTGATCAAGGACATCCTCGGCCACACCCAGATCAGCACCACCGCCAACGTTTACGGCCACGTCCTGCCCGACATCCAGCGCGACGCGGCCAGCCGGCTCGACGGCCTGCTTGGGCCGCAGCCGCCGGCGGAGGGCGAGTCTACCGGTGAGTCTATCTCCCCGGAGGAGGGCGACCAGGATTCGGGCGAGGATGTAACCGAGGATGGAATGGAGGATGGCGAGGGGGACGACGCAGGTGATGGGGGCGCGGAAACGGCGGACGGCAGTAGATAGCGGTGGACGTGTGTGGACGTTGGAACTTTGGCTACAAACTTGGCTACCTGAACGACCAAACGCGAGATCCGCAGATCTCGCGTTTGGCTTTCTAATGCCCTAAAGTGTGGCGCCCCCGAGCCGACTCGAACGGCTGACACGCGGTTTAGGAAACCGCTGCTCTATCCCCTGAGCTACGGGGGCACGCCGGGCTGAGTTTACCACAGGGCGGCGCGGTGCGCAACGCACCCCCGCTGCCCTGGTATATTCCTGCGCCGCTAGAGGAAAAAACACCCCACAGGTTGGTCTCTAATCATATGCGCGGCGCGGGAAGGTAGCTATCAGAGGGAGCCGGCCTGGGTCTCAGAGAGCCCCGGCCGACAGACGCGCTCGCCCTGGCCCGCTTTGCGCCGAGGCTCGCCGCCCACTGACCCAGCATCGGGACTTTTGGAACCGGAGAGAGGCAAGATGAGCCAGCTTGACACGCGCCCGTCCTGGGTGGCCGGGCTCCCCGACCGCCAGCAGAATCCGATTGTGGCCCTCATCCCCGCCCATAACGAGGAGCGCTTCATCGGTAGCCTGGTCCTCGCCGCCCGCGCATATGTGGACCTTGTCGTGGTCATCGATGATGGTTCCCACGACCAGACCAGGGCCATCGCCCGCCGCGCCGGCGCCACCGTCGTGCGCCACGAGCTGAACCAGGGCAAGGCCGCCGCCGTCAATACCGGCTTCGCCTATGTCCGCGAGCTGCACCCCTTCGCCGTGGTGATGCTCGACGGCGACGGCCAGCATTGCGCCGACGATATCCCCCAGATCCTCGCCCCGATCGTCGCGGGCGAGGCCGATATCGCCCTCGGCACCCGCTTCCGCGAAGTCAAGAGCGATATCCCCGCCTACCGCCAGGTCGGCCAGCACGGCCTGACCCTCGCCACCAACCTGACCTCCGGGGTCTGGGTCAGCGACTCGCAGAGCGGCTTTCGCGCCTTCTCGCAGCAGGCCGTCGAGCACCTGCGCTTCAGCCGGGGCGGCTTCTCGCTCGAGTCCGAGATGCAGTTCCTCATCCGCGACCACGCCCTGCGCCTCGTCGAGGTGCCGATCAAGGTGGTCTACGCCGAGCCCGCCAAGCGCAATCCGGTCAGCCATGGCATGCAGGTGC
The DNA here is from genome assembly GCA_964555675.1 of uncultured Oscillochloris sp. Taxonomy (GTDB): domain Bacteria; phylum Chloroflexota; class Chloroflexia; order Chloroflexales; family Chloroflexaceae; genus CAIWXH01. The sequence continues at coordinate 1,986 of CAZKTU010000054.1, forward strand.
TCAATGGTATCCTCCAGCTGGTCGGCCAGAGCCGCCCCCTGCTCTTCTTCAGCGCCCTCGGCCTGATCACCTTCCTCGTGGGCGTTCTCCTCGGCCTCTATATCATCGATATCTATAGCCGTACCCAGGAACTCGCCATCGGCTACGGCCTGATGACCGTGGTGCTCTGTGTGATCGGGGTGCTCCTGCTCTTCGCCGGCATGATCCTGCACTCCACCCGCGGTATGCTCCTCGACCTGCGCCTGCACCTCGCGAACCTCGTGGCCGGCGCCCGGACCCAGTGGGAGCAGGGCCCGACCCCCGTCACCGTCGCCATGCCCGTCGAGCTGCCCGCCGAGGAGCTCGCCCTCGAGCTGGGGAAGTGATATGACCCCAGCCCTCGTCGCACCCCCGGCCGTCAGCGTGGTCGTGGTCAGCTATAACAGCCGCGCCTTCCTGGGGCCCTGCCTCCGGGCGCTTCTGGCCGATGCCGGCCCCGAGCTCGAGGTCATCGTGTTCGATAACCAGTCCGGCGACGGCAGCGCCGAGTTTGTTGCCACCCAGTTCCCCCAGGTCCGCCTGCTGCGCGGCGGGCGCAACCTCGGCTTCGGCGAGGGTAACAACGCCGCCGTCGCCCAGGCTCGCGGCGCCTACGTCGCCTTCCTCAACCCTGACACCGTCGTCGCCCCCGGCTGGCTCGAGCCCCTGATCGCGGCCCTCGAGGGCGACCCCACCGTCGGCCTCGCCACCGCCCGCCTCGTGCTCCACGACGCGCCCGCGCGCCTGAACACGGCCGGCAATAGTGTGCATATCAGCGGCCTGACCCTCTGCCGCGGCATGGGCCGCCCCGCCGATGCCTACCCCGCGGGCGAGGTCGCCGCCGTCTCGGGCGCGGCCTTCGTGATGCGCCGCGAGCTCTTCCAGGCCCTCGGCGGCTTCGACGGCGCCTTCTTCATGTATATGGAGGATACCGACCTGGCCTGGCGCGCCCGCCTCGCCGGCTACGCCTGCCACTATGTGCCCCAGTCGGTCGTCGCCCATCACTACGGGCTGCGCTTCGGCCCGCGCAAGGTCTACTTCCAGGAGCGCAACCGCTATCTGATGCTGCTCAAGAGCCTGCGCTGGCCGACCCTGCTCGCCCTGCTGCCCGCCCTGCTCTTGGCCGAGGCCCTCAGTTGGGGCTTCGTGCTGCTGCGCGACCGCGCCAACGGCGCCAATAAGCTCAGGGCCTACGCCTGGGTCCTGCGCCACTGGCCCGCCCTGATGGCCGCCCGCGCCCGCACGCAGCGCGCCCGCCGCGCCCGCGACCGCGACCTGCTGGCGGTCTGCGAGGCCCGCCTCGACTTCGCCCAACTCGGCCCCGGCCTGGCCCCGCGCCTCGCCGCCGCCCTCTTCGACCCGCTCTTCAGCGCGGCGCGGGCCTTCGCCCTCGCCGTGGTCCGCTGGTAGCCCGGGAGGATGCTCTATGCCGGTCTCCCCTGATGTCGACCTTGGCCGCGCGGTCACGATCTTCCAGCCCGAGCTGGTCAATCTCTATGGCTGCCGCATCGGCGACGAGACGCGCATCGGCGCGTTCGTCGAGATCCAGCGCGGGGCGGTGGTCGGGGCCCGCTGCAAAATCCAGTCCCACAGCTTCATCTGCGAGGGCGTGAGCATCGAGGATGAGGTCTTCGTGGGCCACGGCGTGATGTTCATCAACGACCGCGCTCCCCGCGCTACCGTCGGCGGGCGCCTCCAGGGCAGCGACGACTGGGAGCTCGTGCCGACGATCGTGCGCCGCGGCGCTTCGATCGGCAGCGGGGCGGTCATCCTCTGTGGCGTCACGATTGGCATAGGCGCCCTCGTCGGGGCCGGGGCCGTGGTGACGCGCGATGTCCCCGCCGGGGCCGTCGTCGCCGGTACGCCGGCGCGGCTGCTGCGCCGGTATCAATTTCAAGAGGAGGAGCGATGATTTCGATCGGCGTGATCGGCTATGGCTACTGGGGGCCTAACTGGGTGCGCAATCTGGCCGAGATGCCTGATGTGCGCCTCGGCGCTGTGAGCGATCTGCGCCCTGAGCGCCTGGCCCTCGTGGGCGCGCGCTACCCCACCGTGCGCCTCAGTACCGACGTCAACGACCTGCTCGCCGACCCGACCATCGACGCCGTGGTGATCGCTACGCCCGTCGCCAGCCACTATGCCCTGGCGATGCAGGCCCTGCGCGCCGGCAAGCATGTGCTCGTCGAGAAGCCCCTGACGCCCACCCTGGCCGAGGCCGAGGCCCTCGTCGAGGAGGCCGCCCGTCGCCGCCTGACCCTCATGGTCGACCACACCTTCGTCTACACCGGCGCCGTGCGCAAGATCAAGGAGCTGATCGACGCCGGCCGCCTCGGCGAGCTCTACTACTACGACTCGGTGCGGGTCAACCTGGGCCTCTTCCAGCACGATGTCAATGTGCTCTGGGACCTGGCCGTCCACGACCTCTCGATTATGGACTATCTGGTCGGCGCGATGCCCACGGCCGTCTCGGCCACCGGCACGGCCCATATTAACGGCCTCGAGGATATCGCCTACCTCACCTGCTACTTCGAGGGCAAGATGATCGCCCACCTGCACGTGAATTGGCTCGCCCCCGTCAAGGTGCGCCGCACGCTGATCGGCGGCGCTCAGCAGATGGTGGTCTACGACGACCTCGAGCCCAGCGAGAAGGTGAAGGTCTATGACCGCGGCGTCGATACCGCCGAGGGCGCCGAGGGCGTCTATCGCATGCTGGTGGGCTATCGCACCGGCGATATGTTGGCGCCAAAACTTGACATAACTGAAGCACTGCGCAGCGAGGCCGCCCACTTCGTCGCGTGTGTGCGCGACGGGCGCCGGCCCCTGACAGACGGCGAGGCCGGCCTGCGGGTCGTGCAGATCCTCGAGGCCGCCTCGCGCTCGCTGCGCCAGCGCGGCCAGCCCCAGGAGCTCGGGCGGGCTGTGTCGGTCGGGAATGACTGGTAGGAGGCACCTGTGATCCCATTTGTCGACCTCAAGGCTCAGTACCGCTCGATCAAGACCGAGATCGACTCCGCCGTGCTGGCGGTGCTCGACAGCGCCCAGTTTGTGCTCGGTCCCGCCGTGAGCGCCTTCGAGGAGGAGTTCGCCGCTTACTGCGGCGCCCGCTTCGCCGTGGGCGTTAATACCGGCACCAGCGCTCTGCACCTGGCGCTCCTGGCCGCCGGGGTCGGCCCCGGCGACGAGGTGATCACCACGCCCTTCACCTTCGTCGCCACTGTCGCCGCTATCCGTTACACCGGGGCCCGGCCGGTCTTCGTCGACATCGACCCCGCCGATTTTCAGCTCGACCCGGCCAGAGTCGCGGCGGCCGTGACTCCGCGCACAAAGGCCCTGCTGCCCGTACACCTCTACGGTCGCCCCGCCCCCATGGCGCCCCTCGTCGCCATCGCCGAGCGTCACGGCCTGGCCCTGATCGAGGACGCTGCCCAGGCCCACGGCGCCGAGTACCACGGCCGCCGCGTGGGCGCGATCGGCCACATGGGCTGCTTCAGCTTCTACCCCGGCAAGAACCTGGGAGCCTACGGCGAGGGTGGCGCCGTGACCACGAACGACCCGGCCCTCGCCCGCAAGCTGCGTATGCTGCGCGACTGGGGCGCCGAGCGCAAGTATGTCCACGAGCTCCTCGGCTATAACTACCGGCTCGAGGGCGTCCAGGGCGCCGTCCTCGGCGTGAAGCTGCGCTATCTCGAGGCCTGGACCGAGGCCAGGCGCGCCCACGCGGCCCACTACGACGCCCTGCTGGCCGGCTCCGAAGTCGTCACCCCCGCGCCCGGCGTCGATCTGCGCCACGTCTACCACATCTACGCCGTGCGCTCGCCCGAGCGCGACGCGCTCCAGGCGGCGCTCCACGCAGCCGAGGTGCAGACCGGCATCCATTATCCGCTGCCCGTTCACCTGCAGCCCGCCCACGCCGACCTCGGCTACGGGCCGGGCGACTTCCCGGCCGCCGAGCTGGCCGCCGCCGAGGTGCTCTCGCTGCCGATGTTCCCCGAGCTCACCGAGGCCCAGGTCCAGTCTGTGGCGGCGGCAGTGCAGGCCTTCCAGCCTGCCCTGACCCTTTCGAGGGGCTGAAGGCTCCCCCTTCCCTTCAGTCCCTAAACCCCCCTTGCTGGCGCCGGCAAGGGGGGACCCCTCCAGGCCTGGGGCTGACTGTTCGGGGGCTTCTTTTTCTATAGATTTGAGGATCGTATGGCTGAACAGAGCCCGGGTCTGGACCAGCGCCGCCTCGTGCGGCTGATGCGCGGGGCCGTGGCCGCCTGTAGGCTCGACCTGCGCGGCCTGCACGTGCTCACCGAGGCGGCGAGCGGGGCCTATGTGGTCACGCCCGTGATCGCGGCCCTGGCCGGCGCCGAGGTGACGGCCCTCACCAGGAGCACGGCCTACGGCAGCGTCGAGGCGATCACGGCCGACACCATGGCCCTGGCCGAGCTGGCCGGCGTGGCCGCCCGCCTCAGGGTGATCGCCGACCGCGAGCAGGCCCCCTTCGCCCAGGCCGAGATTGTGACCAACAGCGGTCACGTGCGGCCCATCGACGCCGCCGCCGTGGCGCGAATGCGCCCCGGGGCGGCCCTGCCGCTGATGTACGAGGCCTGGGAGTACCGCGAGGCCGACCTCGACCTGGAGGCCTGCCGCGCTCGCGGCGTGCTGGTGGCCGGCACCAACGAGCGCCACCCCGCCGTCGATGTCTTCAGCTACCTGGGTGTGATGGCCGTGCGACTGCTCCACCAGGCCGGCGTGGCCGTCTACGCCAGCAGGGTGCTGCTGCTCTGCGACAACGACTTCGGGCCCTTCATCCAGCGCGGCCTGAGCGGGGCCGGGGCCGAGGTTCACCTTGCCGCCGCCCTCTCAAGAGCCGACCTCGAACCGGCCCCCGACGCTGTCTTGGTCGCCCTCAGGCCCCAGACCCAGCCAGTGCTCGACGCCGCGGCCATTGCTCTCCTGGCCGAGGCGGCCCCCGGCGCGGTGCTGGCCCAGTACTGGGGCGATATCGACCGCGCCGCCGCCCAGGAGGCCGGGTTGCCGCTCTGGCCCGTCACGGCGCCCGCGCCCGGCCATATGGCCATCCTGCCCTCGGCGGTCGGCCCCGAGCCGATTGTGCGCCTGCAGGCCGGCGGGCTCAAGGTTGGCGAGGTCCTGGCCCGCGGCCTTGAGCGGGCCTCGGCGGCCGACCGCGCCTTTGTCCAGCTGATGCCATGAGGGGAGCGCCATTGTGAGCCAGCGTGTGTTGCTGATCGGCATGGGCCCGACGACGCTCTCAGCCCTGGACTCCCTGGCTGAGGGCTTTGCCGTGCTCGGCGTGGTGCGCGCCCCAGCCCCCACCGACGAGGTCGCCGCCCGGGCCGCGGCCCTTGGCGTGCCCCTGTTCGCCGACGTGTCGCCCGCGGGCGTCGCGGCCCTGGTCGACGGGCTGCGGCCCGACTGCACGGTGATCTCCTCGTACGACCGCATCCTCGGGCCCGAGCTGCTCGCCCGCGGGCCCTTCGTCAACGTGCACTACTCGCCGCTGCCCCGCTACCGGGGCCGCGCCAACGTCAACTGGGCGATCATCAACGGCGAGGCCGCCGCGGCGATCAGCATCCACACCGTCGCCCCCGGACTCGACGCGGGCAACCTGCTCTTCCAGGAGCAAGTGCCGATCGGCCCGCGCGACAGCGTGACCGACCTATACGGGCGCCTCAACGCCCTGCAGCGCACACACCTCGGCCCCACCGTCGCCCGCCATCTGGCGGGTTACGCCGGCGAGCCCCAGGACGAGGCCGCGGCCACCTACGGCTGCGCGCGCCTGCCGGCAGACGGGCTGATCGACTGGTCCGCCCCGACGGCCCGCGTCGACGCCCTCGTGCGCGCTCTGGCCGCGCCCTTCCCCGGGGCCTTCACCTACCTCGACGGCCGGCGGCTGGCGGTGACCCGCGCCGAGCCCGTGGAGGGTGGGCCGCCCTACGTCGGCAGGGTGCCGGGGCGGGTGGTGGGCCGCGACCGGCGTGCGGGCAGCGCCGATGTGCTGACCGGCGACGGGGTTTTGCGCCTCTTCGTCGTCAGGCCCGAGGGCGGCGCCGAGCAGCCCGCGGCCACGCTGATCACCTCGACGAAACAGACCCTGGGGCTGCGCCCAGACGAGCTGCTGGGCCGGATCGAGCGCCTCGAGCGGCAGGTCGCCCAGCTTGCGGCGGCCCTTGAGCGGAGGGAAGAACAATGGACCTGAACCGCAAACGCCTGCTGATCACCGGCGGGGCCGGCCTGATCGGCTCTCACATCGCCGACCTGCTCGCCCGCGAGCCTGTGGCCGAGATCGTCATTTTCGACAGCTTCGTGCGCGGCCGCCCGCAGAACCTGGCCGGGCTGCGCGACGACCCGCGCCTGCGCGTGGTCGAAGGCGACATCAGGGACCGCTCGGCCCTGGCCGAGGTGATGCAGGGCGTCGACGGGGTCTTCCACATGGCCGCCATCCGCATCACCCAGTGCGCCGAAGAGCCGCGCCTGGCCTTCGAGGTCTTGGGCGAGGGCGCCTTCAACGTGTTCGAGGCGGCGGTGCGGGCCGGGGTCAAGAAGGTGGTCGCCGCCTCCTCGGCCTCGGTCTACGGCCTGGCCGACAGCTTCCCCACCGGCGAGCGCCACCACCCCTACAACAACCGCACGCTCTACGGGGCCCTGAAGACTCTCAACGAGGGCCTGCTGCGCAGCTTCAACGAGATGCACGGTCTGCCCTACGTGGCCCTGCGCTACTTCAACGTCTACGGTCCGCGCATGGACACCCACGGGGCCTACACCGAGGTCTTCATCCGCTGGATGGAGCGCATCGCCGCGGGCCAACCACCCCTGATCTTCGGCAGCGGCGCCCAGACCATGGACTTCGTCCACGTCGAGGATATCGCCAGGGCGAATCTGCTGGCCATGAAATCTGACGTCAGCGACGCGGTCTTCAATGTGGCCAGCGGCGTCGAGACCAGCCTGCTCGAGCTCGCCCAGGGCCTGCTGCGGGCCATGGACTCGGATCTGCGCCCCGAGCACGGGCCCGAGCGGGCCGTGAACCCGGTGCCGCGCCGCCTGGCCGACACGAGCGCCGCCCGCGAGGCCCTGGGCTTCAGCGCCCAGATCGGGCTCGACGAGGGCCTGCGCGGCCTGGTGGCCTGGTGGCGGGCGGGAGGAGGCCGATGATCCCCGTCACTCGCCCCTGGATGGACGAGCAGGAGGTCGCCGCGGCGGCGCGCCCGATCATGGCGGGCTGGGTCACCCAGGGCCCCGAGGTCGCCGCCTTCGAGCGCGAGTTCGCGGCCTTTGTCGGGGCGCCCTACGCCTGCGCCGTGGCTAACTGTAGCGTGGCCCTGCACCTGGCCCTGCTCGCCGTGGGCGTCGGCCCCGGCGACGAGGTGATCACGGTCAGCCACTCGTTCATCGCTACCGCCAACAGCGTGCGCTACTGCGGGGCCACCCCGGTCTTCGTCGACATCGACCCCGCCACCTTCAACATGAGCCCCGCCCTGGTCGAACAGGCGATCACGCCGCGTACGCGGGCCATCCTGGTCGTACACCAGGTGGGCATGCCCTGCGACATGGCCGCCCTGCTCACCGTCGCCCGCCGCCACCGTCTGCCCGTGGTCGAGGACGCGGCCTGCGCCATCGGCAGCCAGATCCGCTGGGGCGACGAGTGGCAGCCGATCGGGCGGCCCCACGGCGACGTGGCCTGCTTCTCGTTCCACCCGCGCAAGCTGCTGACCACCGGCGACGGCGGCATGCTCACCACGGCGAGCGCCGAGCTCGACCGGCGCGTGCGCCTGGCCCGCCAGCACTGCATGAGCGTGCCCGACACGGTGCGCCACGGCTCGCGCGAGGTGGTCTTCGAGACCTACACCGAGCTGGGCTTCAACTACCGGCTGAGCGACATCCAGGCCGCCGTGGGGCGCGAGCAGCTGCGGCGCCTGCCCGAGGTGATCGCGCGCAGACGGGCCCAGGCCGCCCGCTATCGCGAGCTGCTGAGCGACATTCCCGGCCTTGGCCTGCCCCACGAGCCGGCCTGGGCGCGCAGCAACTGGCAGAGCTTCTGCGTGCGCCTGCCCGAGGGCTGCGAGCAGCGGCCCGTGATGCAGCACATGCTCGACGCCGGCGTTTCGACCCGGCGCGGCGTGATGTGCGCCCACCGCGAGCCGGCCTATGCCCGCCAGCCCTGGAGCTGCGGGGCGGGCCCTGGCCCCTGCGGCTGCGCGGCGGGCAGCTGCGCGCGCCTGGCCGAGAGCGAGCGCGCCCAGGACAGGCTGATCATCCTGCCCCTCTTCCACCAGCTGAGCGAGGAAGAGCAGCGCGCCGTGGCCGCGGCCCTGGCGCGCGCTTGCCGCGCCCAGGGAATCTGAGGGCGCAGTGGCTGCGCCGCCTATCCACAAGGGGAGCCCCATGGAGCAGACGAGACGGTGGGTGTTCGCTGTTCTGGCCCTGGCGGGAGCGCTGGCCCTTGCCGGCCTGCCCGCGCGGGCGCAGGCTCAGACGACTCTCTACGTCGACGAGGCGGGCGACGACGGGGCCGACTGCCTGAGCCCCGCCACGGCCTGCCGCACTGTGGGCGCGGCCCTGACCAAGGCCCCCGAGGGCGCGACGCTGCGCCTGGCCCCCGGTCGCTACGCCGAGCGCCTGACCATCAGGCGCGGGGTGAGCATCGTCGGCGCGACTGCGGCGGAGGCGATCATCGACGGGGCCGGGGCCGGCCCGGTGATCACCAGCTTCTCGACCGCGCCGGTGACCCTGCAGGGCCTGACCGTGACCGGCGGGCGGGCGATCGGCGGCGGCGGTGGCATCGCCAACTTCGGCCCGCTGAGCATCGTCGACAGCGTGGTGGTCTCGAACAGCGTCAGCATCGGCGAGGGCTTCCAGGGCCTCGGCGGCGGCATCTTCAGCTTCGGCGCCCTGACCATCAGCGGCACGGCCGTGATCAGCAACAGCGGCGTCACCGGCGGCGGCATCAACAGCCGCGGCTCGCTGCGCGTCTTCAACAGCACCATCGGCGGCAATAGCGCCTCGGCCGCCGGCGGCGGGCTCGTGGCCGCCCCGGGCACGGTCGAGCTGACCCACGTCACTGTGGCGGGCAATACCGCGGGTGCGGGCGGCGGGATCGAGGTCGAGAGCGGCGGCGCCGTGACCCTCGGCAATAGCATCGTCGCCGCCAACAGCGCCGGCGCGAGCCCCGACTGCCGCGGCCCTCTGGCCAGTCTCGGCGGAAACCTGCTGGGGCAGGCCGCGGGCTGCGGCTTCGGCGGCGAGGGCCCCGGCGACCAGAGCGGCCTCGACCCCCTGCTCGGCCCCCTGGCCGACAACGGCGGCCCGACCCCGACCTACGCCCTGCTGGCGGGCAGCCCGGCCATCGACGCCGGCGAGGAGGCCCTCTGCCTCGACCGCGACCAGCGCGGCGTGACCAGGCCCCAGGGCCCCGGCTGCGACAGCGGCGCCTTCGAGCTCGCCGCGGGCGCGGCCGGTACAACATGGTATGCGGCCCCCGACGGCGACGACGGCAACGACTGTCTCGCCCCCGACCGGCCCTGCGCCACCCTGGCCCGAGCCCTCGCCCTGGCCGGCCCCGGCGACACGCTGCGGGCCGCCCCTGGGCGCTACGACGAGCGGCTGCGCCTCGAGCGGGCGATCACCATCGAGGGGGCGGGCGCCACCGAGAGCGTGCTCGACGCGGGCGGCGGCGGGAGCGCCCTGAGCGTCGCCCCGGGCGTGCGGGCCACTGTTCGCGGGCTGACCATCAGCGGCGGCGCGGCCCCCGACGGGGGCGGCGTGCAGAACTACGGCGAGCTGGCCCTCGAGGCGAGTATCGTGCGCGACAACAGCGCCGGCTACACCCAGGGCGGCGACGGCATGGGCGGCGGGGTCGCCAACTTCGGGACGCTGAGCATCAGCGCCAGCGAGGTGATCAGCAACAGCGCCCTGCTGGGCGGCGGCGTCGGCAACAGCGGCGTCATGACCGTCACCGACAGCCTGGTGGCCGCCAATGCCGGCCTGTTCGGCGGCGGCGTGGCCAACCTGGGCAGCGCTCGCCTGGTGAGCGTAACCCTGCGCGGCAACCTGGCCGTGCTGGGCGGCGGCTTGGCCAACTTTGGGCGCGCCGGCCTGGCCCAGACGAGCGTCCTGAGCAACACGGCCCTGGTCGGGGCCGGGATCGTGAGCTACGGCCCGCTGGAGATCGACGACAGCGTGATCTACGCCAATGTGGCGAGCGAGGACGGCGGCGCGATCAGCACCGGGGCGGGCGGTGAGCTGCTGCTGCGCAGCTCGACGGTGACGGGCAACCGGGCCCCCCTGACCGGCGGCCTGAGCAGCGTGAACGGCGGGCGCGCGCTGGCGAGCGGCTCGATCATCGCCGGCAACGGCGGCGCGGCTGCCGACTGCGACCGGCTCGTCTCGCAGGGGCATAACCTGATCGGCGCGACCGCCGGCTGCGCGTTGGAGCCGGGGCAGGGCGACCTGCTGAACGTGGACGCCCGTCTCGGCGCGACAGCCCCGGGGCAGCTGCCGGTGACGCCCCTGCCCGACAGCCCGGCTCTCGACGGCGGGGCCCGCGCGGGCTGCGCCGGGGCTGACCGGCGGGGCGTCGTCAGGCCGCAGGGGGCGGGGTGCGATATCGGGGCGATCGAGCGGCGAACAGACGAAGCAGGCATACATGCGCTCTACCTCCCGGCGTTGTTGAGGTAGGGTGGCTGGACTGAGCGAAGGGGCAACTATGGCTAAGCGATATCTCCGAGCCGGCTGGCTCATCATCTACCTGGCGATCGTGGCGGTCTGGGTGCTGGTGGCCGCGCCGCTGGTGACCCCGCAGACCCCGGCGACGGCGGCGCGTAACATAGCGAACACCCGCGGCATCGCCGCGCTCAGCTTCAGCCCTGACGGGAAGAGCCTGGCCACCGGCGGGGCCGGCGGCGAGATCGTGATCTGGGATGTCAAGGACGGGCGGCGCATCAGGAGCCTGCCGGGGCACGGCGGCCAGCCCGTCACCGGGGTCACCTTCAGCCCGCGGGGCACGACCCTCGCGAGCGTCGGCCGCGACTCGACCGTGCGGGTCTGGGACGTGGCGGGCGGGGCCGAGTTGCGCGTCCTCGAGGGCCACGAGCACCCCGTGCGGGCCGTCGCCGTCTCCGACGACGGCGGGCTGCTGGCGAGCGGCGGCGAGGACGGGCGCCTGGTGCTCTGGGATAACGCCGGCGCGATCAAGTATTTGCTCCAGGGCCACAAAGGCGCGGTCACCTCGGTCGACTTCAACCGCGACCTGAGCACCGTAGCCAGCGCGGGCGAGGACGGGCGCATCCTGATCTGGAGCACGGCGACGGGCCGGCTGCTGCACACCCTGCGCGGCCACGCCGGGCCGGTGAATGCGATCAGCTTTGCCCGCAACGGGCGCACACTCTTCAGCGCGGGCGCCGACGGCACCGTGCGGCGCTGGAACGCCGTGACCGGCGTGCAGCAGCGGGTGCTCAAGCGGGCCCCCAAGGATCTGCGCGCCACGGTGCTGAGCATCGACGGGGCGACGGTGGCCAGCTCCGACGCCAACAACGAGATCGTCCTGCTCGACCCCGACAGCGGGGCCGAGCGGCTGCGCCTGCGCCGCCACTCCGCCCCGGTCACCGACCTCTCGTTCAGCCCCGACAGCAAAGATCTGGCGAGCATGGGCGAGGACAACCTGCTGGTGCTGTGGGACGCGAAGACCGGGGCGGTGCGCTGGACGGCTAACCTGCCGGGCTCGGCCCAGGCAAGCGCAGCCTCGCGCGCGGCCGCGAGCCTCTCGCAGAGCCTGGCCGACGCCCTGGCCGGCCCCGCCGCCGCGGCCCCCGCCTCGGCCCTCGCCGATGGCCCGGGCGGGCCGATCCTGCTCGTGCATAATCCCGCCAACCCCTTCGGCGCCTACTACGCCGAGATCCTGCGGGCCGAGGGCCTGAACCTGTTCGCCAGCGCCGAACTGGGCGCCGTGAGCGCGGCGACCCTGGCCTCCTATGATGTAGTGCTGCTGGCAGAGACGGCCCTGAGCGCGTCCCAGGTGACCTTGTTCAGCGACTGGGTGAGCGCGGGCGGCAACCTGATCGCCATGCGCCCCGACAAACAGCTCGCCGGCCTGCTCGGGCTGAGCGACGCCGGCGGCACCCTGACCAACGCCTACCTACAGGTTGACACGGCGGCCGCGCCGGGCAACGGCATTGTGGGCGAGAGCATGCAGTTCCGCGGGACGGCCGACCGCTACACCCTGAGCGGCGCCAGCGAGGTGGCCAGGCTGCTCAGCAGCGCGACGGCGACCGCGGGCAGCCCGGCCGTGACTCTGCGGGCCGTGGGCGCGAACGGCGGGCAGGCCGCCGCCTTCACCTACGACCTGGCCCGCTCGGTGGTCTACCAGCGCCAGGGCAACCCGGCCTGGGCCGGGCAAGAGCGCGACACCTTCGCGCCGATCCGCTCCGACGACCTCTACTTCGGCAACGCGCCGGGCGACCCGCAGCCCGACTGGGTCGACCTGAGTAAGGTGGCCATCCCTCAGGCCGACGAGCAGCAGCGCCTGCTGGCCAATCTGATCCTGACCATCAGCGCCAGGCCGCTGCCGCGCTTCTGGTACTTCCCCAGCGGCCACAAGGCCGTGGTGATCATGACCGGCGACGACCACGGCAATGGCGGCACCGGGCCGCGCTTCGAGCAGTTCAAGGCCAGCAGCCCCGCGGGCTGCTCGGTCGACGACTGGCAGTGCATCAGGGGCACCTCGTACGTCTACACCAGCACGCCCCTGACCGCCCAGCAGGCCGCCGGCTACACCGCCGAGGGCTTCGAGGTCGGGTTGCACGTCAACACCAACTGCCAGGATTTCACCCCGACCTCGCTGCGCAGCGACTTCTCCGGCCAGCTGAACGCCTGGCGGGCGAAGTTCACGGGCATCGGCTCGCCGGCGACCCAGCGCACCCACTGTCTGGTCTGGAGCGACTGGGACACCAAGCCCCAGGTCGAGCTCGAGAACGGCATGCGCCTCGATACCAGCTACTACTACTGGCCGCCCTTCTGGATCCAGGACCGGCCGGGCTACTTCACCGGCTCGGGCATGCCCATGCGCTTCGCCGCCCAGAACGGCGGGATGTACGATGTCTACCAGGCGGCCACCCAGAACACCGACGAGTCGGGCCAGAGCTACCCCTTCACGATCAACAGCCAGCTCGACAAGGCCGTCGGGCCCGAGGGCTACTACGCGGCGATCACGGTCAACGCCCACACCGACGCGGCGACCTCGAGCGTGGCCGACGCCGTGGTCGGCTCGGCGGTCGCCAGGGGCGTGCCGGTGGTCTCGGCCCGCCAGATGCTCACCTGGCTCGACGGGCGCAACGGCTCGCGCTTCAGCGGGCTGAGCTGGGCGAACGGCACCCTGAGCTTCACGATCGACCAGGCCCCCGGCGCGCGCAACCTGCGGGCGATGCTGCCCGCCCGCTCGGGCTCGGCGAACCTGGCCGCCCTCTCGCGCGGCGGAGCCCCGGTGAGCTACTCGCTACAGGCGATCAAGGGCGTCGAGTACGCGATCTTCGACGCCGGCGCGGGTGTCTACAGCGCCAGCTACGGTGTCGATACGACGGCGCCGACGGTAGTTGAGACGAGCCCGGCCGGCGGCGCGAGCGGCGTCTCGGTCGGCGCGGCGGTGAGCGCGACCTTCAGCGAGCCGATGGACCCGGCCTCGCTCGGCGCGGCCAACGTCGAGCTGCGCGACGGGGGCGGGGCCCTGGTCGCCGCGGCCGTGAGCTACGACGCCGCGGCCCGCCGGGTGCAGATCACCCCGGCCGCGGCCCTGGCCGGCTCGGCAAGCTACACGGCGCGGGTGCGCGGCGGGGCGGGCGGGGCCGCTGATGTGGCCGGCAACCCCCTGGCGGCGGACTTCAGCTGGAGCTTCACCACCAGCGCCGGGCCGAGCTGCCCGTGTACGCTCTTCGCCCCCGGCGATCTCCCGGCGGTGACTACGGTCTCCGATCCCAACCCGGTCGAGCTGGGCGTCAAGTTCCGCTCGGAGCTGAGCGGGAAGATCACCGGCATCCGCTTCTATCGCAGCGCGGCCAACGTCGGGCCCCACGTGGGCTCGCTCTGGAGCGACGCGGGCGTGCGGCTGGCCCAGGTCACCTTCCCGAGCACCACGGCGACGGGCTGGGTCGAGGCGAGCTTCAGCGCGCCCGTCGATATCCAGGCGGGGCAGACCTACATCGCCTCGTACTACACCCCCAGCGGCAACTACTCGCTCAACACCAACGGCTTTTCGGCGGCGCTCACCCGTGGGCCGCTGACCGCTCTGGCCTCGGGCGCGGCGGGCGGCAACGGCGTCTACCGCTACGGGGCGGGCGGGGGCTTCCCCGACCAGACCTACCAGGCCAGCAACTATTGGGTCGACCCGGTCTTCACCCTGTCCACCGGCCAGCCGCCGGCCCCGACGAACACGCCGGCCGTCCCGACGAACACGCCGGCCGTCCCGACGAACACGCCGGCCGTCCCGACGAACACGCCGGTGAGCGGCGGCGACCCGTGCAGCGCGCCCGCCAATCAGATCGTGGCCGAGAACTGTCTGGCCGGCAGCCCGGCGAGCGAGTGGGAGGTCGTGGGCATCGGCGACGCCAGCATCCAGGGCTATGCCACGGCCATCAGCGTCAACAGGGGCGAGACGGTCAGCTTCAAGATCGATACGACGGCCAGTGGCTACAGCGTCGACATCTACCGCCTCGGCTACTACGGCGGCCTCGGGGCGCGCAAGGTGGCGACGGTGACCCCCACCAGCGTCCGCGATCAGCCCGCCTGCCTCACCCAGGCGAGCACCGGCCTGGTCGACTGCGGCAACTGGACCGTCTCGGCCACCTGGGCCGTGCCGGCCAATGCCGTCTCGGGCATCTACATCGCGCGTCCGCGGCGCAGCGACACCGGCGGCGCGAGCCACATCCCCTTCATCGTGCGCGACGACGCGGGCAGCTCGGCCCTGCTCTTCCAGACCTCCGACACCACCTGGCAGGCCTACAACACCTACGGCGGCAACAGCCTCTACCAGGGCGGGCCGGGCACGAACCCTGCGCGCGCCTACGCGGTCAGCTACAACCGCCCCATGCTCGCCCGCACCGTCGATAACGGCCAGGACTACCTGTTCAACGCCGAGTATCCCATGCTGCGCTGGCTCGAGCGCAACGGCTACGACGTGAGCTACTTCACCGGGATCGACAGCCACGTGCGCGGCAACCTGATCCGCAACCACCGCGTCTTCCTCTCGGTGGGCCACGACGAGTACTGGTCGGGCGCCCAGCGCAATAATGTCGAGGCGGCCCGCGACGCCGGCGTCCACATGGCCTTCTTCAGCGGCAACGAGGTCTACTGGAAGATCCGCTGGGAGGCCAGCACGGTCAGCGGGGACACCGCCCTGCGGACCCTTGTCTCCTACAAGGAGAGCCAGAACGACGCCAATCTCGACCCGTCGCCGGAGTGGACCGGCCTGTGGCGCGACCCGCGCTTCAGCTCGCCGCCCGAGGGCGGGCGCCCCGAGAACGCGCTGACGGGCCAGATCTTCGGCGTCAACGACGGCGCGACGGGCGTTATCCGCGTCCCCGCCGAGGACGGCCGGCTGCGCTTCTGGCGCAACACCACCATCGCTACGCTGCCCGCGGGCGGCGCGGCGAATCTGCCGAGCGGCACCCTGGGCTACGAGTGGGACGTGGTTGAGCTTGACTCGAGCAATCCCGCCGCGCCCCTGGTGGCGGCGGCTCGCCCGACCGGCATGCTGCGCCTCTCGACCACGACGGTGGGCGGCGTCCCGCTGCTGCGGGACTACGGCTCAAACGGCTACGCGAACAGCTTCAGCCCGGGCAGCACGGCCACCCATCACCTGACTCTGTACCGCCACAGCGGCGGCGCCCTGGTCTTCGGCGCGGGCACGGTCCAGTGGGCCTGGGGCTTGGACGCGACCCATGATCGTGACGGTACGCCGACGGACGTTCGCATGCAGCAGGCTACGGCCAACCTCTTTGCGGACATGGGTGTGCAGCCGGCCACCCTGCAGGCGGGGCTGGTCGCGCCGACGGCTTCCACCGACACGACCCGGCCCGAGACGGTAATCAGCACGCCTGCCGCCGGCGCGACTGTAGGCGCCGGCGCGACCGTGGCGGTCAGCGGCACGGCGAGCGACGTCGGTGGCGTGGTGGGCATGGTCGAGCTCTCGACCGACGGCGGGGCGACCTGGCGGCCGGCCAGCGGGCGCGGCAGCTGGACGCTCAGCGTGAGCGCGCCGGCCGCGGGCAGCCTGACCATCCAGGCCCGGGCGGTCGACGACAGCCTGAACGCCGACGTCACCCCGGCCAGCGTGACCATCAGCGTGGGCGCCCCGAGCTGCCCGTGCAGCCTGTGGAGCGACGCCACCACGCCCGCCGTTATCCACGACCCCGACACCGCGGCCACCGAGCTCGGCATGAAGTTCACCGCGACCCAGAATGGGCAGATCACGGCCATCCGCTTCTACAAGGGCCCGGAGAACACGGGCACCCACACCGGCTCGCTCTGGAGCGCCAGCGGCGCGCTGCTCGGGCGGGTGGTCTTCACGAACGAGACGACCAGCGGCTGGCAGCAGGCGAGCCTGGCGACGCCCGTGGCGATCACCGCCGGGCAGGTCTATGTGGTCTCGTACCACGCGCCCAATGGCAGGTACAGCCAGGACACGGGCTACTTCGCCACGAGCCGCAGCAACGGCCCGCTGCGGGCCCTGGCCGAAGGCGAGAGCGGGCCGAACGGGCTCTACCTCTACAGCGCGACGCCGGCCTTCCCCACCCTGGGCTACAACGCCCTGAACAGCTATGTCGACGTCGTCTTCACGCCGGGCGGGCAGGAGCCGCCCGCAGCGACGCCCACAGCCACCGCCACCGCTACGGCCACTCCAGACCCTGGGGCGGGGGCGGGCACCCTCACACTCGCCCCGAGCGCCGACAGCTTCACGCGCAGCACGCAGGCCACGACGGGCTTCGGCGCGAGCACGACCTTGCGCGCGCAGGCCGGCAGCCCGGTCGAGAGCGCCTACTTCAAGTTCGACGTCGCGGGCGCGACCGGGCCGATCACGCGGGCGACCCTGCGGCTGTTCGTCAGCAACGGCAGCGGCTCGGGCGGCACGCTCTACCGGGTCTCGAACAACGTCGCCGACAATAGCGGGCCCTGGAGCGAGGCGGGCCTGACCGCGAGCAATGCGCCACCGGCGGGCGGGCCGCCGCTGGCCGTACTGGGCGCGGTGACGGCGGGTGGCTACATCGAGCTCGACGTCAGCGCGGCGGTGCAGGCGAACGGGACCTACAGCTTCGCGGTGGTGAGCAACGCGACCGACGTGGTGATCCTCAACGCGAAAGAGTCGACCACGAACCGACCGCAGCTGGTGGTGCAGTATGCCGCGGCGAGTGCGCCGGCCTCGACGCCGACGCCGGTTCCCACGACGGGGGCGCCCGACCCTGGCGCGATCTTCGGCGATGGGCTGGAGAGCGGCGACTTCAGGGCCTGGGGGCTGCTCGCCGATAGCGAGGCCGACCTGCGCGTGAGCGCGGTCGCGGCCCTGGCCGGCGCCCGGGGCGTCGCCGCCCTGATCGACAACAACACCAGCATGTACCTGTCCGACTTCACCCCGAGCGGCGAGGCCCGCTACCTGGCCAGCTTCCGCTTCGACCCCAACAGCGTGGTGATGGCCGACGGCAATGTGCACCGCATCTTCGCGGCCCGCAACGCTTCTGCCGACCTGGCCTACGTCGAGCTGGGCTTCGCCGCGACCACGGGCTACAGGCTCCGCGCGGCCGTGCGCCGCGACGCGGGCACCTACGCCGTGAGCGGCTGGTTCAACCTGGGCGACGCGCCGGCCCAGATCGCCCTCGACTGGCGGGCCGCGACCGGCGCGGGGGCCAACAACGGCGCCCTCACCCTCAGCCTGAACGGGGCGCCCCTGCAGACCCTGGCCGCCGTGGACAACGACACCCTGCGGGTTGAGGAGGCGCGCCTCGGGCCGCAGCAGGGCATCGACACGGGGACGCGCGGCACCACCTACTTCGACGACTTCGTGTCGCGACGCAGCTAAACGCTCGCCAGCCATGGTTGCGGCACGCCGTAGGACGGAGAAGGGGTTTTCAGGGAGGGCTCGCCCTCCCTGCGAACCTCCCGTGACGCAGCTTCAGCTTGGAAGCATCTAGGGGGAGGAGCGATGCGCATCGCCCACATCACGGCCACCTTTCCGCCCTACAGGGGCGGCACGGGCAACGTCTGCGCCCACAACGCGCGCGAGCTGGCGCGGCGCGGGCACGACGTGACCGTGCTGACCGCCGCGGGGCCGGGCGCGCTCGCCGACGAGCGCTGGGAGGGGGTGCGGGTCCGCCGCCTGCGCCCCATGGTCCGGGTCGGCAACGCGCCGCTGCTCCCGGGCCTGGTCGGGGCCCTGCGGGGCTTCGACCTGGTGCACCTGCACTATCCGTTCATCCTGGGGGCCGAGCTGGCCCGGGCGGCGACGGCCCTGAGCGGTGCGCCGCTGGTGCTGTCATTCCACAATGACCTGATCGGCGACGGCGCCAGGGCGACGATCTTCGCCGCCTACCAGGCTCTCTCGGCCCGCCTCGTCGTCCGCCGGGCCGACCGGCTCTGCGTCGTCTCTCTTGACCACTACGAATCGAGCAGGCTACGGCGCGACCTGCGGCCCGGCCGGCCCGCGGCCGTCGAGCTGCCGAATGGCGTGGACATCGCGCACTTCTGCCCCGGGGCAGCCCCGGCGCTGCTCCGCGAGCGTTACGGCATCCCCGCCGACGCGCCGCTGGCTCTGTTCGTGGCCGCCCTCGACCGCGCCCATCACTTCAAGGGGCTCGAGCGTCTGCTCGCGGCCATGGCTCTGCTGCCCGCCGAGATGCGCCTCCTGGTCGTGGGCGACGGCGATCTGCGCGCGAGCTACGAGCGCAGGGCCGTAGAGCTCGGCCTCGGCGAGCGCGTCTGCTTCGCGGGCGCCGTGGCTCACGCCGACACAGCCGCGTGCTACCGGGCCGCCGACCTGACCGTGCTGCCCTCGTCGCCGCCCGAGTCGTTCGGCCTGGTGCTGATCGAGTCCCTGGCCTGTGCCACGCCCGTCGTCGCCAGCGACATCCCCGGCGTGCGCACGGTGGTGCGCCACGGGCAAGATGGCCTGCTCGTGCCCGAGGGTGATGTGCGCGCCCTGGCGGGCGCCGTGGGCCGCCTGCTGAGCGATGGCGAGCTGCGCCGGGCGATGGGCCGCCGCGGCCGGGCCGCCGTCGCGGGCCGCTACAGCTGGGAGCAGATCGGAGCTCGCCTGGAGGGCATCTACCACGAACTCCTGGCCGAGCCCGCCGTCCCCGTCAAGGCCCGGCGGGTCGCACGAGAGAGGCTGTGATGTACGGGACGCTCCCCACCTACGCCCTGGTCCCGCTCGACTACCGGCGCGCCCTCGACGCGGCGGCGGCCCTCCTGGCCCCGCGCGGCCCCGCGCTCCTGCGCTGCGACTGCGCCGAGCTTGCCCCCGAGGTGGGCCAGCGCTTTCCGGTCGTCGCGGGCGCGGGCGCCCTCTGGGTCGAGCCGGTGGCTGGATGGCGCCTCGCGCTGGCCGAGCTGGCCTTGGCTCTGCCGCCAGGGGAGTTGCTGGTAGTGGTAGCCTCGCAGCCCCTCGCTCGCGCGCTCCCCGAGCGCCGCGGCTGGGGAAGCGACGCCCTCGGCCTGCGCCCCGGCGGCCTGGCGCGCCTGCGGGCGGCGCTGCGTGACGCGGGCCTGCAGCCGCGAGCGCAGTTCGGCTTCCACGGCCCGGCCGCCGTAGCCCTGAGCCTGCTGAGCCGCCTGGCCGAGCGGGCCGGACGCCCCGCCCTCGGAGACCGCCTGCTGGCCGCCGCCCGCCTCGCCTACGTCGAGCGCCCTCCCTTCGCGGCCCTGGGAACGGTGGCCGTGCTGGCGGCCGAGAAAGGGGTGCGCCCATGAGCGTCACGCTCGTCGACACGTCCCCGCAGGTTGCTCAAGCCCCGCCCACGCCCGCCGAGCTGGCGGTGGCCCGGCTCGACGCCTGGCTGGAGACCATGCGCGGTCCCGGCGGCTACGGCGGCCCCGTGGCCCACTGGTGGCGGCAGAGCCTGCTCTACACTGGCCCCGGCCTCGACTGGCGCTACGAGGGGATCATCGAGGGCTACCTGGCCCTCTGGCGGCGCAGCGGCGACCCGCGCTGGCTGGCGAAGGCGAGGCGCGCAGGCGACGACCTGCTGGCGGGGCAGAGCCCTGACGGCCATTTCGCCGCCTCGGCCTTCGAGATCAACCCGGCCAGCGGCGGTACGCCCCACGAGGCGGCCTGCGATCTGGCGCTCTTGCGCCTGGCTCGTGCCCTGGGTGGGGCGGGCCAGGCGGGCTGGGAGCGGTACGCCGACGCCGCCCAGCTCAACCTCGGCGCGTTCGTCGTCGGGCGGCTCTGGAGCGCCGAGCTGCGCGCTGTCTGCGATGACCCGGCGGCGGGAGCCTTCGTGCCGAACAAGGCCTGCACCGCCGCCGCGGCCCTGCTGGAGTTCGCCACGCTGACAGCCCAGGAGCTCTGGGCCGAGGCCTATGCCCTGCCGACCCTCGAGCGCGTCCTCGCCCACCAGGTGCGGGGCGGCGCCCTCGACGGAGCGATCGCCCAGAATAGCTTCGGGGGCCGGCTGGTCGAGAAGTACTTCCCGCTCTACATCGCGCGCTGCATCCCGGCCCTTCTGGCGGCCCACGCCTTCACCGGCGCGGACCATTGGGCTGACGCGGCCCTCAGAGCCCTCGCCTTCGTCGCCCGGCAGCTCGCCGCGGACGGCTCACTGCCCACGGTCGTCTACGCCAACGGCAGTGTCAACCGCTGGCCCGCCTGGGTCGCCCCCCTGGGCGACCTGCTCTGGGCCGCCGACCTGCTGCGCCCTTTCGGGGGCGAGCTCGACATGGCGGCCGTAGAGGCGCGCATCCTGGCGGGACAGAGCCCGGGGGGCGGTATCGCCACGGGCCAGGGTTTCGCCGCACAGCACGGCGGGCGCCCGGGGCCTACACCCGACTTTCGCGACCTGCTGCCGGTCGCCGGCTGGTGCGACAAGGCCTTTCGCGCTCTGGCCGAGCGCTGCGGGCCTGGGCTGCCCACTGTCGCGAGCCTGCCCTACGCGACTGCCTGCACCGTCCGCGGGCGGGAGTACAGCCTGGCCGAGACGCCGGATATGCTCGAGCTGCGTCGCAAGGGTCTGGTGCGCTATCGCTGGGAGAAAGGGCGCCCCTGGGCCTGGGCCGCGCCTGAGCTGTGGTCGGGCTGATGCGACCGCTGCGCCGAGGCGCCGCTTCGCAAAAAGTGCAGGCCCAATTGGATCTAACTGATCGACACCCTCCGACGCTGAGAGCTCGCCATGCAAAGACTGCTCCATGCCCTGAACCGACGCGCGGGCCAGCTCATGGTCGCCGGCGTCGCGGTGGTCAGTGTCTATAACTGGCTGCTCTGGCGTCGTGACAGAGACCGCGCCGATCAGTTGCGCGTCGCGGCCGGGGCCCTGCCGACGCTGCGCGCGACGCCGAGGGTTAGCGCCCTGGTGGCCGCCTGGAATGAGGGCGCGGGCGTCGAGGCCCATATCCGCTCGTTCCTCGCCCTGCGTTACCCAGACATCCAGCTGATCATCTGTGCCGGCGGCTCCGACGATACCCTGGCGCGGGCGCGCCGCTTCGAGGGCGAGCGAGTGACTGTTCTCGCGCAGCAGCCTGGCGAGGGCAAGCAGCGCGCCCTGGCGCGCTGCCTGCAGCACGCCTCGGGTGAGATCATCTATCTGACCGACGCCGATTGCCGCTTCGACGACGAGGCCCTCGAGCGTCTGCTGGCGCCGCTGGTCAACGACGGCGAGGAGGCGGCGACCGGCGGATCGCGGCCCCTTGACGAGCAGGCCGGGCGACTGCTGCCGGCCTATCTCTGGTCATCAGACCTCGTGGCCTCGGCGCAGGCTCCGCTCTATAGCGAGGGCCTCCTCGGGCGTAATGCTGCGGTGAGCCGTGCGGTCATTGCTCGCGCCGACAACCTTGATTTTCCGGCGCCCACCGGGACCGACTACCACCTCGCCCGGCGTCTCATACGGGCCGGGGTCAAGATCCGCCATGTGGGCTTGAGCCAGGTGGCTTCCGACTACCCTGAAAGCCTTGGCGTCTATCGCCAGAAGCAATCGCGTTGGATGCGCAACCTCCTCATGTACGGTCCCGAATACCGAGCCTGGGCTGATGTGCGGCGTACGGCCATCACGCTGACTGTGGGCCTGACCATGGTGCTGATGCCCCTGACCACGCTGCTGCTTGGCCCCCTCGCGCTGCTCTGCTGGCTGCTCCTCGTCGCCCACGCCTGGGCCGCCAGGCTGCGCTACCTGATTGTCGCCTCCAGGGCGTTCGGGCTTGTCGTCACGCCGCGCCTGCTGCTGGCCCTGCTGCCGCTCAGGCTGGCCGAATGTGTCGTCTGCGCGCTGCCCGCCCTCGATCTGCTACGACCCAGGCGGCGCAAGCAGTGGTGACGCAGCTCACAGATCCGGCTGTTCAGCCGAGCGCCTACGCCGCCCTCGGGCCCATCGCGCTGCTCGCGAAGCCGGGCGGGTCGCAGACGGGCGTCGGCCGTTATGTGGCCTCGCTGCAGGCCGAGCTCGAGCTCGCCGGCGTCTCGGCTGCGCGCGTCACTCCCCCGCTGCCGCCGCTGCCGGTTCCGCTCTACGGCTTGCTGCTGCGGGCCGGCCTGGACGCCCGCGCCTTCTTTAGTAACTTCCCGGTGTGGCCGGACCATCGGCCCGCCAACGTCTATCACCTCACCAGCCAGAATCTGGCCTCGCTGTTAGCCTTCAGCCGGCCGCGGGGCCGGGTCGTGGTGACAGTTCACGACATCCTTCCATACATGCTGCGCGATGACCCGCGCCTGAGCACCTACCGCACCGCCGCCGACCGCCTGCTCGACCGGCTGGCCATGCTGGGACTGCGCCGCGCCGATCTGCTGATCAGCGACTCGGCCTTCACCCGCGACTGTCTGATCGCCCACCTCGGCGTCCCCCCCGAGCGCATCGCCGTCGTCCACCTCGGCATCGACCAGGCCCGCTTTCGGCCCGTCGCTCGCGACCCGGCCCTTCTCGCCCGTTACTATCTACCCTCTGAGCGGCGCTACCTGATCTACGTCGGCTCGGAGGACCCGCGCAAGAACCTTGAGGCGTTGCTGCGCGCCCTCGCCATTGCGCGCTCGGCGCACCCCGACCTCGCGCTGATCAAAGTGGGGCGGGCCCACTTCACTCGTGAGCGCGAGCGCCTCACGCGCCTCGCCGTTGAGCTCGGCGTGCGCGACGCGATCCACCTGCTGGACGATGTGCCCGAGGACGATCTCGTCGGGCTGTACTCGCTCGCCGAGGTGGCCGTGCAGCCCTCGCGCTTCGAAGGTTTCGGCTTCCCAGTCCTCGAGGCCATGGCCTGCGGCACCCCCGCGATCTTCGCGCGGGCCGCCTCGCTCCCCGAGCTGGCCGGCGAGGCCGGCCTCGGCTTCGACCCGGCTCTGCCCGACGCCGCAGCGACCCTGGCCGGCCTGATCACACGGGTCATCTCCGACCCCGAGTTGGCCGCGCGCCTGCGCGGCGAAGGACTGCGCCGCGCGTCCGTCTTCACCTGGGCGCGCACAGCCCGTGAGACCGCGGCCTGCTACGCGCAGCACAAGAATCTGGCGCCCCATTCGGCATCAAACTAGATAATGCCGACCACAATCCTCCCAGACCATCGGGCCGCCAGCGCGCCTGCGCGGCCCTTCGCCGTCGCAGTGCCCCGGCTGAGCACCTACCCCGCCGCGAGCGGCATCGGCCGCGTGCTGCATAGCCTGCGGCTCCACTGGGGCGAGCGGGTCGCTCTGCTTGAGGCCAGCTATGTAGCGACGCCCCTGCCGCTGCTGCGTAACCTGCCTCACGGCGTCGCCGGCCCCGCTGCCGATCTGCTGCTGATCCCCCAGCTTACCGGAGCCCAGGCCCTGCGCGGCGCCCGAGGGCTGCCGGGTGTTGTTATTGTCCACGATGTGGGGGTCGTCGACTTTGCGGGCGATCGCGCCGGCGTCGACTGGTTCGGCCACCAGCTGGTGCGCCGCAGCTTCTACGGGCTGCGCCACGCTACGCGCGTCGTTGCCGTCTCGAACTTCTCGCGCGAGCGCCTGCTGGCCCACCTGCCGGACCTGGCCGAGCGGGTCTCTGTCGTGCCGAACGGGGTCGGCCCCGTCTTCCTCAACTACCGCCGTACCCAGGCCGAGGCGCGGGCGAGGGTCGAGCGGGCCCTCGGGCGCCCCCTCGGCACGCCGCTGCTGCTCAATGTCGGGACCGAGCTCCCGCGGAAGAATCTCCCGCTCCTGCTCGAGGCCCTCGTGCGGCTCAGGGCCGACCACCCGCGCGCACAGCTGCTCAAGGTCGGCGGGCCGGGCCACCCGCGCTGGCGCGAACAGACCCTTGCGGCCGCTCGGCGCCTGGGCCTGGCGAACGACCAGGCCCTGCGCTTCATGAGCGTAGAAGACGACGAGCAGCTTGCCGATCTCTACAGGGCCGCCGACGTCTATGTCTCGCCCAGCCTCTATGAGGGGTTCGGCCTGCCCGCCCTCGAAGCGCTGGCTGTCGGCGCCCAGGTGGTGGTGACTGATCGTGGGGCGCTGCCCGAAGTGGTCGGGGCTATCGGCCGGATCGTCCCGCCTCAGGCCGAGGCCCTCGCGCGGGCCGTCGCGGCGGCCCTCGCCGACGAGGGGCGGCATGGGCGCTCGTTAGCGGGCCGCGAGCGGGCGGCAAGCTTCACATGGGCGGCGGCTGCGGCGAAGTACCTCGCGCTTATGAGCCAGCTAGGAGAAGCCAGCTATGTCAGCGCAGAGCAGTAGCGAGCGGGCCGCCCCAGTCCTCGAGCACCTCGCGTGCTTTCAGGCGCTGGTCGCTCAGGCCGAGCGCTATGCGCACCAGGGCCGTCTCCAGGCCGCCGCAGTCTACGGGCAGGTAGCCTCGAAGTACGCGGCCAGCCAGCACCCGGGCCTCTTCGCGAGCCCGCGGCTCGAGCGCACCCTGCTCGCAATCGGGCGTCGCCTCGCCCCGCCCGGGCCGCCCGCGCCGCCGCCCCAGGCCGAGCCGGGGCGCGTGCTCCACGTGCTGACCCAGGTGGCCCGCATCGGCGGACACACCCGTATGCTCTGGCGCTGGATCGAGCAGGATCGCGGGCGCGTGCACTCGGTGGCGCTGACGCGCCAGATGGCGGTGGCCGTGCCGAGCGCCCTGCGGGAGGCGGTGGCCGCTACCGGCGGCGTCATCCACGTGCTCGACGAGCGGCGGGGCGACCTGCTGGCCTGGGCGCTGGCCCTCCGCGGGCTCGCCGCGTCGGCCGAGCTGGTGGTTCTGCACAGCAATCCCGATGATGTGATCCCGCTCATCGCCCTCGCCGACAAGCCAAGCCTACCGCCCGTGCTCTTCGTCAATCACGCCGATCACCTGTTCTGGCTCGGCGCGGGCGTCAGCGATGTCGTGGCCAACCTGCGCGAGTCGGGCGCGGCCCTCGCGCGCGAGCGGCGCGGCATCGCCGCCGAGCGCTGCGCCATGCTGCCCATCCCCCTGCCCACCCTCGCCCGCACGCTGACGCCGACAGAGGCGAAGCGGCGGCTCGGGCTGCCCCCCGATGCGGTCGTCATGCTGACGATCGCCCGGCCCCACAAGTACATGCCGTTCAACGGCCAGAGCTTCGTCGAAGGCCTGCTGCCCGTCCTCGAGCGCCACCCGCAGGCGTGGCTCATCGCCGTCGGGCCCGAGCACGCCGGCCCGTGGCAGAGCGCCGAGCAGCAGACCGCTGGCCGTGTCCGGGCTCTGGGTGTCTGCGACGACACCGAGCTCTACTATCAGGCCGCCGATATCTACGTCGACTCCTACCCGGTGGTCTCGATCACCTCGCTGCTCGAGGCCGGCAGCTATGGCGTGCCCCTGATCAGCCGCAGCCCCCTGCCTGCCCCCCTGAGTGTCATGGGCGCCGACACGCCCGCCCTGCTGCGCTGCCTGCCTCCCCTGAGCGCCTCGGACGAGTACCTGGCCCAGCTCATGCTCCTGGCCGGCGATGTCGCCGTGCGCAATCAGCTCGGCGCCCTGGCGCAGCGCGAGATCGCCGCGGTCCACACTGGCCCCGGCTGGCAGCGCGCGCTGCGCGAGACCTATGGGCGCGCGGCGGCCGTGTCTCGGCTCGCGGCCCCCGCCGGGGGCCCTGATCTCCCGCGTGTCGAGGAGGTCGACCGGCTGCTGCCGCAGCTCATGTCCGGCGAGCCGGAGCTCGAGCAGATCCTGCAGTTTCAGGTGCGCTCGCTGCCGGCCGACCTGAGGGCCCGCCAGTGGCTGCGCATCGCCCGCCAGAGCCGGCGCCTGCTGCCCGGCCTGCTGCTTCCCGAGTGGCTTGGGACGCGTGTCGAGCGGCTACGCTATCCGACCGGCAGCGATGTGTACCATCGAGCGGGGGCTAAGCTTTGAGATCCGCATTGCGCGCAACCGTCATCCTGAGCAGCAGCTCCATGGTGAGCATTGTCGTCGGGCTAGCCTCGGCGAAGGTGACCGCCTTGCTGCTGGGGCCCGAGGGTGTGGGCTTCATGGGGCTGCTCCAGGGGCTGATCGGCCTGGTCGGCCTGCTCGCCGGGCTGAGCGTCGGCGCCGGGCTCGTTCGGCGTGGCGCCAATATCCTCGCCGGCGCCGGCCACGAAGAGTTTGCCGCCCTCAGTCGGGCCGCCTGGCTCCTGTTCTGGGCCCTGGGGCTCAGCGCCGCCGCGCTCATGGTCGTCTTCCGCGCCCCGATCAGCCGCCTGATGCTCGGCGGTAACGAGCACGCCGGCAGCCTCGTCCTGATGTCCGTGGCCCTGCTTTTCAACCTCGCCTCCGGCCTGCAGACCAGCCTCCTGAACGCCCACCATCGCGTCGGGGCCCTGGCCCGCTTCGGCGTGCTGAACAGCCTGTTCGGCACCGCCGGGGCCCTCGTGATCATCGGGCTCTGGCAGGAGCGTGGCATCGGCCCTGCGGTGCTCGTCGGCTCGGTGATTGGCTGGGCGATCTCGACTTTGCTGCTGCGCCGCGAGGTGGCCCCGCCGAGCCTGCGCCCGAGCTGGGCCCTGACCCGCGACGCGGCCTGGTCGCTGCTGCGCTTCGGTGGCCCCTACACCGCCAGCTTGCTGGTGGGCACCGGCATCCAGTTCTTGTTTCCGGCGCTGGTCCTGCACGCCCTCGGGACCGCCGAGGTCGGCTTCTATAGGGCCGCGATGTCCGTGGCCGGGGTCTACCTGGGCTTTCTGCTTATCGCAATGGGCCAGGACTACTTCCCGCGCATCTCGGCCGTCAGCGACCAGCCGGCCGAGCTGGTGCGCCTGGTGAATCAGCAGTACCGCCTGGTCATGCTGCTGAGCGTGCCGCTCATCCTGCTCACCCTGGCCCTGGCCCCCTACCTGGTTCCCCTGGTCTACTCGCCCGCCTTCGCCCCGACCGTCGAGGTGCTCGAATGGCACCTGATCGGCGACCTGTTCAAGTTTGCCAGCTGGACGATGGGCTTTGTCATCCTGGCGCGCAGCAATAGCCTGAAGCTCTTCCTGGTCGAGGCCCTCGTTGGCTTCAATCTGCTCTGGACCTCCTGGCTCGGGGTGCGCTGGCTCGGGCTGGCGGGCCTCGGGGTCGCCTTCCTCGTGACCTATGTGCTCCACTATCTGGTGGTCTGGGTGCTGGTGCGCAGGGACATCCAGCTGACCTTAACCAGCGAGAATCGGCAGCTGTTCCTGGCCGCCATCCTGGCCGCCCTGGTGATCCGTGCGCTGCCCGCCCTCGGGCTGATCCAGTTCAGGACGCCCATAGCCCTGGCCCTGGCGCTGCTATCCGGCGCAATGAGCGCAGTGACGCTCTACCGCGAAGTTGGGGGGATCAAGCATGTTCGTGCCTGGCTACGAGGGAACGCAGCCTGAGCTCACGCGGCACTTCGCCGAGCTCCAGCGGCTGATCGCCCGGGCCCGCGCCTATCTCGCCCAGGGCCGCCGGGAGGCCGCCGCGGTCTATGCCGAGATCGCGGCGAACTATGCGATGTGCAAGCACCCCGGCCTCTTCGTCAGCCCGAGCCTCGAGCGATTGCTCTTGTGCCTCGGTGGCGCGCCGGTCAGGGGCGCAGGCCGCCCGCGTCTCCGGACGTCGGCGGCGCCGCGCCACGTGCTGCACGTGCTCACCCGCGCCTACGGCATCGGCGGCGACTCGCGCATGGTCTGGCGTTGGATCCGCGAAGACTCGGGGCGGGCCCACTCGGTGGTCCTGACCAGGCAGGGTGCCGCGCCGGCGCCCAGTGCCCTGCGAGCCGTCGTCGCCGACAGCGGCGGGCAGCTGAGTACGCTCAACGAGCGTAGGGGCGGCATCCTGGCCTGGGCCGCCCAGCTACGGCGCCTTGCCGCGGCGGCCGACCTCGTAGTGCTGCACGTGCACCCGTACGATGTGATCCCCGCGATCGCCCTCGCCGACAAGGCGGTCACCCCGCCCGTGGTCTACGTCAACCACGCCGACCACGTCTTCTGGGCCGGCGCGGCCGTGACCGACCTGCTGGCCGACCTGCGCACCGCGGGGGCGCGGCTCTCGCTCGAGCGCCGCGCGTTTGACGGCGAGCGCTCGGCGCTCCTGCCGATCGCCCTGGGGCCGATCGATCGGACGATGGGCCGCGCCGAGGCCAAGCTGCGGCTCGGCCTGCCTGAAGCGAGCGTCGTCCTGCTCTCGATCGCCCGCTCGCATAAATATGCACCCTTCGCGGGCCTGGGCTACGCCGAGGCCCTCGTGCCGCTGCTCAAGGCCTATCCCCAGGCCCATCTGCTGGTGGTTGGCCCCGAGCAGGATGGCCCCTGGCAGGCGGCTGCAGCCCAGACCGGCGGGCGCGTGCGGGCCTTCGGCTACCGCGAGGATACCGCGGTCTTCTACCAGGCGGCCGATATCTACCTCGACTCGTTTCCGCTGATCTCGATCACCTCGCTGCTCGAGGCGGGGAGCTACGCGACGCCCCTCGTAAGCCGCTCACCCCAACGCGAGCCCCTGGGCGTCCTTGGCTCTGATACGCCGGCTCTCGAGCGCTGTCTGCTCAGGGCCGCAGACCTCGAGCAGCTGCGCGCCATCCTGGGCCAGCTGATCGAGCGCCCCGACTATCGCCGGCAGGTCGGCGAGACGACGCGCGCGGCTATTGCCGAGGTTCATATGGGCCAGGGCTGGCGTCGCTCGCTCGATGAGCTCTATCGGCGCGCCGCTGCCGTCAGGCCGAACCCCGGCGCTATCTGGACCGCCGAGCGGCCACGGGCCGAGGAGCTGGATCTACTGCTGACCCACCTGTTCGACGACGAGCCGGGGCTCGAGCAGATCCTGCAGTTCCACCTCAGGCTCATGCCGCTCGATCTGCGCCTGCAGCAGTGGAGCATGCTCACAGCGAGCGGGGGGGTCTCGCCAGGGCTGCTGCTGCCCGAGTGGCTCGGGACCTCGGTTGAGCGCTGGCGGCGGAG
The DNA here is from genome assembly GCA_964555675.1 of uncultured Oscillochloris sp. Taxonomy (GTDB): domain Bacteria; phylum Chloroflexota; class Chloroflexia; order Chloroflexales; family Chloroflexaceae; genus CAIWXH01. The sequence goes on from CAZKTU010000054.1 coordinate 31,498, forward strand.
CAGGCCGAACTAGCCGGAGCACGACGAATATGAGCAGTGGCTTGTCACAGGCCGATCACATAAGCGTGCTCTTTGTCCATCGCTGGGGCGCGATCATGGCCGGCGGCGAGCTCTGGCTGCTCAACCTGATCGAGCAGCTCGCGGCCTGCCGGGTCTCACCATCGGTCGCGCTCCATATCAAGGGCCCGCTCTACGCCGCGCTGCGCGAGGCCGAAGTGCCGGTCCGTCTGCTCCGCCTTGACTTCCTGCAGGCCGCGCCGCGTTCGGCCCTTCCGGGCAGCGCGGCGGCCCTGCTGCGCTCCGCCGTGGGCCTGTGCCGACAGGCTCTGGCCAGTGGCGTCCAGCTCCTCCACGCCTTCAGCCCCGAGGCTGCCGAGGTCGGACTGTTCGCCGCGCGGCTGGCCCGGCTGCCCCTCGTGGTGACCATCCATAACTGCGGCCCGTACCACCGCTTCGACCGCTATGTCCTGCGCCACAGCGACCGGCTCATCGCGATTAGCCGGGCGGTTGAGCGCGACCTGCTCATGGCGGGCGTGTCGGCCGAGCGTATCGCCCGTATCCCCTCAGGCGTCGCCTTCGAGAAGCTTGGCCGCGCG